>JAAUPF010000003.1 GCA_012034575.1 Richelia sp. CSU_2_1 | reverse complement strand
TTCGTTCTACGTTAATACAGAACTGAGTGTAGTAACCGTCGGCACGACGAATTACTCTGACTCGCTTGATTTCTTTGGGTGCGTAGAAATGCAGATCGCGAGAGCCAATTAACCTAAAGGTTCCCGCTGCAAAGCCATCCGTGAAAGTCAGGCATCTTTTATCGACAGAAAGCGCCCAGCCTGAAGTCTTGTATTCTACGGAACGGGTATGCTTTTGAATTGCGGATATCCTTTTTTTCCCTGGCTTCTTGGCTTTGCAATTAGCGAAGAAACGTTGAATCGCAAAAATAGCACGTTCGGCAGAAGCCTGACGCGCCATCGAGTTAAGTTTACCCGCCCATTCAAACTCTTTCGCCACGATCGCGCATTGTTTGTATAAGTCCGATAATTTAACTCCCCGATTGTCGATCCAGTATCTGAGAGCTTTGTTTCTGACAAATTGAGCTGTGCGAATCATTTCGTCAATGACCCGGTATTGCTGTGGCTTGCCTTTTAACTTGAACTCTAGTACAATCATGGGATAATTTTATCGTGCTTACAGGCAATTGTGGCTATAAACTTGCGGCTGGCAAGGAATCTTTACACTCGAATCAAAGCCGGACTATCAGGACGGGGCTTTAACCCTCCGCTACGCTGCGCCCAGCTTTTTGGTAACTGTCAACTGTCAACTGTCAACTCTATGAGTATGTTCGATGTTGTGGCGATCGGTGCGGGGATGGCGGGGTTGATGTGCGCTCGGCAGTTGCGTCAAGCTGGTTATGCTGTAGCAGTTGTCGAAAAATCTCGGGGCCCGGGGGGACGAGTCGCTACTCGCCGGGTGCAGGGCGGCAGGGCGGATCACGGCGCGCGCTATCTAGAACCTCAGGGGGATGCGGTGCGAGGGCTGATTGAGGATTTAGTCGATCGCGATTTACTGAAACTCTGGACTGATACTGTTGGAGAATTCAGAAATGGCGAAATTGCTGCGATTCCTAAGTCTTGTTATGCTGCACCCGATGGTATGAATGCTATCGGTAAGTATCTGGCTGAAGGTTTAGACATTTGGTACGGGCGTCGGGTGCAAGCTATTTCCCGTACAGATAACCAAATGTGGCATCTGGCTTTAGAAGTTACTGACGGTAATTTAGACAAGCCTCAAGAATCGATCGCTAAGGCTGTTGTAGTCGCAATTCCGGCTCCTCAAGCGTTAATGTTTTTGGATTCAGATATCGGTTTGCAGCCGGATTTTTTGGATAAATTGCGCTCGATCGAATATGACCCTTGCATTGCAGCGATCGCCGGTTATCCTGCAGCGAAACAGCAGGATTTAGACAGTTTAAATCCGCTGCGAAAATCTGTATTTTTTCCCGATAATTCCGATTTAGATTGGATCGGATTGGACAGCAGCAAGCGGATCGATCTGTCCCAGCCTGTTTTTGTGGTTCACAGCAGCGCTGTTTTTGCAGAACGCTACTTAGAAGCTGTCAATTTGGAAGTGGCGGGTAGGGAATTGCTCGATCGCGCTGCTGAATATTTAATGCCTTGGTTGAAAGAGCCGGAATGGTTGCAGGTTCATCGCTGGCGCTATGCTTTTTGTCGCAATTCTTTACCTGTTGCTTGTTTGCCTGCTGGTGGAAATTTGCCGCTGGTTTGTGCGGGGGATTTGTGCGGGGGCGATTCCCTGCCCGATAGCTTCGCTTCACGAATTGATGGTGCGTTGCGATCGGGTTTAGCGGCGGCTAATTGGGTGAATTCTCAGTTGAGCGAGACCGGGGTTTAGATCGTGTTTTCTGGGTTTGAGATCCCCCCCAGCCCCCCTTAAAAAGGGGGGAGCAAGAGTATCAAAGTGGGTCTTTTTAAGGGGGATGCGAGGGGGATCGGAATCTCAAATAAGAGTTTAAAAATAGCCCTAGTCTGCATTCAAAACTTTGCGGAACACAATTTTATCATCGCCCGCCGCGTAGAAGTCGCGAATGCGCGCCTCTTCCTGATAGCCGCACTTGGCGTAGAAAGCCCGCGCCCGCTCGAACTGGGGCAGCCCTGACGTTTCCACCAGCAACATCCGCCCGCCGCGCGCCACCAAAGTTTGTTCGACGCGGCGCAGCAGTGCCGCACCGCGTCCCTGTCGCTGGCGATCGGGTCGGATGGCGATTAATAGTAGGTTCCAAGTGCGATCGGTCATCCGTTCCGGTTCGCAGTAGGCGACTCCAACCGGCCCGCTGTCGTCGTCGGTAAGCCAGAAACGATCGCTGTCGCTGTCGCCGCTGAAGTAATCGGCCAACATTTCGCTTAATTCCTCAAGTTCTTTTGGTTGGAAGCCGATCGCGCCTGCTATGGCAATTAGCGCGGTTGTGTCATCGGGTGCGATCGATCGAATCATGGCAAACTCCATCATCAAAACGGTTTGTAGTGAGGACTTTAGTCCTTAAAATTTGAGGACTGAAGTCCTTACTACAAACTAATCTTATTTTAGTTGGGCGATCGAACAAAACGGTTCGCAGCATCGGACTTTAGTCCTTAAAATCCGAGGACTGAAGTCCGATGCTGCAAACTAATCTTATTTTGGTTGGGCGATCGAACGCAATCTTACTGACGCTGTGTTGGTAACAGATTCTTTTCCTTTACAAGTCTTCTCCCCCAAGGTTTTAACGTAGAAATCGCAATGACGATAAACAGAAATGATACCTGAATCAGCGAACCGATAAGTACCCCTCTGGCATCGAACAAGTAAGTAGAATTATTAAACGCACCTATTCCCTCTAATGAGGCGATCGCTTCCGCCTCCTTACCCCAAGGAAATAACCAGAATGTTCCAAACATTATCAATCCAGTTGTGAGAATCCACTTGGCGATTACCCAGTAGAATTTAAAAAAGCCGTAGTTCGTTTGCCAGCAGAGAATCGCAGCCGTGACTACCGATCCGATCGCAGCAGGAATCACCACAACATCATCTAGTAAATTGATGGCTGAGTTGAGCGCAAACAGAATGTCTGAGTTAGTCGTATCCTTGTTTCTGAGTGCAATGAGAAACATACTAATAACGGTTCCAGTCCACAATGCTGCAAAGCCAATATGAAACGATAGAACCCAGTTTTTTTGCTGGAGGCTAAGTTTGAAAGATTTCTTTTTGGTTGGCATTGCGTCAGGCTGGGGAGCCTTTTCGCCTACTTCATTTGCTGCCATCAACATTTCTCCCGATCGAATGGTGGAATATGCTAAGTTTAGCGATCGCCCCTCACTCAATGCTTGACTATCTTTGCTATATCTGTGCGAATCTTGCTCGAATTGTTACTGCATTTCTCTAAATGCTTTTGGCGTGACGCCGACATATTGGCGGAAGAGGCGAGTAAAGGAACTGTGGTTGCTAAAGCCAACTTTAAAGGCAATTTCAGTAATCGTTAATTCAGGCTTTGACAATAATTGCTTGGCTCGATCGACCCGACATATAGTAAGATATTGATGGGGAGTTGTACCTGTCGATCGCTTGAACAAACGGCAGAAATGATACTGGCTCAAGTTCAACACCCCTGCCATTTCTGACAGTGAAAAATCTCGATCGAGATGCGCGTCAATATAATCCATCACCGCTTGCAATTGAGACTCGGATAAACAACCCGTCAATTTTAAGGGCAGTTTTACTTGCCATGCTGAATAATGCTTGAGGAGGTGGATTGCTAATGCAGTTGCTAAAGATTCGCCAAACAATCGCCCTGCTGGATGATTTGCTTCTACATCTGCTTTGAGGGCAATTCCAACCTGTTGAACGAACGGATCGGTCCGACCGATTTGGGGAATTAGTTCAATCTGCTTGACTCGAACAGATTCATTGACAGTTCGATCGAAGAATGCAGGGAAAAAGCCAATTAAGGAAAACTCACCGCCCTGTTTCCAGAGCGATGAATATCCGATTTTAGCAGGAATAAAAAGCACATCGCCCGGCTGACAATAACAGGTTTGTACTTGACCTTCAAATCGATGTTCTGACTGAATGGGATGCCCGCGTCCCGTAACTCCAATAATGTGTTGCGCGTACTCAAATTCTGGACTTTCATGAGGTGGATGGTCGTAGTGGTTGAAAAATATCCCCCGCCATCCCGATCGCTTGCTCGCAAGTATGGGAGGCTGCGATAATGCAGGATAAGTTTGTCTGGTCAAATCAACTAGCGGTAGCTCATTTGTAGAGGTCATAGCCAAGCAGTTAGATCGCGTCCGGTCAATTACTTATCATAGTTGCAAGCGAGTAAAAGAGGAATCTGAGCTTTTGCGCTCGTTTCGCGGCAGACGTTCCCCCAGTGTAGAAAAGCAATTCCAGCATCTGGAATTTTTTGATTTGGCTATTCTGCAATAGCTTGACTGCAAGCAGTCGATCGAACACCATATTTCTGTCGTTTACTTAACAATTTAAAATCAATAAATATGCAACAAAATTTACTGCGAATTGCAAATTGATGAAGTAAACTCCCTCCTTGATAACTACACTCCCCCCCTTAATAAGGGGGGGTTGGGGGGGTAAAATGTACTGGACTCGCGCGCAATCTGCTGCAAGCAAACAATGCTTTAAAAAAGCCCTACGATCGAGGATTGCGCTTTAAAGTCCAAAATGGTGGAGTATTGGGAGATAATTTCTGATTTCTGAGTATTTCAAACCCGTTTTTTTGATAAAAACGCACGGCTTGTTCGGTAAAAGTCACGACATAGCAGGGCAATCCATCTCGATCGGCCCGATCGAGTCCTGGTTGTAACAATCGACTGCCAATACCTTTGCCTTGCGATGCTGGATTCACAACCATTAATTCTAAGTACCAATGGGGTCGATCGCCCATATCTTGTTGGTGCGCTTGTTCGCTTGCTGATAGGAAAGCCAGCCATCGCCCCGCTCGATTCCAGCCGCATTTGAAGGGCAAGTTGTACAACTGAAGTTGCATTACCAGTTGCAAAAGTTGGAACGGATCGCTCGAAAACTGATAGGGCGGCAACCAGCCGGCAATTCCCTGCAAATCTGGTGTTGTATAGACGTTGTTGTGCGGGATGCAATATTCGATCGCCTTACCCATCAGCCAAGTTAAAGCCTGCAACCGCAATTCGCGATTTTCTGGCGTCAGATAAGCAAATACCGGATCGTTTTCAAATGCCTTTGCTGCAATTTCACTGGCACTCGCAATCTGCGATCGTTGCAGTTGGATCGCATCAAAACTATTTTGAACAGATGCTTGCATAAAAACTCCATACGCTACCGTATGTGACTACTTTACGCTAGAATATTCTTGGTGTCAATACGGTAACGTATGGTCAAGTCAAAAACTTTAGAACCCAAACTGGGCAGGCAAGATTGGGTCAAGGCAGGATTAGCTGTCTTGGCTGAAAGCGGTGTGGCAGGAGTGCGAGTTGAACCCCTGGCGAAGTTAATGAAAGTGACTAAAGGTAGTTTTTATTGGCACTTTAAGGATCGGAACGATTTGCTAGATGCGATACTAGAAGAATGGGTTCAATTGGATACGATCGGTATTATCGAACTTGTCGATCGAATGGATGCAACTCCCAAAACAAAGCTATTGCGATTATTTGAATTGGATATCGAAGATGATGGTGTGACACCTGGTTTAGCAGATGGTCGCATCGAAAATGCCATTCGTGCTTGGGCGACAAATGACCCCAAAGTTGCAGCGGTGTTAGCCAATGTCGATCGGCAACGTTTGGAATATACTCAGAATTTATTTATGCAAATTGGATTTTCCCCGATCGAAGCCCTAGCACGCGCCCGCCTCGCTTACTATTCGTTAATTGGCGAGTTGGCGATCGGGAATCTAGCAGATCGAGCCGAACGTTTAGCCGAGACCAGACTGCAACACAGTATTTTAACTGCGCCGATTTCGATTTGAACGCCGTCACTTAAACTTGTATCAAAGAAATGGGAAAATCTCGCAATCTTCCCATTTTCCAAAATCTTATCTTTGTGCTGTTTCTTGCTGCTTTAAATGCCGTTCTTCCATCTGCAATAATTCGGGAACTGTTACGAACCTGTACCCTTCCTTTCTCAACCTGGAAATAATTTTGGGCAAAGCTTGTACGGTTCTCGATCGATCGCCGCCGCCGTCGTGCATCAGTACGATGCCGCCGGAATTTGCTTGTCGCATGACATTTTCCATCAGCGATTGCGTGCTGCTTCGCCAATCTAAAGAATCCGCAGACCACATAATAGTTGCATAATTGTTTTTCTGAGCGTAATTAACCAATCCGTTGGTTAAAATGCCGCCAGGGGGGCGGAACATCGATGTTTTAACGCCAGTCACTTCCTGAATTAAAGATGTCGTGCGATCGATCTCGCGAGCTGCACCCCTGTAGTTATATTGATGGTATTGATGGTTCCAAGTGTGGTTGCCGATCGCGTGATCGGCAGCAGCTACTTTCTTGCCCAATTCTGGGAAAGCTTGCAAGTACCTTCCTACCCAGAAGAATGTAGCTTTAATATTGTTTTTCTTGAGAATATCGAGGATTTGTTCTGTGGTTCTCGGCCATGGACCGTCGTCAAATGTGAGGGCGATCGCTTTTTGCTGGGAATCCAGCCTCGCCTGACGGAGAGTCGTACCGCGAAATAGGGACGGTAGAGCAGAGTCAAAGCGATTTTCCTGCAATTGCTCGATCGCCTGTTGGGAAAACGCGACTCTCCGATCGATCGCCTGTTTCACTTTGCCAACTTTTGGACTCGGGTTTTGTATTTGCAACTGGGATACGGCAACGACTTTGGCTGGCGACGGCGGTTCTGGCCGATCGGCCCGCAAGTTCACCGGCATAGTCACGCCCACCAAAAAACTGCCTGCAGCGGCTATAAAAGCAACGATTAATTTTTTTCGCCGCCTCCACAACCGTTTGATGTTTATCACGTTTTTCTCTCCTTCACACCTTGCGCGATTAATTTTAACTTCTGTGTAGATATCCAGTTATTTAATTTAAGAAATTAATCTTAAATTGGATTACCACCACAGATACTACTCCAAATAACCGTTCCCAGGAAAGAGATCGATCGAAAAAACTTGACTCAGGCAGAAACCGGGTTTTTTGCAAAAATACAGATCTAAACCTTTAATTTGGGTAAAAAAACCGATTTCTGAGACTGTAGCGGGCGGACTCTCGCCGCCTAGTTGCTGGCGATCGACCCCGCACTCGGCGCGCCTATTCTCTCTTTGTATAAAGCAATAATCCGATCGATCACTTCGCCAACAGCCAAACCGTCCGTAGAAATTTCCACAGCATCTGCAGCTTTGCGCAGGGGTGCAATCTTGCGCGTACTGTCCTTTTCATCCCGCAGGGCAATATCTTGTTCCAACTGTGCCAAACTAATATCGCCCCGACCGGTATCTTTGAGTTCTAAATGCCGCCTGCGAGCTCGCTCTTGTACCGAAGCGGTTAAAAAAATCTTCAATTCCGCATCGGGAAACACGTTAGTGCCGATATCGCGGCCTTCGGCAACAATTCCGCCTGTTTTGCCGCACTGTTGCTGCTGCTTCACCATAAACTGCCGCACGGCCGGATGGGCGGCAATTTCTGAAACGCGGGCTGTCACTGCCAAACTGCGAATTGCCTCGGTAACATCTTCACCGTTAATTTTCATCATGAAAGATGCAGGATCGAGGTTGTATTCCAAATAGCTGGAATTGACTAATTCGGCGATCGCAGGTGCGTCGCCAATCGGAGTATTGGTAGCTAGGGCTCGCCAAGTCAGGGCCCGGTACATCGCCCCGGTATCCAAATAAGACAGGCCCAGCGATCGAGCTGCTTGCCGAGTTACGGTAGATTTACCTGCTCCCGCCGGACCGTCGATCGCCACTATGGGCAATCTGTTTTTCAAAATAATATTGTCAATCAAGCGAGCCGAGCCGACTCTAGCAGCCACTGCTAAAAGTCCCTCTATTTCTACTGTTTCTAACGGCGTCAAAGTATCGGGATCGACGAGTTCGGCGTACTCTAGCTGAACTTCCGGGACTTTTGCTGTTTCTGCTTTAAAGCTGGCGACAGCGGTCGCAGCAGTGCGATCGCCTGTTTTGAAAGCTTGCTCTGCTTGCTGCAGGGCGCGGTAGAGTACGGAGGCTTGCTGTTTTTGCTCTGCGGTGAGGTATTGATTGCGAGAACTCATGGCCAGTCCGGATGCTTCACGGACGATCGGACACGGGACAATCTCTACAGGCAAGTTAAAATCTGCCACCAGTTGCCGAATAATTGCTAATTGCTGGGCGTCCTTTTGACCGAAATAAGCTCTCGCCGGCTGGACTAAGTTTAAAAGTTTTAGGACGATCGTTGCTACGCCTTGAAAATGACCGGGCCTGGACTTACTGCACAAAACCGCAGTCATTGCCGGCGGCGGGACTACTCCAGTCAATAAAGAATGTTGAATCAGTGTTTCGGCGGGCTGCAATCGGGCCCCTGCAGGCTTACCGAACATTTCCGCTGCTGGGGGAGCAAAAATAACATCCACTCCAGCTTGTTCGCACAACGATCGGTCTTCCTCCAAATTGCGGGGATAATCTTGAAAATCCTCTTGCGGTCCGAATTGCAAAGGGTTGACGAAAATGCTGACAGCGCGATCGCGTTTTCTTGCCTCGCCCGCTGGATCAAGCTGAGGTGTCCGGCGTGCAAAGATCCCATCGTCGGCACCAAACCGACTTCCAAGTCAGGCGCAGCAGATTTTTGCGAATTTAAGTAGCAGCGCAGTGCTGCAATGGTAGTAAACAGGCGCACCAGTACAAATCTCCTGAAGGCAAAAGGCAGAAAGCAGAATATTCGATCGCAAATATCGCCATGTGTGTCATAGCACATTGCGGGCGATCGAGGTATTTAACTCACATCAAGATTTGTGTAGCGGCCGACTCAGATCGTCGAGATCCAGACAAATACATTTAACCCCGTAAATCCCGGACTAAGCCCGGAATAACCGTGTATGGCAAGACAGTTTGTAGTGAGGGCTAAAGCCCGCAATTGGCAGAACTGCTTCGTAAAACTTATCCAAACCTGATTAAACTTATCTTTTTCTGATGGGGGGACTATAAGCAAGCTCAACTTTTCGGTACACTTTTGTCGATGGTGATGCACGGGTTTTGACCCATTTTACCAGTCAATCTTGCACGCTCGCACTCGATCGCACGCTCTCTTAACCCAGCCCACGTAACGTGCGATCGATATATTCAGCAAGCCCTATTTAACGATCGCCCCTGTTGCGCGAAGCGCTTTTATTAATTAACTTAAATAACTCAATTAATAGAACAGTCGTTTATTTGAGAGTGCGACCGACAAAACTTACTAATTAAAACGTAAATAAATTGTTGATAATTAGCACTATTTCACAACAGAATACATCCGGGCAGACCTGCTGAAAGCAATTCTCGATCGAGCATAATTTGCTTTACCAACATCAGGAACATATCGGTCTAGATTTGCTGTGACCCCGCAGGAATTGTTTGAGTAGCGTCCCCCCGCGAGCGCTCCAATTTGAGGGCAGACGGCGAGGTTTCTTCCAATAACTGTGCCACAGATTTTATGACATCTGTTGCGTTTTTGGGTACGAGAACAAAATCTCCAGATGCCAGCAGATCCAGTAGGGCACCGGGTTTCCCCTTACCTCCGTACAAGTGACCCATAGAAGCTGCAAGCTTTTCAAGTTTTTCTGGTGTCTGTTGCGCAACTCGCGCCCGAAAAACAATGCCTGAATGCGATTTCTGTTTCCATCCCATGTTCGACCTTTGCGTGCCAGTTGAGGGTGCGAAATGTGTGTTAAAAGAAAGCCGTGCGTACCGAATTGCAACCCCTGCGACGTTTGATTGACTGACATCTGACAATTTCTGACAAATTAGCAGACAAAATACGATTGCGACTGCCGAATTGCTCCAGTAGTGTGAATGTAGTTCGATGAAAGCCGAAGTATTGCTTATCAAAAAAATCGAGCGTTTCTCGACTTTAAATTGAGTTGCTTGCTGCGGTTTTGGGTAAATTTCCAACAATTAAACGCTTGTGAAGCAAGGAAGATTTATCATGTCCCAACGGATTCTTTTCATTGTTACCAGTCACCATATACTGGGCAATACCCATCAATTAACAGGTCTCTACCTTCCAGAATTGGCACATCCTTGTGAAATATTCAATCAAAATGAAAGACGACATGATTAACTCGGGCGCTAATGTAATTAACGCGCGAGTCGTGCGGGATGGCAACATCATCACAGCTTCTTATTACGCCTACGTTGGAGAATTCATGCGCGAAACTTTTGCGGCAGTTGCCGAACTCCGAGCGCAACCGCACCGAGAGCTAGCAGAGGCAATTCGCTAACCCCGATTGCTGCGATAGCAATCAATTCTGAAGTCAAAAAAAGACTGCATAATTTCGCAACTGATTAATTGTTTGGGTTAAGTCACTTCTCAGTTTTTGCTTAACCCAAAACACACCTCAAAATGAAAGTAAAAAAGGAATGACAACACAAATGCAAGGTCTACAAAAAATATTTGCATTGGATTTTGATGGCGTAATTGCTGATGGACTGAACGAATGCCTTCTAGTTACTTGGAATGGTTACTATGATTTAGAGATCAAAAATTTCAGCCTGGAAGGATTAGCTAACATCCCAGCTAGCTTTATCAAACGGTTTACTCACTGCCGAAATTTTGCCAAGCATTTAGGACATTTTGCAGTGGCAATTTTCGACATGGATACACCAATTCGGACGCAAGATGATTACGAGCGGCTTTATTTATCCTTAGACCCGATTGAAGTCGAAATTTTTGTAAAAAAGGTGAATGAGTACCGAACAAAGGCCAAACAAGAGCGAGAATTGTTGTGGTTAGAACAACATACACTTTACCCAAACATTCAATCATTTCTTAAGGGATTGGATGCTCCCCTTTATATCGTTTCGGCTAAGGATAGTGATTCGATTATCAAAATTCTGGCAAAAACCGGAATCAAGCTAGACCCCCATCAAGTTTTTGGAGAGCAACGCAATAAACCAGCAGCTCTAAAAGCAATCCAACTAGAGCATAGCGTTCGTCCCGATGAAATCTTTTTCCTAGATGACAACATTATCAATGCGATCGATGTCAAGCAAGCAGGTTACAGCGCTTATTGGGCTATATGGGGCTACCAAGCCGAACACCATTGGGAACTGGCGCGCCAACATCAAATTACTTCGTTTTCTTTAGAGCAGTTGCCCGATTTGATAAGTGCCATGTCTAAGAGTTTTAATGAGGAGACGGTATGAAATTTCTACACTGCATGATTCGGATAGAAAATGTCGAGCTTACCTTGCGGTTTTACGAACTATTAGGGTTGAAACTCCTCCGCCAAAAAGACTACCCAAGCGGGCAGTACACTCTTTATTTTTTAGCAACGGAACCGGGCGGACCAGAAATCGAACTAACGCATAATTGGGACGATAGAACATACGAGAGGGGCGACAATTTCGGTCATCTCGCTTATCGAATCGAGAACATTTACGAAACTTGCGAAACTCTCAAATCTCACGGTATCACCATTCATCGCCCGCCTCGCGATGGGTTCATGGCATTTGTCAAAGACCCGAACGGCATCTCCATTGAGCTGCTGCAACAAAATGAGGCTTTGCCACCTCAAGAACCTTGGGTTTCGATGCCTAATACTGGCTCTTGGTAGTAAATCGCTTGGCTTTTGACTTCAAACATTTACTTACTTCAACTGGAGAACAAAATGGAAATTAGTAGCAGCTTATCAGCTAGAGAATCCGACCAGCGGGAGCGCTTGTTATGGACTCTCAGCGCGGCAACCGTTCTCATTTTCTTTCAAGCCTACATGGTTGCGCCAATCATTCCCCATTTAGCGGAAGAGTTTCGAGTTGGCAACCAAATCATTGGATTACTGATTCCGGCCTACATGATTCCCTATGGAATTACCTCGCTATTTTTTGGGTTGGTGGCAGATAAAGTTGGTCGAAAATCGGTGATGCTAATATCATTATTCGCAATGATGGTATTAACTTTGTTGAGTGCAACTGCTCAGTCGGCAACTCAACTAATTGGATGGCGACTTGTGACCGGACTGAGCGCTAGCGGTACTATTCCACAAATTTTAACTCTGATTGGAGAACTGTACCCCTACTCGCAGCGCGGTCGTCCTTTGGGGTGGATATTTGGTGCGATGGCTGGCGGTATGGCTTTGGGGTCTAGTTTTGGTGCCATTTTGCTACCTGCGGTCGGTTGGCAAGGATTGTTTGTGGGTGTCGGTATTGTTGCTGGCGTATTGTTTTACATCTTGTGGAAACAGCGTCGCTCAATTACAAGTACCAAATCAAAGGTTCCTTTTCACTTAAAAAATCTGCTGGCGGGATACAAAGAACTGCTGACATCGCGGCGGGGTGCTAGAACTTACGGTTACGTGTTTCTGAACGGGATTTTTCACTCCGGTATCTTTACCTGGTTGGGACTTTACTTATCCCAGCGGTACGGGTTCAATGAAACCCAAATCGGGATGGCTTTGCTGGGGTATGGAGTTCCAGGCATTATATTCGGCCCGATTATCGGAAGAGTAGCAGATCGGTGGGGGCGCAACCGCATACTGCCTGTCGGTTTCGCGATCGCTGCAATTTCCCCGCTGGTTTTAATTGCGAACGTTCCGCCTGTCGTCGCAATCGTTGCTGCGACTGCTTTGTCCTTCGGCTACGATTTGACGCAACCCCTGCTGGCAGGCATTGTCACAAACCTGGGTTCGGAACGACCGGGGCAAGCAATGGGGTTGAACGTGTTTACGCTATTTATCGGCTTCGGTACGGGCGGATTTGTATTTGGTGAAATCCTGCGCTTCGGATTTACTCCTGCTCTGTTGGTTTTTGGTGGTGTTATGGTATTCGCTGCGATTGCTTCGATTTTGCTATTCCGTTCGGAGAGGTCAAAATCAAAGCACTAACCTAATATTTTAGCGCTCTACATTTGCACTAAAATTCATACAGAATTGGTATTAGTGACATACTCCCTCACCAAATCACAGATTGTGGTGAGGGATTCTCGTCTGCTTGGCTAATACTCTTTACTAATTTTCAGTCACGGTAGCAATCGGCAATAAGGAACCAACGACCATTGCACCAAGCATTTTTAGCTGGGATTTTTGAGTTTCAGTTAAACCTGAAATATCGGCAATATTCATCATTTCATAAGGTCGAATAACTGGTATCGCTTGTAAAGTAGTACCGTTTTTGATTGACCAAATTCGTAGCGTCGCATCAAGGTTTCCCGTAATTACGGTCGCAGCATCAGTACAAAAAGTGACGGCTGTTACTGCATCTTGATGACCGCTTAGGGTTTGAAAACACGCTCGATCGTTCACCTGCCATAATTTTGCAGTACAGTCATCGCTACCGCTGAGTAATAACTGACCGTCGGCACTAAACGCGAGCGAACTGATGCGATTAGTATGTCCTTGCAAAAGTGCAATGGTTTCTCTAGTCGTCGCATCACAAAGACAAATAAGTCCAGTCTCATTACCATAAGCTAAGTATTGTCCATCTACACTGAAAGCAATTGCGTGAACGCAACCTGTCTGAATTGTCTGAACGAGCTGTTGTGTTTCTAATTGCCAAATCCGAACTGTTCCATCCAGACTGCTACTTGCTAAAAACCCGTGATTGGGACTAAACGAAATCGACCGCACGCTGTTTGTATGTCCTTGAAGAATACCCAAGCATTGCCCCGACTGAAGGCTCCAGAGACGAATCGTTTTGTCTTCACTCGCGCTGGCTAAAACCGTTGCATCCGGGCTAAAAGCAACTGACCAAATCCAGCAACCGTGACCCAGAAACCTTTGAAGTTTCTGCTTGGTTTTGGTGCAATACACTTGAATCGATAAATCTTCGCTTGCACTCGCGAGCGAGCAGCCGTCTGGGCTAAATGCGAGCGATCGAATCCAACCGCTTTGTGGCGTGAGAGTTTGTAGTAGTTCACCCGTTTCAGAATCCCAAAATTGCAGATGAGAATCGCGTCCGCCGCTCACAACAAGATTTGTCGTAGGACTTGCGGCGATCGACTGAATTCCATTACTGTAACCTTGAAGCGTTTTAAACGGTCGTCCTTTGGAAAACTCCCACCACCGCAATGTTTGATCGTGTCCGCCACTAATCAAAAATTTTCCATCTGGACTAAAAACAACTGACCAAACAAAGCTGGTATGTCCGCGAATTAGCCTCAAGCATTGTCGGGTTGATACATCCCAAAGACGCATACTGAAGTCATGTCCTCCACTCACAAGATATTGTCCGTCCGGGCTAAAACTAACCGTCCACACGCAACGGGTATGTCCGGTCAAAACTGCCAAACACTCATCTGTCTCAAGATTCCAGAGACGTACAGTACAATCATCGCTTCCAGTTGCTAAGATAGCTCCATCTGGGCTGACTCGGCCACACAAAACACTTTTAGTGTGTCCGACTAACGTACTCAGCTTCGATAGGTCAGAGAACCGCCAGATGTTGATGACATTATCCTTTCCCGTGCTAATCAGTCGCGTTCCATCGGGTGTGAAGCTTAGTGAGGTAATTCCGGCTTCATGAGCGCGGTCTATCGTCCGCTGACAATGCCCTGTAGAAACATTCCACAAACGTAATGCAGCATCATCTCCACTGCTCGCTAAAAATTGACCGTCTCTACTAAAGGTAACGGTCGTTTCAGCAGCAGGCGCAGTGGATAGAATCATCGAACACTCTCCGGTCATAATGCTCCAGAGACGTAAAGTTCGATCGTGACTGGCACTTACGAGAGACTGACCGTCCGGGCTCCAGGAGATCGACTTAATCCATCCTTGATGTCCGCGCAGAACCACCACCGACTTTGTACTTGGCGACTTCCAAATGTGGATGTCATTGCTAGTCGTTCCAGCCGCAACCATCGTTCCATCCGGACTTATGGCAACACAGAAAACGCTCCCAAACGTTTCCGAAAAAACGGAGTTTGCAAACCTACAACCTTGTAAATTGATGCCATGTAACTGTTTGCCCGCAAAGTAAGCGTGTCTAATTGTCAAATTAGAAAAATCGCGATTGCTTAAATCGACATCCATTAAAATTAGCAAATTCAACAAATTACCGCCTGCGTAGCCCGAATACTTCTGACTGGGTTCGAGCTTTTGTAACATATCTTTCAACTGCTCGATTCTCTGTTCCAATTGCAGTCGCGTGCTAAATCGTTCTACGAGGTAGTTAACCAACGGTTGAACTAATTGTCGCACTTGAGCGCTGCGGACATAATCCGTTGCTTCAGCATTCACAAGTGGTAGTCGATTTAAATAGTCGAATGCGCCACTTGCAATCTCTTGGCAAAGTTCTTGAATCAGCCGTCCCATCGCGTACTCTGCAATCATCGGTTGGAGGCTAAATCGACCCCGAACATCTTCTAATAAAGATCGCCGCTTGAGTCGTTCCAATGTCCGAGGTAATTCGGTTCGGGCAACTGAATTGAGGAGCAGGTTATTGAGTTGAGCGTAAGTTAATGTTTCGCACTGACTCGCAAACCAGTACATAAGTTCTTTTTCAGGCAACGATAAACGACTGAATTGTCGTTCGATTAAATCATCTATATCGTCTGAAATTGCTATACCCTGAACCAGTAGTTTCCGAAACTCTGCCAGATCGCTCTCGAAGAGCCCGCGCACACTCGTAGATATAAGTTTGAGTGCGAGTGGATTGCCAGCGTAATGACTTACAAACAGTTCCCAATCTTCGGAATCATTGCAGGAAAAATCATAACTTGCCAACATCTGCTGTGCCGCTTGTGCCGAAAGACCTCTCAAGGTTATCGACCGAACTTGCTTATTCTGTTTTTCGTAGGTAGAAATTGTTTTTGGTTTTTCTCGACTCGTAATAATTAGACAACTTTGGTGGGATAATTGAGCCACACGGGCGAACAGCAGATCGTATTCTTCATATCCTTCACGATAATCTCCTGTACGTTCGTGACTGCGGAGAATCGTTTCTAAATTGTCAAGAATCAAAAGGCACCGATGTTGCTGAAGGTAAGAGAGTAATACGGTCAGGCTGTGGTTCAGATCCTCTTCCCAGCGAATCTCGTCATCTAAATGTCCGAGAGTACCTAAAATATCCGCAATCATGTCACTGGCTGGAGAAGCGTTATGCAGGGAACGCCAAATCACCCGCTCAAATTTAGGTCCGAGGGTTCGAGCTAGATGTTGTGTCAGCGTTGTTTTGCCAATTCCACCCATACCCTGAATGACGAGCAAACGACAGTTTTGATGCTCAATCCAGTTCGTTAACTCAGTTTGCTCTTGCTCTCGACCGATTGATTCGTCATGCAGTGAAAATGGTAATGCGAGCGATGAAGAAACCTGCGACGATTCTGCTATGTGAATAGAAGAAGTGGACCAATTATGTGTTGGTGAAGCTGATTGCTTCACAGGTTCATTTGTTTCTGCTGTTTGAAAATACCGCTGAATTTGAGAACGAAAATTGGTCTTGTTGATTTCTAGACCGAGTGTATTAGAGAGAACTCGCCAGAGTTTTGCACCAACATCTCTAACATAGCCTGCATCATATCCGAGGTCTTCTGCTATTTCCGGGTAGGTCTTGCCAGACCAAGCTTTTTGAAGAACCGTGTTTTGTAGATCCGTTAACGAACCTAATTCTAGCAGTTTGTCTAGCATCTCTGAAGCATTTTTAGTCAGCATAGGTATTACCACTCAAGTTTGCATTCACAGGTCAACTAGCTCTTGAAGATTCAATCAAGTCGCATTAACTTTGTTGTTTTTATTGGATCGATTGTGAAAATTGTATAGATCGGCACAAAATTGTCAAATGTGAAATTGCTGAAAACTTTGATGCAGCGAGATTATAACCTTGCGTTATCACCAAAATTACGCAAAGAGCTACTTTGTTTTTGACAACTCGCATAATACTTTATTTATCAATAATTTGTCAAGTTCCGATCGTGTCGGTCGGTAATACATCGCATTCCCATGCGAACAACGCAAAATAAATAAATAACCCAGTAAGTTTTTTTTCCAGGTTCAGACATCGATCTGACATTTTCTGACAATATCAGGTTGTACGCAGCGTGATGAGTTGATAGTCTTTGGATAAGCCGATCGATTCAAACAGTTCTGGAAGATGTAGGAATAACTCCTCGCTCCACGTTCTAGTTTTTCGCGGTGAAATCACAATTATAACTCTGTCATAAGGAGAAAAAAATCATGTTTAACGGCAAGATAGTCATACAGACTTTACTGGGTTTGAGTGCGCTGGGTGTCTTGATTCAAGCCAATGCTAAACCAGTTACTTCTTTGACCTCAAATCAGCCGAATAAGGTTTTGATTGTCCTAACAAATCACGATCGCTTAGGTGATAAAGGCAAGAAAACTGGCTTTTATCTAAGTGAAGCAGCACATCCCCACGCACTGTTCGCGCAAGCGGGATATGAAGTCGATTTTGTCAGTCCAACTGGAGCCAATGCCCCGATCGATCCTTCCAGTCTTAAGCTCGACGATCCGATTAACCGCCAGTTTGTTGAGAATCCCGCAGTTATGGCAGAGGTCAACGATACATTGGCTCCAGAAGAAGTTAACCCGGCTGAGTACAAAGCTATTCTATTTGCAGGCGGGCACGGCACAATGTGGGATTTTCCGAACGATCGAGGACTCGCAAAACTGACAGCAGCAATATACGACCGAGGGGGTATTGTTGGAGCAGTGTGTCATGGTCCAGCAGGACTGGTAAATGTTCGGCTAGCAAATGGATCGTATCTTGTTGCAGGTAAAACCGTTGCAGCATTTACAAATGAAGAGGAAGCCGCAGTCGGACTCACGAAAACTATGCCTTTTTTGTTGGAATCGAAACTGCTCGAACGCGGTGCGAAGCACACTGAAGCTCCTAATTTTCAAGCACACGTTGCAGTCAGCGATCGGTTAGTGACCGGACAGAATCCTGCCTCCGCCACTGGTGTCGCGCAAAAAATGGTTGAACTTTTACAACCCAATATTTAAAGCATTCAACAAGCAATCGCAGGAGGAAAAACCGTGCAGAATTTCATATTTCACAATCCGGTAAAGATTTTGTTTGGCAAAAATCAAGTCGCAAATATCAGTGCTGAAATTCCCGCTAGCGCCCGAGTTTTGATAACTTACGGCAGCGGCAGCGTCAAGCAAAACGGCGTTTTGGAGTCGGAATCCAAGGTGTGGAAAAAGTTTTGACGATTAGCCTTTAAATTTACAGAATTGTGAAAGCAATTTTGACAACGATTTGAATAACAAATCGCAATGATGAAATTTACCCCCTATTTTTCAAGGATTCTACTATGAAACGCACTTCAAAATTTATCTGGATGCTAACCTGTACGACAGCTCTGGTTGTTTCTGCTTGTTCTAAAGAGACAAACTTAACACAACAATCTTCAATCTCTCCAACCGCAATTGCTGTAGTCCAGACTTCTCCTAGTGCCTCTCCAGAGGTCGGAAAAACCGAAATTGTTGCAGAATTAGACATCACCCCAGGAAACGTAACGGCATCACGAGATGGACGAATGTTTGCCAGCGTTCATGGGATGCGGCGCGGGCCGGCACAATTAATTGAAATCAAACCCGGTAAGAACAATTGGTCTACTTTTCCCAACCAAGAATGGAATGCCAAACCGGGCAGTGGAAGCAATGTTTTGAATACGGCTCACGGGGTTGCGATCGATTCCCAGGACCGTCTTTGGGTGACAGACCACGGTAACTGGATGCCTGATAATGGCAAGCCCCAACAACCTAAACTCGTTGCCTTTGATATCAATACTCGCAAACAAGTATTTCGCATGGATTTCCCAGAAGAAATCGGCCCGCGAGGTGGCATCATGCAAGATATTGCAGTAGATGCCGAACGAGGATTTGCGTACATTGCAGACTGTGGAGCGACACCCGCGATCGTAGTCGTAGACATCAATAACAAAACGGCCCACCGTTTTACCAATCATCCCTCACTCAATGCTGAGAATGTTGATTTGGTTGTTGAAGGTCAAATACTGAAGTTCCCAAGACCGGACGGCTCGATGCAAAACGCGCGAGTGCCGATTAACCCGATTACGATCTCGGCAGATGGCGAAATAATCTACTATGGCGCAATGAATGGCGAGACTTTGTATTCGGTGCCGGCCAGACTCTTTCGAGAGAAAGCAACCAACGCAGAAATTAGTCAGGCAATTAAGGTTGTTGGGAAAAAGCCCGTATCAGATGGTATCAGTACCGATGCAGAAGGTAATCACTTTATTACTAATCTACGCGATAATGCCATTGATGTCTTAAGCAAGGATGGAAAGCTAACTCGATTAGTGCGAGACGATCGCTTTTTGTTTCCCGATAATGTTCGCTTTGGTTCAGATTCTTGGCTGTATGTTGCAGTCAATCAACTCCATCGCAGTTCGATTTTTACAGGTAAATCCGATGTCGGACAACCACCCTACCTGATTGCACGGGTTTGGACTGGGACAAAAGGGCAACCCGGACGATAAAAAACTGTTTTGCGTCGGCGGTAATAAGCAAGTTGAGGTTTGCTTAATGGATTCTCTAACTCCTGACTGGTAGCAGTTTGGCTATTTCTGGCCCTGGTAACAGTTAGGGTTTGCTGAATAATCGATCGCCCGCTTTGAACAAGTGCGATCGATATATTCAGCAAGCCCTAATTAGCGTGCGAGGGTTTCCTGCGTCTGAGGTGCGATCACCTCTAGTTCTACTCGGGCGACGCCACTGCTGAGCATTCCGAGCACGTTGGCGGCGGCGGCGGACAAGTCAATTACCCGATCGCCCACATAAGGGCCGCGATCGTTAATTCTGACCACTACAGATCTGCCGTTATCCAGGTTTCTTACCATTACCAAAGTTCCGAAAGGCAAGTTGGGGTGGGCTGCTGTAAGGGCATTTTGGTTAAAGCGTTCGCCACTAGCGCTGAGGTTGCCGTGAAATCCCGGGCCGTACCAGGAAGCCCAGCCGCTGATCCGCACTTGCACCGGGCCCAAAGAAAGTACGGGGGGTTCTGGTTCTGGCTTGCCTGCGATTTCTTCGAGGGGCGGCGCGTTGCCGAAGAGGCGGCGGAGGCGGTTGGTTGCTTGGAGGGCGTCTTGGCTGAAGTCGTTGGTGGTGTCGGGGAGGATGGTTTCAGCGTCGATTTTTACCAATTCTTCGCCGTTGGCTTGAATTGTGTAGCGATCTTCTGTTTCCCACTTGACGACGATCGTGCTGGGATCGAGGTTATTGCGGGCTAACTGGTTGAGTTTTGCCGCTAGGGTGGAAGCCCGCCAAACTGGATCGGGCGACCCGCTGGCGTCTTTTTGTTGAGTGGCGGTGCGATTTTCTCGATCGCCAGCTACTTTGACTTCGCTGCTGGCATCGGATTCGCCACGGGTGGTTCCAATTTTTGTGTTTGTTTCCGGATTCAGGAAGGTGATGACCGGAATGTTGCGCACGTAGACTGTAGCTGCTTGTCGGCCGCCGAATTCGTGGGATTGAATTTTGGCGATCGATCCTGGGTCAATTACTGCTTTGGCTTGATATTGGTATTGTCCGACTTTTTGTGCTTCGACCCGAGTTGCGTTTAACTGCGGGGACGGTTGGCTGGAAATTACTTGGTTGTTGTTCTGAGAGTTTTGTCCGGCCCGACGAGTGGGTTGTGCGTGGCAAGAGGATGCCGTTCCTACCGTAGGAACTAACAAGACAGCTAGTAGACCACCAACAAATTTTTCCTTCATACGTCCATTTTTGTGAAGAGCCATTGCCGATCGAGATTGGAGGATGGCTTTTTTGGGTTTTCAGGATTTCTCTGGAACCCGCAGCCTAGTCCCTGCGAGTTGCAGCAAACTGTCCGGGCGCTTTGATGCTTTAATGTTTCCCCAAATAAAAAATCTGAGTGAAACTTCCCCGACCTTTGGCAACTCATACTCGATCCGCAATTTGTTTTTTGTTAACGAACTGAAACAGATTACCACAAACTTTTGAGATTGGGGATCGGTGTCAGGGAGCTGTTTACCGAATCTTTATCAAATCTTCACCGACTAATTTGCGGGAAGATGCTTTAGTCACAAGGCTTGGAGCGAATTCAGCTATAGAGAAAAATTTATCAAAAGTTAATAAAATTTTTGAGATTTTTGCGATCGGGGGATCTGTTCCTCTTGCCAGAAGCGGATTGAGACGGGCGATCGGCGATCTATTTAATGTGAGATTAAAAATACATTGTGCTTAAATTTTTAGTTATATGTTTATACTAAGCCAGCATAAGTTATCCCTTTTATCGGAAAATAGGGATAAATCTTGACTGCTGACTAATGACTAATGACTAATGACTAATGACTGTTCAAAGCCATATCCATCAAAATTTGTTGGGAGCTCAATTCCGCGCAATTCGCAGGCGGACGCCGCTGAGTGTAATTGCCTCCAGATTGCAAATCCCAAGCTTGGCGGTTATCTGCCAGCATCACCCCCAAAATTTCTTGCAATTCCTTAGCAATTGTCGGGTCTTCCACCCGCATTATCGCCTCTACCCGGCGGCTGAGATTGCGCTGCATCCAGTCAGCGGAACCGATATAAACCTCTTCCTCGCCTCCGTTGAAAAAGTAAAAAATTCGAGAGTGTTCCAAAAAGCGGCCGACAATACTGATAACTTTAATATTGTCGCTAACCCCCTCAACACCCGGACGCAAACAGCAAATTCCCCGCACGATCAAATCGATTTTTACTCCAGCTTGAGATGCTTCGTATAAAGCAGCAATAATTTGAGGGTCAACTAAAGCATTCATTTTGGCAACAATTCGACCGCACTGAGCGCTGCCGCCTTCATTGGTCAACCGGCAAAATTCTGCCTCGCGGCGGATTAAAGCTAAAAATCGATCGCGCATATTCACGGGCGCTACCAACAATTTTCGATAAGCGACCTGGCGCGAATAACCTGTTAAATAATTGAACAAATCCGTCAAATCTTTACCCAAATCCTCGCGGCAACTCAACACGCCTAAATCTGTATAAAGCCCTGCGGTTTTGGGATTGTAATTGCCAGTCCCGATGTGCACGTAACGGCGGATGCAGCCTTCTTCGCGGCGCACTACTAATAAAATTTTTGTGTGAGTTTTTAGCCCCACCAAACCGTAAACTACGTGAACTCCCGCTTGTTCCAACTTGCGGGCCCAAATAATATTATTTTCTTCGTCAAATCTAGCTTTTAATTCCACTAAAACAGCTACCTGCTTGCCGTTTTGGGCGGCTTCAATCAAAGAATTGACGATCGGGGAATCTCCCGAAGTACGGTATAAAGTCATCTTAATTGCTAACACCGATCGATCGTGCGCCGCCTCAGCAATAAACCGCTGTACCGTCGCCGCAAACGAGTGATACGGGTGGTGCAGCATCAAATCCCCCCGGCGGATGACCGTAAAAATATCCTCACCCTCATCAGAATGGCCGATCGATTCATCAATAATCCGCCCCGATTCCGGGCTGCGCAAGCGGGGTGGCACTACCGGATTCCAAGGTGGGTCTTTCAGTTCCGGCACCGGCAACCCGATAAAAGACATTAAATCCTTGAGGCCCAGCAACCCTTCGACTGTGTAAACATCCTGCAGTCCGAGTTCCAATTCCTCCAGCAGCATATCTCGGAGTGCGGGCGGCATCGTCGCTTGAATTTCCATCCGCACCGCCGAACCCCCAAACCGACGCTTGCGCAGTTCCTGTTCGATCGCCAGCAGCAAATCTTCCGCCTCATCCTCCTCGACTGTTAAATCGGCATTGCGGGTAATCCGAAACGGGTAATATTCCTGAATGTCCATCCCCGGAAACAACGCTTCTAAATTGTGGGCGATCGCCTGTTCCAAAGGCACGCCAGTCCACACGGGAGACATTCCCTTTTGCTGCCACTGCAACTCGCCGGGGAGGGGGACAAACCTCGGCAATACCTGCGGGACTTTGACGCGGGCAAACAATTCTTCCTGGGTGTCGGGATCTCTAACTACTACTGCTAAATTGAGGCTGAGATTGGAAAGGTAGGGGAAGGGGTGACTGGGGTCAACTGCAAGGGGAGTGAGGACGGGAAAAACCTGTTCTTTAAAATAGCGGTGCAAATAATTGCGTTGTTCTTGATTGAGGTCAATGTAATCGAGAATACAAATACCGCTGGCTGCTAATTTCGGCCGCAAAGTTTGATCGAAGTAGGCGTGCTGTTGAGTAACCATCGGCAACAGCCGCTTGTTAATCGCATCTAGCTGTTCTTGGGGCGTGCGGCCGTCGGCCGTCAATTTTCTGACTTTTGCTTCTACTTGCTGTTTGAGAGCGCCGACGCGCACCATAAAATATTCGTCTAAGTTAGAGCTAAAAATAGCGAGAAATTTCAGCCTTTCTAAAAGGGGAGTGCGGGGGTCTAGGGCTTCGTGAAGCACTCGGTTGTTGAATTCCAGCCA
Source organism: Richelia sp. CSU_2_1 (assembly GCA_012034575.1). Taxonomy (GTDB): domain Bacteria; phylum Cyanobacteriota; class Cyanobacteriia; order Cyanobacteriales; family Microcoleaceae; genus Microcoleus. The sequence goes on along the minus strand of JAAUPF010000003.1, from coordinate 64,748 downwards.
GCTTTGTTCTCGGTTGAAGTAATATTGCGGGTCGCTGAGGTTAATTTCAGCATAATTTTTGGTGGGGGTCTTTTTTGGCTTGGGCATGGTTTGGGGCAGTCTGGAAGAGACTCGGTGGATGGCTTCTGTGAATTAGTATCGCAGGTTCAAGAGCGAGATCGCCTCTGTCGATCGGACATTTTTTCCGACCTGCTGCGGGTGTCTTGCGGGCGATACCTGCAGGAAGGTAGCAAAATTATCGCTAGGATTCTTGCTGTTCTCGATCGGCTGACAAATTCTCGATTTGTTGGGCAAACCACATCGCTGCTATCCCGTTTCCCTCGCCTAAAAGCTTCAAAGTTGCTGACAGCAAAGCGATCGGCAATCCCTCAAGCGCTACCGAAAATTGGCATTCCTGATACTTGCCATTTTCTTGCAATCTAAATGCCAAAACTCTCTCACCATTAATATCTACCACCCAATATTCTGGAATTCCTAAAGCAGCATACAACCGCTTTTTTTCGTCTAAATCGCTCGCCAAAGTTGTATCGGCAACCTCCCCGACCAAATCGGGAACTCGCCATTGATTTAGGTTAATGCGACGCGGTTCGCCTTTTTTCCATTGAGGGAAATTTCCGCCGATGTATAAAACTTTATCTGGTGCGCCAGCCCCCACTTTAGGCTTTTCAATTACACAACCGCTGAGAGAATCAAAAGCTTGTCCTAGTTTGGTAGTAAACCAAACGAAAAATATGATAGTAAACAGGTCGTTAAATCTGGCGTGCTGAGGTCCTTCGTTACCCATGTCTATCCAAAGATGTCCTTCATAATAAAATATTCTTGCTTCCTCAAATTCCAGCTTTTCGCAAGCAGCTAAATAATCTTCCCACGCGGCGGGTTGCCATTGGGGAATTTGGCTGGTTTGGGCGAGGATGAATTTTGCAGTTGTCGAAGTCATGATTCACCAGCAAATAGCAGATAATTTTATGTTAGCAACAATCGCGTTAAACCTTTAGTCCGGCAGGGGTTTAAACCCCTGCCTCAAAGCGAAAGTCCTCTAAAAGAGGACTGCAGAATTCATTAGTCCTCTCAAAGTGAACTTTCGCGATCGCGGCAGTAATTAATTCCCTAATGTCAGCGGAATGTCGCGAGGGGATTTGCCCCGATATTTTAGTCGGGCTGCAAGTCAAAAACGATTATTAGCAAAGCTTGCGGCATGAGTCGGCGCAAGCACAGCAAGTGTCCGTCAGCATCCGATCGACTGCGAAACCGACAGACGATCGCCCGCTGCATATTTGGCATCAGTTTCGCGATCGCCCAAGGGTAAAGGCGTTTTTGGTACGCAAGAGCCCGAGGATTCCCGATGAATCCTTGTTGGGCAATATTTTGTGGCATAATCTTTGTGTATTCGTAAGGAGTACAGGAAAAGGCGTTAGTCAGTCTCTTGGCGGGGATGAACTAACGCCTTTCCCATCATTAAAATTAAAGCGCGATGCCCAAGAAATTGTCAATTGTTAAAACTTAGCGCTAAGTTTTAACGGTTGTCATATCGGAAGTTCTTATCTGCTATGAATCGAACAGTTTTATTTTGTATTAGTTTGCTATAGTGTTTGCTAAATTAACAATATAAAATTAACATAAATTAACAATATAGTAGGGGCGGGTTCGCCCAAGTATCTCAGCAGTACATATACTGGCATAAAATAAGGGTTAAATAGAACAGAAGAGTTCTCGCGGGAGACTGCCACGCGGAAATGGAAACCGGAGACTAATCAGCAACAAGAACCACGCGAAAACCGAGATACCTGACGCGATAGTCCGCCGGAAGCCTGCTACGAAATGCACTGCGGCAATTGACCGCATTGAAAACCCAGGAACCGCCACGCTGCACGCGGCGATCGTTTTTTCCAGTGTCCCAAGAACTTCCGTCAGTCGGTGCGCCATTGTAATTATTGTGCCAAGAATCCGCGCACCATTCCCAAACATTACCGTGCATATCGTACAAGCCAAATGAATTCGGTGGAAAACTCCCGACATCCGTTGTTTGTCCGCGATAAATTCCTTTCGGTGCCCAAGCGTAGGGATCGTCACCATCATAATTAACTAAATCCGGCGTAATTGTCTCGCCAAAATAGAAAGGTGTTGTAGTTCCGGCGCGACAAGCATACTCCCATTCTGCTTCCGAAGGTAAGCGATATGTTTTGCCTATTTTTTGAGAAAGTTTCTCGCAGAATTCTACAGCATCATTCCAGCTTACTCGATCTACAGGAAGATGTTTGCTGTTGAAAAAATCTTGGAAATGAGAAGGGTTATTCCCCATCACCGCTTGGTATTGTGCTTGAGTGATTGGAAATTTACCCATAAAAAAAGGAGAGATATTCACAGTTCGCTGAGGTCCTTCACTGTTAGATCTTCCTGCTTCTGTACTGGGGGAACCCATCACGAAACTACCGTCAGGAATTGCTACCATATCTAAGATTGTACCGCTACCTAAATCTTTCCTAAAAAATTGTGCTTGATGCTGTTGGCGGGTAGTTACATTACCCCGCACATCAACTGTCACCACTTGAAAGTCAAATTTTGGTAGATCGGGTATAAAATTTTGCCCTGACAGACATTGAAAATCTTTTAAAACTTCCTCTGCAGATTGATAGCGCTGCTGGATATCTTTTGCCAACAACTTAGATAAAATCCATGCCAATTCATTATCTATAGGAATTTGCAAATATTGCTGCCAATTTACTGTCCAGCTATAACCGTGTTCTACCCACAAACGATAAGGATATAGCCCCGTCAGTAAATGAAAAGCCGTCGCCCCCAAGCTAAACAAATCGCTGGCTGGATAAGCTTCACCTCCTTGCATTTGTTCGAGGGGTGCATAACCGCACGAACCAATTTGCGTTCCCGGTTTTGACATTACTGTTCCCGACAACTGCTTGGAAACTCCGAAATCAATTAGCACTAACAAACCCTCGCTGCTACGGCGCATAATATTCTCAGGCTTGATGTCTCGGTGAACGATATTTTGTTCGTGAATAAACTTAAGAACTGGCAAGAGTTCGAGCAACATTTGTCTGACTTGGCTTGCTTGCCAATCTCCTTCCTGTCGCCAAAGCTTTAATAAATTATCTCCGTCGATAAACTGCTGTACTAAATATAAATATTTCTCTTCTTCAAAATAGGCAAATAGCGATGGAATTTGGGAATGTCCGCCTAAATGTTGCAATTGCTTTGCTTCTTGTTTAAATAATTCTACGGATTTGTTTATCGCCCAAGTTGCTCGATCTTTTGGTGCTAATTGTTTAACGACACAGCGTTCATTTAGTTTATCAATATCTTCAGCTAAATAGGTTTTGCCAAAACTGCCTCGGCCGAGGAGTTCCACAATCCGGTAACGCCCTCGCAGGATTGGCACGAGTTGCACGCCGCAACTGAGGCAATATTGTTCCCCGTCAGGGTTTTGAGGATTGGGGCAGTCGGGATTGATACAGCAAATCATCGATCGCTTGAAGGATACTGTTTGTATTGTATCTCGATCGGGCGATGGGAATTAACATTTGAAATCAACGAGCGATCGAACTTGCGCCCGCACAACACGAGAGTGAAGAAATTCGATGTGCGAAGTGGGGTTTAGTTTAGGTATGTGAATTCAAGATTTACCATCGGGGTTTCGAGAAACCGGGTTTTTCCGAAATTTGGAGTTTGAAGCGTAGATTTTGGTAAAAACCCGGTTTCTGGAGACAAGGGCGGGGTTCAAGAAACCGGATTTTTTCAAGATTTGGGGTTTGAAGAGTTTCTCTCCTTAACAGTCACCGTCAGTCGAAAACCAAGTGCATCAAGTAAAGCGCTCAAACAGTAAATTTCCGCTCCTTTTTTTTCCGACAATAATTCGCTAAATTTTTGCACAAGTGCTGCAACCTCTTCTGAGGGTTCATTCATCTTGTGACGGGCCTCAACAACATCATTTAATGCCAGCTTTAGCACTTCTGAATTCCCCTCCTCCAAGCAAGCCTCAATATAAGGAGCGGCCTCTAAGGGGTCTTTCAAAGATTCAATTAATTCTTCTTGATAGCTGATACTTCTAGATACCATCTCTACTTTCATAATCCCTCCAATATTTTATTGCTCTGCGGATGTCTTGTTCTTGAGTGCTTTTATCGCCGCCACATAGAAGAAGTACAATTGTTAGTCCTATTTGTCCGAAGTAAATTCGATAGCCAGGGCCATAGTCTATTCTCAATTCGCAAACTCCTTCCCCAACAAAGCTACAGTCACCTAAATTACCGAGCCTGACTTGGTTGAGTTTAGCTCGTATTTTAGCTTTAGCTCTGCTATCTCGCAACGCATCCCGCCACTCTGAAAAAGGAATTTTCCCATCTGCGGTTTGGTAATTTTGAATGTCTCTCGGTTGTACTTCCATTATGCCCGATCGAAAGGAATCTAGCTCGCTACTTTTTGCTCTGCCTATGTAATGCTTCGATCTACGATCGCACAGCCATAACTCAGATAGATGCTACAATAGATAATACTCAATCAAGAGCGATCGCCCGCCAATATTACCTCAAAAACTTACTCTTTTGTCAGCACGAACACGCTGCCTTCATTCCCGCGCCCGAGCCGCAAATCATTGTCTAAATAAGTAACATCCAACCATCCTTGCTGTTCCCTGCTATCGATTCCGAAATCAACAGCAGCGAACTTTTTACCCGACTCAATTTCGTTAATAAATTTTGCTGGCGATTCATAGTCAATTAACCTGCTTAATCCCACGATCGATCTTTCAAACTTCACCTGCACTCGCCTTTCTGAAGTCGCTTCAAATCTCGCAGCAACGCTAACTATTCCTTCTAAATAAGGCAATCCGTAAAGTTCGGCAATATTGTAAATCTTAGATTCTGCAACCCGGATAGATTGATAAATTTGACCCAATTTTAAGAGTGGAAAATTGTCTAAACCGAGCAATGCGCGACTGCTGGTATACAACAACCGCCAGTCGCCGTTTAAAAGTTCTGCAGCTTCGAGAGGGCGAGGTGTTGGGTTGTAATCTTCCAATTGGGCGATCGCACTTAAAATCGCCTGTTTGTCGCTTGCATTCGCCAACAAACCGCGATTCTTACCTGCAATTATTTCTAATAGTTCAGATTTGCCAATCATCGTTTTTTACAAGTTATAGCCGAAGGAAGAAAGAAGAAGGAAGGAAGAAGGAAGAAGGAAGAAGGAAGAAGGAAGAAGGAAGAAGGGGAGTTTTAAGTTACCATTGTGAATGCGTTCCCGGTCAAAACTCAAAACTCCTTACCAATTACCAATTACCAATTACCAATTACCAATCATCAATTATCAATTACCAATTACCAATCATCAATTACCAATTATCAATTACCAATTCCCAATCCCCAATTACCAATCATCAATCACTAAAATTCCAAATTTCACCAAGTAAAGCAGAGTCCGATACAGGTATGCTAATTCTTTCTTGTTTTTCACATAGCGATCGACAATTTCCTTGACACTAACAGAACCATTTTGTTCGATCGCGGTCAATATTTCCATCTGAATTTTAACAGATATTCTCCGCTCCTGACCGAAGCTCGTAAACCAAATTGCCTGCAACTGCTGCAAGAGTTCTGGAGTAGCACTTGACCCCAAACTCAACATCATTTCCTTGCTGAAAGTTCGAGTCGAATAGTGACCCAATACTCGAAACGGATCGTCGCACAGCGGATGAGGCGGCATTCCCGGTTTCAAATGCGCGGACTCCGGTGCAGCGAGGCGAATTTCTGCCAATTCCCGCCACAACTGTTCGTAAGCAGCAATTACCACCTTCCAATCGTAAATCTCCGTCGCTCTTTGCCTGCCATTTTCCCCCATTTGGTGTCTTAATTCGCGGTTTTCAATTAATTTACACAAAGCGCGAGTGCAAGCATCAATATCAACTGCTGTAGCTAGGGAAGTGTGACCCATGTAAGTCGGCCAATTCAGACTACCGTCGAGATAATTTAGCGCTAAATCCAAACAAGATTCTGGGGGCGGAATCAGAGTCGGAATGCGGAAGCCGTCGATTTCGTGACGTACAGATTCTTGATACCCGTTCCAGTCGGAGACTATGACCGGCAGTTTGTTCGCCATCGCTTCAATTGGCGTCAGTCCGAAGGTTTCTTGAATGTTGTCTGAAAGCGAAATAAAAATATCGGCCGCCGACCAAATATTAACTCGGATTTCCGGCTTTCTACCGTCGGCAAAAATGGCATTCACAGACGGACAAAAGATGCGCGCGCTATTTTTAAAGTCGGGTTCTTCTCTCGGATCTTCGATCCAGCCGGCTTGGATTAAGTGAATTTTCTGCTTTGTCGATTGGGCCGCCCGTTCCAGGGCGACGTACATCGGTACTGGATGGGCTTTGGCAGAAAAAGTCAATCTGCCGACGAATAACACAACTATATCTTCTGGAGCGATGCCGAGTTCTTGGCGCTGTCGATCGCGCGCGCTGGAGGCCTCCACACCCTCGGGAAACGCGCTGCAATCTACTCCGAGGGGGATAACGGGCAATTTGACCAAAATTTCCGCTTTACCGCCTGTACGCGACGCTAAATACTCGCTCCACGCATTCAGAACTCCTTCTACAGCGGTTTTCACCGCGGAGGAGGTGCAGATCAGCGCGTCCCAAGGCTGTACGGGCGCTGTGACCAAATCGCCGATCGCGCCCATAACGTATTTTGTAGCAATTGTGTGGGTAACGCCGCAAACGCTGTAAGCTCTTTGATCGAGAAATCGGCGCGCCCACACCACCTCGGACAAAGCCGGGTCCGGTCTGTAAATAGTACCCGGTTCGGAAAGCAAATCCGGCCGAGAAGACTGAATCCACCGAACTTTTCGCGGTTTTTGCAGCCAGGGTTGGATGCGCGCGCAAAACTCTTTAAACTGGGCTTCGCTGTCCGCACAACAGTAAAGAGAGTCCGCAGTTCCGTGTTGGACTAAGCTTTTGAGAAATCCTTCTCCGGCTGCGTGACGCCCCAAAAGCCTTTTGCCTGTGGTGTCGTAACCGTCTTTACTGTATACAACCGCCGCTGTTGTGTCCATCGTGAGAATTTTGCCTCGAATCGATCGCCCGAATTTGCAGTCGTTAAATAATTACCAAACCAATGCTGTCAAACAGTTTCAGCTTGCGATCGCTCGCACTCAAGCGGAGGTCGATCGACTGCAGGGGCGATCGCAATGTATCTTAGGATATCTTATAAAACTCTGGTTTCAGATTAAAATGTTTGCGACCAAAGGGGGATGACGTAGAGCGGATTTCGTGTTAGTCTAGCCCCCGAGAAAGGCACAAAAAGCCTTTCCCATCTGCCATCCTATCCCGATCCGGAACCAAACAGGGGCTGTGGTATAATGCCTTAGCCCAATTCAGTCCCCATTCGATCGGGTAAATTAAAAGACCAGCCTGTCGGCCAAACATTACCCAAATTCGATCGCGTCTTTGTCTTTAGTCTTTGTCTTTAACAAACGGCAATCATGTACAATCCTTCTCTGCGTCAAATACCTCGCCACCTGCCTGCGGAAGTAATTCCATTAAAGCAGCAATCTTCTCTCTTAGACTGGTTGGAATCTAGCAATCGTTTGTTAGCAAGAGATGCTCAAGAACCCGACTACCTGCACGAAGAAGAAATCTCGGAATTAATGGCTGTTGAGGACAGCCCTTACGACGATTTGGAAGATGAAATTGAAGATGACGCCGGTGTCGCTGACGACTAGCTGCGAAAAGGGCGAAACACCCACAGGAAAAGGGAAATAAAAAAATCAAAAATATCCCGATTCTTAAAGAGTTTCCCCGATACTTTAATTGTCATCAATTGCTGGTTTTCATATGGTGTGCGGTAATTCTCAAATGGTGTGTGATGAGGAGTGTTATGGACAACTTTTTGGATGAAAAAGTTTCTTTCAGTATGCCTTTTAAACTTACAGGCAAGAATTTATTCTTGTTGCTGGGTTTGGGGCTCGGCATTGTAGCTATCGGTTTAGATTTAGCCTCGGGCAGATTTTTGGATGCACCTGCATCCCTATTTATGCCTCTGGTGATTTGCGCTTCAATTGCAGCGGGGTTGGGCTACATAGTTGTGCCCGTACTCCAGCAATTAAAAGCAGGACAAATAATTCGCGAAGACGGCCCCCAAGCCCACTTGAAAAAAGCGGGAACGCCGACAATGGGAGGAGTGTTTTTTGTGCCGGCGGGGGTCGCAGTTGCTTTGCTGTGGTCGAATTTTAATTCAGATGTGATTGCCGTATCGGCTTTAACTTTAGCTTACGGTTTTATCGGTTGGCTCGATGACTGGCAAATCCTCCGCCGCAAGTCGAATAAAGGTATTTCACCCCGGATGAAATTGGCTTTGCAAATCGCTTTTGCTGCTCTATTTTGTCTCTGGTTGATGTTCCACCAGCCAGCTATTTCCACAAACGTGGCTTTGCCTTTCGGTTGGGTGTTGCCTTTGGGTTTGTTATTCTGGCCTCTGGCAGGTTTTGTGCTGGTAGCCGAAAGTAATGCTACTAATCTTACAGACGGTATTGATGGGTTGATGGGCGGTTTGGGTGCGATCGCGCTGTTAGGATTGGGCGCATCTGTAGCCTCAACTTCGCCGGAATTAATGATATTTTGTGCCTGTGTTAGCGGCAGTTGTTTGGGTTTCTTGACTCACAATCGCAATCCAGCACGGGTGTTTATGGGAGATACGGGTGCCTTGGCATTGGGAGGTGCTTTGGGTGCGGTAGCTTTATTAACTAATAGCCTTTGGATATTATTAATACTCAGCGGTATTTTCTTTGTTGAAACGCTGTCGGTAATCGCCCAAGTCGGTTATTACAAAGCTACAAAAGGGCCGGATGGTATCGGGAAGCGCCTGTTAAAAATGGCTCCGTTACACCATCATTTAGAATTGTGCGGCTGGTTGGAAACTCAGGTAGTTGGAATTTTTTATCTCACTAATGGGGTGTTGGTATTAACGATACTGATGCTGACTGGCCGCAGTTGACAGTTGACAGTTGACAGTTGGTAGGGTTAGTCCGCCCGTTAGAGTAGAGTTGACAGTTGACAGTGAGGTTTTTTAAGCTGGGATTTCAACGGGGAACTCAAAACTATTCAATAAAAACTATTCACTGTCTGAGTTGTCGATCGCAACTCTCGGTCTTTGGGTAAGGGATTGTTTCTGTCAGGTTGTGTCTGTCAGGGTTAAAGACAAGTAAGATGCCTGTTTCGCAGCTAAATTATGTTGTGAAGCGGGCATCTTAATTATTTTAGATTTTAGATTTTAGATTTTTAGATTTTAGAAAACGTAATTCTGACCGAGTAAAATATGCTTAGCGATCGCCCGTTAGTGCACCTTATTTATTGTAGCTGGAAATTCTCGATCGCTCCCGTCCGATCGAACAGAAAACACAAAACTTAACGCAATGGAGATCGAACAAAGCAAGCGGAATTTGTGGATAATTGGTTCATCCGCCGCCCTGCTGTTGTTAGCGGCCGATACAAGATATCATATCAAATCCGGTAGCATCAAAATTAATATTACTCACAGCTTTCGACACGGCAGTGCCGTGTCCCTACAAAAGATCGCGCTAGAGAAAGGCACTGCCATCTTTTCTATATCCTGACGGTGCAACCGGAATTGATATCAGTTTCCAGCTAATTAGATTTGAAGGCAAACAGCATTTCCAACTCGGCTGTCGAGGGCGTTGGAGAAGCAGCAGCAACGCTAATTCCTCGGAAAGAATTCAGCACTTCAGCGGCGGGAGGCGGCACTAAAGTCGGTACTGCTTTGAGTACGTATTTGTCCGCCCAAGACATGGTTTTTTCCATATCCAAGTAAAAGTAACCGAGGTTGGCTGGCGGCACAGCAGGGGCGATTGTTTGAAAACTCGGACTTACTGTCAGCGCCTGCTGCGGGGGCGAAGAAATTGCGTCCACTAACGGCCCGCCCAAAGCGACAAATACCGAATTTTCATTCAGCCAGCCGTGACCGAATAAAGTGCCTTGAGTTGGTGTTTTCCATTCGGTAACTTCTTTGCCTTGAATTTGTCTCGGGCTAACGCTAACTGTATAGGTTTTTGCGATCGCATCTAATTTTTTCAAAGTTGCTTCTGCAGCAGCCCGATCGCTCGTTTCTACAATTATCGCCGGCCCCATACCTAACTGAGACAAAATATCCCGATCGTCACCCGAAGCCCCAATTGCCCCGATCGCAAATTCCCCGTCCATCCAACTAAAAATATCTCGATCGGCATCTAAATCCAACCGCTTAAAAGCCTCCCGAATCTGCTGAACGCTGCGCTCGACTTCCGGGTTTATTTGTGCTTCGACGTTGGCTTGCGACCAAATCCGATTCAGTCCCTTCCCTCCCACCAAAGCAACTGTTTCGCCGGGAAATTTCGGCAAAAATTTCGGCGTTCCCTGGGAATTTTGCAGCGCTAATCTCGGTTCTAATTGGGCGATCGTTTTTACCCTCAATCCCGCACTGTCCGCCCCAATTCCCGCTACCAAAGACTTGACTTGTTTGAACTGCGACAGCACGATCGAAGGCAGCCTTAACTCATCCGGTAAATTAGCTTTCAACTGCTGCATTGCCGCCGGATAATCAGCAATAAAAACTGTCGCGATCGGATTCTGCACTCCAGCACTTTCCGAAAATAAATTAGCCGTACTTTTTTGACTGGCTAGCGAAGGTTCTCCCTGAAAAGTATCGATCGCCAATTCCACCGTCTTTCTAAAAGGAGCGATAACTAATTGGTCGTCGAGCAAAGCTACACTGTAGCCCTTACCGTTGGCTTCGGTAATCTCGGAAATTTTTACCCCTTTATACTCGCTTTCTTGAATTTTTGCACCTTGCTGAGATTTTAATTTATTAGCAAAATTCCAAGCGCTAAGTTTGTTTTTAATGCTGACTACCAACAGCAGTTTCGGGGGCTCCGTTTTCGCCTCGCCCTCCGGCGGAAGCAAAGCCAGCATCACGCCACCCAACCAAGGTTTTAAATCTTTATCAAAGTCAATTTGAGTTCCTGCCAAACTTTGTTCTTGAAAGGTTTTTAAGCCGAAGCCTACCAACTTTTGCGCCCCTGGCGTACCAAATCGTTGCAACTGCGACAGGGCTTTGGGATTGGGGGAAACGAACGCAGCCATCGTAGCTTCGTCTGGTACGACTTTGGCGCTTGCCAGAGGGTTAGATACTTGTTCGCTCAAACCCTTAAAGTAAAAGTAGACCGCGGCGCTACCTGCTGCGACGATCGCGGCAGCAATTAAAAGCTTTGATTTTTTTGCAGGCATTGTTTGTTAATCTGTCTCTCATCCCTTATCAGTGTAGTCAAAATACATTTAGCTTGTAGCGGGGCGATCGGACTTGCGATCGCGGACGGTATTTGACACTCCGGGCGCGTGAACGCGCGGGGATTCTTGGCTCAACCAGTCAACTTGCCCGTTGATGTCACCACCAACGAGTAGAGGTCGTTCTGTCCCCAAGCGTTAATTCCGGCGTGCCCCGCCGTATTTAAACTAATTCCTGCTTGCTTTAATCCCTTAGCCAGAATATTCTTCGCTGCATTACAATCGCGATCTAATACCGCACCGCACAGGCAAATATGAGTCCTAACCGAAAAGGCAAATAAGTTGCCACATCCGGGACGACAGACGGAAAGTGGTTTGATGGCGGTCAGCGACGTGAAGCGTAGAAAAGCTGAATGTGCAAAGCTTTCAAAGCCGATCGCTCGTGACGGCTGATGGCTGACGGCTGCTATACTTGCATCACACAAGTCGATTAATAGTTGAAATTTTGATAGCAAATCAAATTGGGACGCTAGTAATTGGCAAAAATGCACAGTGGAAAACTGAAATTGACTTGGGAAAACGAACCAATCAAAACTTTGTCAGCATTCCTCACGCTAGACTAATTGAAATGCTGGAATACAAGGCTCGATTGATGGGAATTAAGGTGATAGTGCAAGAAGAGTCTTACAAGTCTAAGTCGAGCTTCTTGAATCTAGATCCAATTCCTGTGTACGGGCATACTGGCGATTTGGATGTCATATTTAGTGGCAAGCGAATCAAAAGAGGATTGTACAGAACATCAATCGGTCAATTAATTAACTCCGATGTTAACGGTTCTTACAACATCCTCAGAAAAGCAATCCCAAATGCGTTTAGCGATGGGATAGAGAGCGGAGTTGTTCAGCCGAGGCGGGTTAATCCGCTCACAGTAAAAGCGAAGGGGGAGGGATTTAACGCCTCCCATGTCATGCAATAAATGACTATACTTTTACCAGCTATAATCTAAGACAAGTTTGGATAGCGAGTAACAAATGAAAGTAGCGATCGCGGGAGCAACGGGATTTGTGGGCAGCCGTTTGGTAGAAAGGTTGCAAGCGCAAGGGCATCACACGGTGGTTTTGACTCGCGATGCGGCGCGGGCGAAGCGATTTTTTCCAGCTTCGGCTTATCCGAATTTGGAAGTTATCGCCTACGAGCCAGCCGAGTCCGGTGATTGGCAAAAGTCGATCGCGGGTTGCGATGCGGTTGTCAATTTAGCGGGCGTGCCAATTGCTGAAGAAAAATGGACGGAGGCGCGCCGGCAAGCTATTCTTGACAGCCGCAAATTAACAACGCAAAAATTAGTAGAGGCGATCGCTAATGCTAATCCCAAGCCTGCTGTGTTAGTAAGTACGTCGGCGATCGGCTATTACGGAACTAGCGAAACGGCTGAGTTTGAGGAAAATAGTCCTGCGGGAAATGATTTTTTAGCTGATGTTTGTAAAACCTGGGAAGCAGAGGCCGAAAAAGTCAAAAATTCGGGAACGCGGCTGGCAATTTTGCGGTTCGGAATCGTGTTGGGAAACGGAGGCGCGCTGGCAAAAATGCTGCCAGCTTTTAAACTATTTGCTGGCGGTCCGATCGGCACTGGAAAACAGTGGTTTTCTTGGATTCACCGCGACGATGTTGTTAATTTAATCTTGTACGCTTTGGAAAATGCGCAAGTTTCAGGTGTCTTGAATGCGACAGCACCGAATCCAGTGCGGATGAATGAATTGTGCGCAACTTTGGGAGAAGTTTTGAAGCGGCCTTCTTGGTTGCCGGTGCCTGGTTTTGCTTTAGAATTGCTGTTGGGAGATGGCGCTAAAGTTGTGTTGGAGGGGCAAAAAGTTTTGCCGAAACAAACTTTGGCTGGCGGGTTTCAATATCAATATCCCGATCTAAAATCTGCCCTAGAAGAGATTGTCACAGGTAATTAATTCTGGTTCTTCTATGGTGCTTAATGTGAGGTTAAACTCCGTGAAAGCCCAACATTTATAAATGTTGAGTCTAGCGCATAGCTGCGGGTTTCACTTCGTTGGACTCAACCTAATGCTCTAATCGCGGTCAATCGATCGGACGTGATATCATGTCCGGTTGTATCGGTCGCGTAGGGCATGGGTGAAGCATAAGTATTTTGCTTGTAGAAAAAACCTACATTGCGGTCGAGCCACCCGCAGCAGGTTGCTGAAAATGAATTAACGGGAATCCTGATGGGGCAAAATCCCCCATCTTTAAATCGGGGAATGCCAATTTGCTATAGTGGTTTCACTTTATCCAATCTCAAACCCTGCTGCAACATTCAAAAGAGACCGACACAAATTTTCCGGCGGTCGAGACGCAATTGTTCCCGACTGCTACCAGAAAAGCAACTCGTCGGTTTCTGATGGTGTCGCGCAGGCTTCACGCACACTAAAGGAGGAAGGTTCATTGTCACGCCGCTACCTTTTTACATCGGAATCCGTTACTGAAGGCCATCCCGATAAAATCTGCGATCGAATTTCAGACACTATCTTAGATGCCTTGCTAACCGAAGACCCTAAAAGTCGCGTCGCCGCCGAAGTTGTGGTCAACACCGGCTTGGTGTTGCTGACGGGCGAAATTACCACTAAAGCTCAGGTAAATTACATTGAATTGGCACGGAAAGCGATAGCAGACATTGGCTACATCGACGCTGACAACGGTTTTTCGGCTAATAGCTGTGCGGTGTTGGTGGCTCTTGACACTCAGTCCCCCGATATTGCTCGGGGGGTGAATACGGCTCACGAAAGCCGGGAACAAGCTAGCGATGAGGAATTGGACGCTATAGGGGCTGGCGATCAAGGTTTGATGTTCGGCTTTGCTTGCAACGAAACGCCGGAATTGATGCCGCTGCCAATTAGTTTGGCCCACCGGATTTGCCGCCAGCTAGCTGCTGTGCGGAAAACCTGTCAGTTGCCTTACCTGCGTCCCGACGGTAAAAGCCAAGTTACGGTGATTTATGAGGACGGGAAACCTGTGGGCATAGATACAATTTTAATTTCTACGCAGCATACAGAGACGATCGGCGATATTTCTGAAGCAGTAGCCGTTCAAGCCAAGATCAAAGAAGACCTTTGGACTGCTGTAGTCGAACCCGTGTTCGCCGATATCAGCGTGAAACCGGACTCACAAACTCGCTTCCTTGTCAATCCCACTGGCAAATTTGTCGTGGGCGGACCTCAAGGGGATTCCGGTTTAACGGGTCGCAAAATTATTGTGGATACTTACGGCGGTTATTCGCGACACGGTGGCGGTGCTTTTTCAGGAAAAGATCCGACGAAGGTAGACCGCAGCGCGGCTTATGCTTGCCGCTATGTTGCTAAAAATATCGTGGCGGCTGGTTTGGCAGATAAATGCGAAATGCAGTTAAGTTACGCGATCGGGGTAGCGCGACCCGTGAGCATGACGATCGAGACTTTTGGCACTGCAAAAGTTGATGAAGATCGCCTTTTAGAAGCAGTGCAGCAAATTTTTGAACTGCGTCCGGCGGGGATTATTCAGACATTTAATTTGCAGAATTTGCCTGCGGAAAGAGGCGGTCGTTTCTATCAAGATGTAGCTGCTTACGGTCATTTGGGACGAAGCGATTTAGATCTGCCTTGGGAACAAACTGATAAGGCGGCGCTATTGAAAGAAGCTGTGAGCCAACAGTTGTCCGCGGTGGCTGGATAGTGCCATTTTAGGAGGTGCCTCAGCGCTTTTTAATTGGATTGAGGGGTTTTCTCTTCCCCGGATTTGATATAAGACCAACTAGGGGTCGCAAGACCTCTACGAGGCGTTCCCCAGCGAAGTCGGAAGCCCCCACCATCCGCGATAGCGTTGGTGGTGGGTAGTTCACTCTGCTAAGCTTTCGCTTCTGCAGCTACGAGTGCAACCTCTTTACCTACAGACAGACAAAACCTGCGATCGCGATTCTGTGGTATACGTTCAACGCAGGATGAGAATACCCAAATTAGTGGTAAAGTTATATTGGGAACCTGCAACTCAAAAATGCCGATCGAGCCAAAGCCCGCAGCAAGGAGTTGGCAAGTCTGCCCCGACCGATACTCGAAGGACGATCTTTGCAAAAACGCTTTTGTTAACCGACCGCTCGTGCCATCTCAAAAATCTCCCAAGATTGACTTAAACGGTGAGTACCCCTGCCCCTGCCGGCGGCGGGGCCGGCTCATTCCCATAACGCTGACAGAAGCCTTTGGCTGCAACCGCTGTCAGCAAATATTTGTATTGGACGAAAGCGGAGACGTTATCGAGCAATTATCGACAAATTACCCTTACAAACAGGCTTGGCGGTGGACGGGGAATCAGTGGAACAGGGCCAACCCAGGCTTGAGGGCGCACTACTTGCCGCTGGCCTTGGGCATGATTTTGGTGCCGTTAGTGATTTGGCTGCCGCTGGCGCTGCAGTCGCCCGGTCCGAATATTATTCTGTGGGCAATGGTGGCGGTATTGCTGGCAATGCTGCCGGCGCTGATGGTATGGCTGGCTTACAGGCGTTAGCTAGACAGGTGGGAATCCCCATAGCGTACCCGGTTAGTGTGGGATGAAAGCCGAGTAAGCGAAGAGTCCCACCCCGAACAATCCCGACAATCTTTAGATCTCGGAAAGTGACGGGTGGGCGATGAGCGAACAAAACCCACCGCTTGCTTTTTGGATTTATGTTATCATAGTCCCGGAGCTTGTGATAAAAACATCGTGTTAAAGGCGGTCAAAGTCAGAATTGATCCAACCATCGAGCAACAAAGTCATTTGGCGCAAGCTTTTGGCTGTGTGAGATGGGTATGGAATCAATCTCTGGCGGCGATGTCCCAGACCTACAAAGAGACCGGGAAGGGCGTATCGGCTTTGACAATGAAAAAACAGATCCCTGTTTGGAAAACTGAGTATGAATGGCTCAAAGAATGCTATTCTCAATGCCTCCAGTCGTCCGTATTGAATCTGTCTGGTGCGTTTATCAACTTCTTTGATGGTCGGGCTGCTTATCCAACGTTTAAAAAACGTCAGGGTAGACAATCTATGCAATACCCTCAGAACGTCAAAATTCTCTCGCATTCTGAGATTAAGTTTCCCGGCAATCTTGGAGTTGTTAAGGCTAAAATTCACCGCGATTGTGTTGGCACTCTAAGGACTGTGACGGTATCTAAAATGCCTGATGGTCGTTATTATGCCTCGCTGTTGATGGATGATGGTATGGAAAATCCAGTAATTAACGAAGATGGTAAAGCTATTGGTATAGACCTTGGCTTACTTGATTTCGCAGTCACATCCGATGGCTCGAAATACCAAAACCCCCGGCACCTCAAAAAGCACGAACGCAACTTAAAACGCAAGCAGCGCAAGCTATCTAGAAAGAAAGACCCGACAACCAACAGACGGCGTAAGGCTAAATTAGCTGTAGCCAAAGTTCATGCCAAGATAGCTAGAGTCCGTGAAGATTTCCGACACAAATTATCCCGTAAGATAGTTAACGAAAACCAAGTAATTGTCGTCGAGAATCTGGCAGTAAAGAACCTGGTGAAAAATCACAATCTGGCTAAATCCTTCAGTGATGCTGGCTGGGGAATGTTTTGCACGATGCTCAAATATAAAGCAGAAGCAGAAGGTAAAGTCTATCTAGAAGTAGGTCGATTTTTTCCATCATCCCATCTCTGCTCAAATACTTTATTGTCACTGCCAAAAATGGATCTGTCTGTACGTGAATTTGAATGTCCCCACTGCGGGAATCGGCACGATCGAGATATCAATGCAGCTATTAACATCAAGAATGAAGGCTTACGGATCTTGGCGTTGGGAACCAGCGTTACTGCCCTTGGAGGCAATGTAAGACCAAAGCGATATGGACAAAAATCCACTGTTGTTGAGGCTGTTGCCCTTGAATTGGGAAGCCCCCTTCATACTGGTACGACCGTTGAAGGTGGGTAGTTCACGTAGATGATAACCGACGATTCGTGCCCTTTACCCGATCGAGCAAATGTCGCGCGCCGCGCCTATCAATCTTCTTTGGAGTTGGCGGGGACAAAAAGTACAGATCGCGCTGCAGCTTTGCAGGCAATGGCGAAAGCCCTGAAACAGCGCCAAAACGAAGTTTTAGAAGCAAATACTCTGGATTTAGAAGCCAGTCGCGACATGGCAATTCCTGAGTTAATTGTGGAATGGCTGAAGCTGACACCGGAACGCCTCAAAGCCACCGTGCAAATTCTCGAACGCTTGGGAGAAATGCCAGATCCCATCGGCCGGGTGATGAATGCTTCCTATCAAGTCGAACGGTGTCAGGTGTACTGTCAGTCACTGCCGCTGGGGGCGATAGCTTTAATTTACGAAGCGTTTCCCGAGTTGGGGGCGGTAGCGGCGGGTTTGTGCCTCAAAAGCGCTAACAGTCTGATTCTCAAAGGCGGTAGCGAAAGCTGGCAAACTAATGGCGTAATTGGGGATGTTTTGATGTCGGCGATCGATGATGCCGGTCTGCCGTTAGGATGCTTGCAGGTAGTACCGCCCGATGGAGGCGCTTCGATTCGGGATTTGGTAACTCAAGACCAATATCTAAACTTAATTATTCCCTACGGAAGGCCGAGTTTGGTGCAGCAGGTGGTACGGCAGTGTACTGCACCAGTCTTGAGGTCGGCAATGGGCAATTGCTACCTTTATTGGTCGCCGACTGGCAGTTTGGAGATGGCGAGGTGGATGATTTTGGACAGCCATCAAAGCGTGCCAGATCCGGTAAATGCGATCGAAAAAGTCCTGATCGATCGCAATCAAAAGCATTCTTCTTTGGTCAGGCTGTGGAACAGTTTAAAAGAGAAAGGCTTTAAAATTACTGGCGATGCGGAATTAGTTGCAGATTTTTCAGATTTGAGATTGGCTGAACCCTTTGAGTGGACTCAACCTTATTTGAACAAAACTATAGCTTTTAAAGTGGTCGATAGTTTAGAAATTGCGATCGGTTGGATCAACCGCTACAGCAGCGGTCACGCTGACTGCATCGCCACTGAATCTTATTTAGAAAGCCGCCAATTTGCTTTGGATGTCAACAGCGCATCTACTTTTATTAATGCTTCACCTCGATTTCGGCGCTATCAAAATCGGGGCGATGCGATATTTTTGGGAATGTCGAATCAGAAAGGTTATCGCCGGGGATTGATTGGTTTAGATACGCTAACTACAATTAAAGAAATCGTTCAGGGTAATGGATTGTTTTAGAGATTTTCCATGCGATGAGCCTTACGACTGCTGTTGCAAGGCTGGGCAAATTTCTGTTACAAAAATTAATACTTAATATTTTATAAATTTGCGTAATAAATATATTTATTTATTCAAATATTTTCTTATAGCAATTCTCTAAAATAATGCAACAGTATCTCTTACTTATCGAGTTTAAGTTCATTGGATTACTCGCTGAGTATTGTAACAGCATTTTGAAGAAATAGTATTGTTTAGAGCATTGCGATCGCATTTTTGGGGTTCCAGGCTCGCGCGCCAAAAAAATATTATCGCAGGGAAGGGATTGCCGGCAAGCCCTACTTAAGTATAAATATCTACGAGCGCAGGTAATTTGAGGAAAATTTAGCCTAAAACACCAAAAATGTTCACAATTAAGCAGTCTAGTATAAATAATTTGTAAAGTTGACCTCAGCCTATTGACTTTTATACGTAGTTTCCTAGATGATGGCTCTATATCAAAAGGTTGACATTTACTTGGCAACTTCAAATCTAGTTTAGATAAGGATTTCGAGTGTTATGGGGTTTGTGGGCTTTGTAAGTTACCGCGACTAGCGAGTAGCTTACAAAAGTAAGTCGATCGGTAAGTTTATCGAACTAAATTTGAAATACAGCAGATGGCAGGTCGATTGAATGCGCAAACATAAAATCCGAAATCGTATCGGGTACGGAGGTTCCGATCCTGCAGCAACGGATTTCTTTGTAGTTCTGTGACCGCCAAAAGTTATCTAAGTCACCACCAGCAATATTAAGCGATCGGAAGTCATGTCTTGCTTCCCGTGTCTTGCTTCCCTACGTTGCTTTTCCCTACTCTGTTCTGATTCTCTGTTATATGTTGAGGCCACAAAAAAATCTGGTAGCTGAGTTACAGCATTAATGAGTAGAAAATTAAATTTTCTGACTCACAGTTATGCAAGCTCTAGCTTAATTAAGGCTTACGCCAACAATAGTTGAATACACCACTAATAGCGGTAAGGTGCGCGCTCAGCACCCTAAATTCATAGCAGCAAGGTGCGCAGCGCGCACCAGACATACAGATATTTTGCTTAATTCCTGTTCGTGTCTATCTGGAAAAATAGCTGCTGTATTTTATGGCTAACGCCGTTCAGTGCAACAAAACAATCCTGCTGTTTGAGAGTGCTTTTCTCTAAAGTTGCAATTTTGGCGATCGCCGAATTAATACAAAACCACCAAATTCAAACCCCAAGGAGTGCAGTCCTATGCTTGCTAACAATACTTTAACAATTTTGCAACCCCTACAAGCAAAACTCTTGCCAAACGGTAAAGTTTTACTGACTCGCAAACTTATAGAAGCAGTTGTCGAATTAAGCCATTATTGGGATGGCTCCATTACAGTGATGATGGAAGAAACTCAAATCGGCAATGATAATATCGATTGCAAAATCTTCAATCTTGACGAATTACCATTCAAATTAGAGGTCATTTCCTTCGATCTAATTACGCCCGCTTTGTTGCACCAGCACAATACTGCGCTCGTACTGGCAGTGCCTGGATACCGTCAAAACCATATTACTAAACTTTGCCATTTAGCGGGAGTACCCTGTATTTACGTTTCTGAATACACTCTGAAAACTCGCAAACAAATTGCTAGCGTCAATGCGAGCAATCCCCTTGTACGCCTGCGGAAAATAGCTTGGGAACAAAATCAAGAAATGAAGCAGCGCGCGGCGATCGCTGGTGCCGATGGCTTGCAGTGCAACGGCACTCCCACCTATAAAGAATACTTGAAACTGAATCCCAATTCGATGCTGTTCTTTGACACGCGGATTAGCGAGGATATGCTAGCAACTGCCAGAGATATTGAAATGCGGACTGCAAACCGTTCTGAAGATATGCCCCTGCGATTGCTTTTCTCCGGTCGCTTAATTAAAATGAAAGGAGCAGATCATTTAATGAATGTGGCTCTGGAACTTAGGAAACGGGGAGCCAATTTTGAAATGTTCATCAGCGGTGCCGGCGACTTAGAAAAGATGATGCACGACACCATAGCCAACAATCAACTTCAAGATTGCGTGAAAATGCTCGGCGTTCCGGATTTTAAGACAGAGTTTTTCCCATTTGTCAAGCAAAATATCGACCTGTTTGTTTGCTGTCACCGACAAGGCGATCCCTCTTGTACTTATGTAGAAACCATGTCTTGCGGAGTGCCTATCGTGGGCTATTCAAACGAAGCATTCGAGGGAATTTCTGAAATGTCGCAGACAGGATGGGTGGTGCCGATGGATCGACCGCAACGGATGGCGCAGAAAATTATTCAACTCAGCTACAACCGAGAAATCATCAAAGATCTGTCTTTTAAGTCGCTGCAGTTTGCTCAAAAACACACTTTTGAGAAGACTTTTAAGGCTCGCACGGAACATATGCAGCGGGTTGCTAATAATTTCATCGGGACGAGACAAGCTGCTTAAAAGCAACCCATAGGATTGGGGATTTTCGATTGGCGATCGGAAAATCAACAGATTTAAACAGCATTGTCTGGAAACCGGGTTTTTCATCAGTATTCAAGACTCAAATCTAGTATTTTTGTAAAAAACCCGGCTTCTTTGGTATGATATCGCGTCCGAAAAACCTCAACCCGATCGCTAAATTTAGCAGCATTATTAATGACAAAGCAGCGCGATCTATCGGTTTAAATATCTTTAAATTGAACAGAAAACAACTCATTAATTATCGAAAGCAACTGACTCAAAACCAAAGTTTTAAATTTTAAATTGCAACAATTAGTTCCCAGCCATACTTTTAACTTGCGAATCGTCCTCAATTGCAACAATTAGTTCCCAGCCATACTTTTAACTTGCTAACACCCAACATAGCAAAAATTAGTTAGTAACTACACTTTTGATTTGCTAGCACCCAAAATAGCAACAATTAGTTAGTAACTCCACTTTTGACTTGCGAACACAAAAAAAATGATTGCAACAACCCTTGCCAATTTAACCGTAGAGCGTTTCGTTCCGGGGAGGCGTAGCATCTTTAGGATCGAAATACTTCACTTTAAAAGCCTGCAACAGAAACAACCAGATATAGAGGGGATTCAACAAAACGTAGCGCTGCCAAAGCCGCCCCGGTTCCATTGCCAAACGAAACAGCCATTCTAAACCCATTTTCCCTAAAAACTCAGGAGCTTTAGCTATATTTCCTGCATGAAAATCGTAAGCTGCACCCACAGCTATCAGTGGCATTGGCAAGTCGTTGCGGTATTCGTAAGCCCAAACTTCTTGTCGCGGACACCCCAAACCGACAAAAGTAATTGCTGCGCCGCTGCTGCGAATTTGCTGTACGATTTCCTGTTTCTCTTCCGGGGTAATTTGTCTAAATTTAGAAGGCTGAGTTCCCGCAATAATTAACTTGGGAAAACGCTTGCAGAGATTGCGAGATAAATCCTCAAGCACAGAAGTTTTAGAACCGTACAAATATATAGGCAGCCCTTCGGCGGCGGCGCGTTCGCAAATTGCTAACATCGCATTCGGTCCGCAAACTCGATCGGGCAATCTCGTATTGTGCAGCAAATTTAAAGCCCACCTCACCGGCTGTCCGTCTGGCAAGACTAGATCGATGTGATTGAGTCGGTAGCGGTGGGTTTTGTCAAGAACTCCTGTCATTACACCGTGTACCGCTAGGGCCGAAACCGACATCGGTTTGCGCGCGCGGGCGGCGGCAATAATTTTGTTGACAGTTGCTGTATAATCAACGGCATCAACTAAGATGCCGAGAACATTCTGTTTGCCTTTATCAATTCCTCGATCGGCTGCGGTGGGAGGTTCCTGCTTCAATTCATCTATTCTGAGTTCTACAGTCATAAATTTACTCCTGAATTTGTTGTAAATTGGGTTTAATTGTTGGAGCGAGCCAGCGATAAATTATTGTTGACCCTATCAGGTATTGGAAACTTCATTCAACCAGCGATCGCGGTTGCATTCGTAAATTTCCTGGAGGATTTGTTTGACGTTGTATTTCATTTTCCAATTTGGGTAGTGGTTGGCAAATTTGCCGTTATCGCTAATCCACCAAATGTGATCGCCGGTGCGGTTGCCTTCAGCATAAGTCCAATTAAATTTGCGACCGGCAATTTCTTCGGACATTTTGATAGCTTCTAGCATCGAACAATTGCTATACCTGCCACCTCCTGTATTGTAAACTTCCGCAATTCTAGGAGCTTTAAAAAACTCATTAAATGCCGCAATTAAATCGGCGCTGTGAATGTTGTCGCGGACTTGTTTGCCTTTATAGCCGAAGACAGTGTAAGGAGTTCCCGTTACCGCACACTTCATTAAATAGGCAAGGAAGCCGTGCAGTTGAGCTCCCGAATGATTGGGACCAGTCAGACAGCCACCGCGAAAACAAGCTGTGTGCATGTTGAAATAGCGGCCGTACTCTTGAACTAAAACATCGGCTGCTACTTTAGAAGCACCAAACAAACTGTGCAGGCATTGGTCGATCGACATATCTTCGCGAATGCCGCCTTCGTAAGTATGGCCGGGTTCAATTTCCCATCTGTGTTCTAATTCTATTAATGGCAGCTTGTTCGGCGTATCGCCATATACTTTGTTGGTAGATGTGAAAATGAAAACAGCTTTGGGACAGTGCAAGCGGGTTGCTTCCAAAAGATTGATCGTACCGTTAGCGTTGACGGTAAAATCTATTTTTGGTGCCCGGGCAGCCCAATCGTGACTGGGCTGGGCCGCGGTGTGAATTACTAATTCGATCGACTTGCCGTACCGCTGAAAGATGTTGATAATCGCTTCGTAATCGCGAATGTCTACATCTAGGTGATAATACTTGGTTCCCAAGGACTTTTCGAGCTGTTGGCGGTTCCAATTTGTAGAACCGTCAGCGCCAAAAAAGAACTGGCGCATATTGTTATCGATACCTACTATTTCCAAGCCTTGTTGGGCAAAAAACTTGCAGGCTTCCGATCCGATTAAACCCGCCGATCCGGTAATAATGGCAACGCTCACGTTTCACCTCCTCACGAAATAAACTTTTTCCTGTTTGGTTCGATCGCCCAAATCCGAAGTTATCCCGATTTCCGATCGACTATATCTTCCCACAAATGAGCAAAGAATTGACCTTTGACATCCCAATCGTAGACTTCCCTGATGCGCTTTTTGCCGGCTTGACCCATCCGATCGCGCAATTGAGCGTCGCCAGCTAAACACACTATAGCTTCAGCTAAACGGCGCACTGTGCGATCGGGGTCATCTGCAACTACTTTAATTCCCGTTTCAGCAGTCACTTGAGTAGCCGGGCCGCCCAAATCCAAACAGATTGTCGGGCGGCCGATCCCCATCATTTCCGTGCAGACAAACCCGCCGGAATCGTGCAAGCTGGGATGCAGTAAAACGTGAGACTCTGACATTTTAGAAAGGGTTTCACCGCGAGGTAATGCCCCCCAAAAATGTACTCGATCGGCGATCCCCAATTCTGTTGCCAAAGCTTCCAAACGCTGGCGTTCCGGGCCGTCGCCGACAATCCAATATTCAGCTTGCGGCAGTTTTGCTTCAGCAAATGCCCGCAGCCCCAAATGCACCCCTTTCCAATGTAAAAGGCGACCGACACTAATAAATCTAATCGGCCGTTCCGGAGGGGTTTTAGATTGTTCTAGCTGTTGAATTTCTGGCTTTGACAAACCGACTTGAGAGAAAATTTTCACGTTTTTTGCTTTGAGAAATCGCACTCTCGCTGCGGTTTCTTCGGTAGTTGCTAGGGCGATCGCACTGCGGCGTGCGGTAAGCCCCACAAACGGATCGCGTTCTCCCCATCCTTGAGCCCAGGCCCGCAGAGTTTCGTAAATTTTGCCCCGCCGACTGAAATCTTGCCAAAAAGGTTTTGGTGCTGCTTCTGCACCGCCGACTGGTCCCCAAATAAAAGGCTGGGGCAGCAAAGCTAGGAAACTGGGAGACCAATGCTTGACATAAGTTACGTGCTGTACTATTTCAAAACCGATCGAGCGATCGAGTTTGCGGGCGGTAAAATAAGCCCAGATTTGCCACAAATAATAGTGGAGTTGCAGCAATCCTTGTTTCCCTTTCCAATCATCGCTCCACCCGAAGGGATCGAAGTAGACAAAATGCAAGTTTGGTATTGGATTGCGTTTGAGTTCTTCTTCTATAAACGACCGACAAAACGTGCGAGTAAATACCCAAGTTTCGTGATATTTTGCAGCTTGCACAGCAGTATTCCATCCAACTCCTTCTTCGGATCCGAGATTGGGTTCGCAAGCAAAAGCAGACAAAAGAATTTTCATCGTAATTGGTAATTGGTAATTATGACTGTTGACTAATACAATGGGAAGGGCGGGTTTAGGAGATTGTTGGTTTTAGGGACAGATGGTTGGTGAACCCGCCCCTACAGTCCAACGTTTTAATGACTGATGACTAATGACTGATGATTTCTTTTTTCATTAAAAATGATGTAATTTCTATATAAGCTTTGGCTGCGGTTTCGGGCGTTGTGCGATCGATCGATTGGCGCGACTTTTCTCCCATTATTTCAATCAAATTTGGATTGTCTAAAAACACCTGCATTCGATCCGCCAACTGCTCTGGATTGTTGGGATCGAAAATATAACCGTTTTCACCTTCTGCAATCAATTCGCAGGAAGCAGCACCGTTAGAGCACAGCACCGGTTTGCCAAACACCATCGCCTCGGGTACTACCATCCCCCACACATCTTCAAAAGTAGGAAAAACGAAAATATCGGCTTGTTGAAAATAAGCACCCAGACTGCCATAATCCACCCATCCGAGCCACTTTACCCGATCGCCAAAACCCCGCTCTCGAATAAAATTTTCTAATTCTTCCTGCTGGTCTCCCCTGCCCGCGATCGCCAGTGTATAGTTAGAATATCCTCGCTCTTGCAGCAAGGCGCAAGCTTCTAACAGCGTTTTAATTCCCTTCCTCGCCGTAATCCGTCCCGCATACAAAAAAATCGGCCTCTGCAAATCTAACTTTGGCGGTTCTGCTGTTGCCAAACGCTTCAGCAAAGCTTCGGCATCAGGTACTAAATAAGTCCTGGCAAAAATTTTGGATTCCGGTACTTTGAGAACTTCCATCAAGTATTTTTTCCCCGCTTGACTGTTAGCAACAAAAGCACCCGCAAACTTGGCTAAAATCCGCCGCACCAACGTGCGAAAATTGGAATCTCGAAAATCTGTATTCGGGGAACTGCCGTCGTAAATAATGGCAATTTTCCAGCCGCACAGCGGTTTTAAGAGTACCACCAAGACAGTCCACAACGAAAAAGCTTGGGGAAAAACCACGTGAGGTTTGAATTTAAGCAAGTAACCGATAATGCTGGGAGATACGGCAATAAAACCCCGATCGTACCCTGTTTCTATCTTTTGGGTTTCGACAAATTTAGTCTCTCCCACTAATTGAATTGCTGACGCACCCGGAAGTGTCGGATCGAAACCAGACCAAACGCGGCCGGTGTAAAATACGGTGTTTTTAAACACTTTTGTAAATTCTCTCAATACTGGCTGCCAATACGCACCCAACTCTACTTCCGGTACCAGCCAAGCGATTCGCAATTCATCCATTTAATGTTTACCTCAAACGCATTTTTAAGCTTTAGGAATTGCGAGAATATTTCCTTCCTGCGGGGCGGCTACACTTTGCAGTTCTCCCGTATCTTTGACAGTAAAAAATTCGTAACCCAAGCTTTTCAAGAAATTCCAGGCTCCAGAATCGGACAGTTGGAATCTGTCGATCGCTTTTTCGTTAATTTCAAACAGCACTTGCGGCCGCATTCTACCAAACAGATCTTTCGCACCCTGCAAGACGTATTCTTCTGCGCCCTCTACGTCCATTTTAATAAAATCTACTCGATCGATTCCTTCCCGGCTCAAAACGCTGTCGATCGTGGTTGTAGCTACTTCTTCGTAGGTGGTATTTTCGCTGCCATCGCCTCCTAGGGAGTAGCTGTTGGGAGCGTTGTCAATGTGATAAAATTTTGCCGTGCCTTCGGTATCTGACAGAGCGGATTTAAATAGTTTTACCTGACTCAAATTGTTTAGTTTTACATTGCGATCGAGATTTTTATAAGACTCTTCTCCAGGCTCGAATGACAGAACTTTTCCGGCATCTCCTACTAATTTTGCTGCTAAAACCGTGTAAATTCCGGTGTTGGCTCCCGCGTCTATAAATACAGAACCGGGCGCGAGCGATCGTTCTAAATAATACAGTTCCGGTTCGTAATCTTCGCGCAGGACAAAAATTCCTGTAGAACCGGCTTGTTTGAACTTAGCAGGCAAGAAAAAGCGGCACTTCCATTTAGGAATTTCCACCGTTGCGGGAATTCCCAACTGACAAAGTACCGCCCAATATATCGTCCTAAAGATTGCCGTTGCCGGAGCTTTTTTAAAGGCTCTGTGATTTCTGAGATAGTTCCATTTGGTTGTGAAGTAACTCGAATTTGCTTGCATTTTTGTTTGTTTTTAAGTGTGCGACAATCGGCAACCCCGCATTATCCAACGCTGAAAATATCGGATGTTTACCAAAGTTCGAGGCTCTAAAATTCTCTGTTTGCTCGGGCAGCTTGCTTTCAAAACCGAGTTTTAATCCGTCTTAAAAACCTCGCCCTCAACTATTAACTGTCAACTGTCAACTGTCAACTGTCAACTATTTAAGCTCCTTTGAAACGGGCAACGAAAGACATCCAAATCAACCTGCGATAAGGCAGCAGCCAATATATCGGCCACAGGAAACCGCCGTGTCGCTGGGTGTAAACTTTCCACTCTGCCAAAGGTTGCAGGGTGACATCTTGCAATGCTAAACCTTTGGGTTTGCTAACTTTTTCCAATTGCTCGGTTAAAGGTCTTTGGGGAACTTCTGTCGGTTTCGGATTGAGGGGGCAAGTACCGATATAACCGGGCGCGATCCACACCGTACATCCTTGTTGTTTTGCCCGCCATCCGTAGTCGTAGTCGGCTGCGTAGTGAATGAAAGCCGGATCTAAATTGCCGACTTGTTGAACTACTTCTTTAGGAATAAGTACGAAATTACCGTTCATGGTATCGCAAGGCTGCGGTCGATCGCTCGGTGTTACAGCGCGCAAATAAATCGGGTGCCACCACCGACTTTGCACCATTCCTCCGTAGGTGAAAGCACCAGTTTCGGGATCGCAAGTAGAGCCCGCCACGATCGCTTTTGTTTGTCCCTTGGCGATTAATTCGCGACTGGTTTCTAGCAATATATTTAACGCTTCTGGATAAAGTACCGTATCGTCGTTGAGCCACAAACAGTAGTCGGGGTCGTATTTCAGGGCTGCGCTGAATGCTATCCGCATTCCCCCGTTCCAAAACAAACTGCCATCGCCGCTAAAAATCTTAACCTGAGGATAATTTTCTCGTATTGCTTGGGCCGTACTGTCAGTGCTTCCGTCATCTACTAGATAAACGGTGAGGTCAATTTCACTTCTTAATATTTGCTCGAACAGCGACTTTAAAGTAACCAATGTCTTTGACTTGCGGTTGTGGCAAGTCATCAAGACTGCTATGCTTGTGGGCTCCATCTAAGTATATTTATTGAGCTGTTGATCTGGAAATTGTCCTCTGGCGATCGACTTTACCGCTCGATTTCAACTCTTATCTAATTAATAACTTAACTTGCCCGCATCATCAAGAGTTTTAACTGTAAATTTATTTATTTCCAAAGCGGGCAAGCGTCTGAATCGTTACAAACAGTATTCTTCCTCGGTTAGCAAGCCGCAATATTCGCGATCGCAGGCAATTTTGTAATTTGCTTTCTGATTTCCCAATCTTGCCCCAGCCATAATTGCGTAAGAGGTCATGGTAGAAATCAGGACATCGCACTCTCCGAGGATATACCAATCAATCATTGCTGACAGTGGCTGTCTCTTGCGAAATCTCAGATTCTGCAATCCTAGGGTTCTAATGGCTTTCTTTAAAAAAGAGGATATTCTCAGGTGTTTGTCAATGCCCGTATGAACGACAGGTTCTGTGTCGTAGATCGCTTGGCCCCAAGGAGACAATGCCTTTGCCAGTCTCAGTTTCACGTTGGTTCGATCGGTGGTGATAAAAAATTGCAAGGGTTGGCTGCGAGACAAAATTTTAAATTCGTTTTCGACTAAATGGTGCAATTTGCTGACAAAACTTTCCAGGTACTTTAAATTTGCTAGTCGATCGTCGTAAAAAACGCGAAACTGAACGGCGATCGTGGCACAATTATTAGACAGCCCCAGTTGTGCTTTTTTTTGTTCGACTGCTTTGACAAACCAACCGCTAGGTTTTTGCATCAAAAATTGCGCTATTTGTCCGATTGTCTCCCGGCGGGAAGTATAACGATCCCCAAACAATCTGCCCAGTTTAGCAGCATAGAAAGGATTCGCCACAATTGCTTTGTCAAAGGTATTCCCTTGTTCGTGAATGATAAAGGTTTCGGGAAATGCTGCTGTCAGGTTGGCATTGGCTAGCATTTCCATTTCCTCCGGTTTGTGACACGGATCGATGTATGCTTTAGATTCCTCACGAAACAAAACTTTATATTTCGCAAAATCCCATTCAATCCCTGCGGGCGGATCGAAGTATTCTAACATCAGCGGGTAATCGATCAGGAGAATGCGATCGGTTACTAAAGCTAACAAAAAAGCCGAGCAAATACCCCGCAGTTTGTTTCCCCATCCAGTACAATCTCCGTCTTGATAAACTAC
The DNA here is from genome assembly GCA_012034575.1 of Richelia sp. CSU_2_1. Lineage (GTDB taxonomy): Bacteria > Cyanobacteriota > Cyanobacteriia > Cyanobacteriales > Microcoleaceae > Microcoleus. The sequence goes on along the minus strand of JAAUPF010000003.1, from coordinate 35,526 downwards.
AAACCGCTTGGGCAAAGTGCCATCTATTAATTTTTGGTAATTTTGCCTGTAAGCAGCAACAAAGTTAGGTTCGGTTTTAGCTAATAGCTCTTGCATTTGAGTTTGTGGCATCGATTTAACTCCCGTTATTCACTTCTCACAACTTTTACAACATCATATTAAGCAAGTTAAACGATTTGAAATTTGGGAGCTAGCAGGAGTCAGGAGTCCAATGCTTGTCGATCGAACCTGTCAGCGATCGCTGTCCTAACTGCCGAAAAGATTGTTATCTCAAAACGCAAGTCTGGGAATCAAGAAGTTACTTTTTTCCAATCTCGATCGGACGCTTTTCAAAATTTGAAAGCGGCTTTTACCTCGTCTAAACTCGGTCAAATCTACAGTTGTTAACCTGCCTAATTTACGTTGTTCTCACCTACTGGTTTGATTTTGATTAACAGAAATGTTCCGATCGTTGGCCGTTCGATCTTTCTTTCCAACCTAACCCATAACCCACTAGCTCGTTGTGTTGGCAATTACCAAATTGTCAGAACACAATTAAAAAAACCTAACTGTACGATCGGAAATCCAGACCTAAATTTTGCTGGAACTTTGCTCTCACTCGCTGCATCGGCGCAGTTGAAAGCGCTAGAATAGCATTGAGAGCAGCGACTAGACAACAGACTAGACAACATTTGCGCGTTGGCGAATTTTCACACTAAAAACGCGCAGTAAAATACTCATTTGCAATTGCAGGCATTGCCTCGCGATCGCACAATTACTCACCCAGGCGCAATTCCTGCCAGAAAGACGCCTCTTTTTGCTCAAAGTTCCTGAACCTGACGATCCCTGAAGCCCGACAACTCTCAAAGCAATACTTTTAAAGCAATACTCAGGTTTCAAAACAGACCGATCTGAGCTAACCCCCCTTCTTTTACCGCTGCTGGCTCGATCGAGTTAGCAGCAGTAATTTACCTCTGGCAAGTGTAGCAGTACCAGACGCAACTGTCACACTTTAAGAAGATTGCCGGATACCCCGCGTTGCGAGATAGCAGAAAAAATTTGGTTTCCCGGGCGGCCCATCCTACCTACTTCGCTTTTGGCAAGTTTAGTTTAGCAGCTTGCCAAACTTTTTCATATAAGTTAGAATACTCGCGAGCCTGCAATTCTAATGTAAAGTTTTGTTCGACTTTTAGGCGCGCGCTGTAGCAAAGATTTTGGTGCCGTTCCCGATCTTCTAAAACCCAAGCAATACCCCGCGCTAAATCTTCAGTATCGTAAGGTCGAGCTAAGTAGCCGTTTTCTTTGTCATCCACAATATCTTTCAATCCCGTCACATCAAAAGCCACCACAGGAGTACCGCAAGCCAAGGCTTCCGATGCCGTCTGCCCGAAAGCTTCGTATCGCGAAGGCACCACCATCACATCAGCAGCAGCATAAACTTTTGCCAAGATTTCATCATCCAACCTGCCGAGATAATGAGTTTTAAAACCCACATCGATCGGACTTTCAGGCTTAGCACATCCGAATACTAAAAGCTCAATTTTATCCTGCCATCCCGACTGACTGAGGCGCAATAAAGCCGGAACTAACAGCGGAAAACCCTTCCAACGATCGCCCGTTCCCTGCATCGCTCCAAATAATACTAACTGTTTATTATCAGGTAAACCCAAACTACCTCTAACCTCTGAACGATTTTGCGGTTTGTAAAGTTCAGCATCGAGGCCGTTACCAATTACTTGTACCGGATAATCTTGCAACAGCGAACTAGATTTCGCGCATTCTGCCAACCAACGACTCGGAGTCACCAAAGTCAAATTTAAATTTTGCCAAGCCTGCGCTTTTCGCTGCCAAATCCAGCGCGAAATATCCGCATCTTTCGTACTGTGAAGTTGAGGGCAAGCGCCGCAAGAATTCAAATAGCGATCGCAATCTTCACTATAATGGCATCCCCCAGTAAACGCCCACATATCGTGCAGCGTCCACACTAAAGGTTTGTTAAACTTTGCTAGCGATTCAATTTGCATATAGCCTTCACAAACCCAGTGCAAATTAATGACATCGGGATCGATTTTGGCAACTTCCGCAGCCAGAGAATCCGGCACCCACTGAGGCGAAAAAATGACATGACCCAGTTGAGGATAAGCTTTGAGAGGCAAGCGATTTAATTTAGCCCGCAAGTCCTTAAATTTGCCACCAAATGCAGCCGGCAACTCCCGAATGCTTCCATCGTCGATCGACTTATATCCCGCTAAAATTTGGGAATCGACGCCGATACTTTGCAAACCTTGGTGCAAGCGGTAAGTAGCGCGTGCCGCACCGCCCTTGACATCGTAGTTACTGATAATTAAAACTTTCATGGTTAAGAAAAAAGTTATTAGTTATTAGTCATTAATCATCTCCTGTAGGGGCGGGTTCGTAACTATCTATAATGAAAACGTCAAATCTCATAAACCCGCCCCGGCGAGATATTAATAACTCTCGACCGGACACGATCGAATCTGCATCAAGGTACGCGGTGCGCACTTACAAAAAACAGCTAAATTTTCAAAATTTGTTTGAGTTTCCGCTGCATTTTTTTAACTAACTTCGGATCGTAATCGTACAAAGTATTTTGAGTAAAATTATCGGCTTGCGCGTCCCGAATCACAAAGGTTGGATGTTTCAGAGGAAAAACCATCGGTTGGACAGACATATTATTGTAAGGACTGTTGATATCGTCCGTGTGAGTTCCCCCCGTTCCGTGACCGATATTTGCCGCCAAATTGACATTAGCCAAAATATTCAAACCATTTTGCATAAAACTAGCAAAAGTCCACTGAAAATCCCAAGTATCGATCGCGCCTTCGTAACACAACTGACAAGTTTTATGCCACATTTTAGCAGCATGGGGATCTCCCAATACATCCATCAAAAAATTGCCGTCTCGCACTTGCGGCCACAGCTTCATCTCCAAATCGTAATGACGCCAAGCACGCCGCCAACTCGCCCAACTCCAGCAGTGAGTGTAGCGAGAAAAATAGTAACTGAAATCAGTTCGCTGCTTGCCAAACTGCACGTTTTGCCCGGATATTGACATAATCCGCTCGTCATCTCGGTAGCGATCGAGCAATTCTTCAGCAAAGTAGAAAAAACTTCGATCGGGCAAACAATCATCCTCAATAATAATCGCTTCTTCTACTGTATCAAAAACCCAATTCAATCCGCTAGAAACGCGCTGGCGGCAGCCCAAATTGCTGTCTGCATAATTTTGCAAAACTTCGCATTCCCAGTCTACCTGTTCGATTACAGCCCTTGTTTCTGCGCACTGCAAGTCTTCTCCGGGTTTGTCGGGGCGCGGCCCGTCTGCTACTACTAACAATTTAGGCGGCTTGACTTTGCGGATTTCTGCAAATACTCTTTGAGTTTCTGCGGGGCGTTTGAAAATAATAAAAGCGACGGCAGTTTTTAAAGGTCGATCGAACATTTATATCGCTCCACTATTTTAATTTAATTGATTGATTCGATCCCTCTAAATCCCCCCGTAAGAAGGGGAAACTTGAACGCTCTTGCTCCCCCCTTATTAAGGGGGGCTGGGGGGGATCTCCGGGTCAAGAAAACACAGCCTAGGAGGACTATAACAATCTATTCTGCACTTGCAATTAAAGAATTTGTTACTTTTGATAGTCTCCTTTTGATGCCAGAAACCCTGTTATCAAACATATCCAAAAAAGTCTTCGGAGTATTTCTTTTTGGAATGCCCACATAACCCGCAACGTATTTAGCAAACTCCTCTCCTACAGGGAGGTTCCAGAAATCTGAATTGGGATTTGCTACTTGAGCAAACAGCCTCTTAATTCCGTATCCTTTTTCGGCCGGCAAATGCCAAACATCCATTTTTAAATCTGCCTCTGTTGCCGTATAAATTAGCGGCGATGTCCAGACTCGATTGAAGTAAGCGTTACCGGTGCTGCGGCCGTATCCCAGCTTGTTATAAATGTAGCTGAGCATCTGCTCTTCCGTGTTAAACTTGCTTTTGCCTTCCGCATATCTTGCCAAGCAAATATTCCAGATTGTGTCTACTTCTTCGGACAAGAGTTTCATGTGTTTGCCACTGCCTACGATGAATTCTGCACCGAAATATTTGGGAGGTTCATCTGTTCTGTAGCCTAAATCTGCATAGATTTTTTGCATTTCTTGGCGCGTCAAACCGCTAATTTTTTTGTCGTCTGGTTCGTACAAGTCGTAAGTTACCAAACCATTTTTTTCAATGTCAGCTAGCATGCGATCGGCCGATTTAATCCACACGCAATCTGAATCTAAAGCAATGCACCGATCGCCCATTTCTGAATTGTTTTTTAAGTATTTAATAATGTCAAACTTAAAAAACGTACTGCGGAAGGCGTGGTAGTATTCCATTGGCGGCTGATAAGTGAATGGAATCTGCACGACTTTGACGCCGATTTTGTCGAAGAATGCTGCGGTATTGAAGTTTTCAATGTTGGGGGTGCGATCGGCATTCGTAAACAATATATGCTGAGCTTTGGGGTTATTTCTAAAGCTGGAAGCAAAATAAACTACCGCGCACCGCCAGTAAACTGATTGAAACTTTTCCGAGGAAGATTTAGCATCCGATCCCTGAGGATATTTACTTTCCTGACCTTCTTCATCGCAGCACATTCCAGTAACTATCGAAACTGAACCGCTATTGTTCATGGCTGACACTCCTGTTATTTTTAACGTTTGAGCTTCCTTAGATTTCTCAGTAATTACTGTGCAGCAGGTATCGTGCCTGCTGTTAACTGTTTTTTGAAAGATACGACTGATGACTGATGACTGCAGGCTCGCGATCGCCCGTCATGTGAAAATAGAAATCCGATCGCTTGAGCATCATTTCTGTTGCAATGTGAGCCAACACTTTTAAGCTAATTTGCAGTGGCAAATATCGGTAGCGAAATGAAGCCAATCGGGGGTCGGTTTCTTGATATAAAATATCTTGAGCGAAGTTGCCCCACCTTTCTTCGATCGCGTCGATCGTCATGCCGGCATGACCCGAAGGTAGCAGCATATTGGAACCGTGAATGCCGATTGCCAACCTGCTTTCTGAGTAAACCTGACAGGTTTCTCTCTCTGTTTTTTCGTTAAATTTATCTACGCGAAAATCTTCGATCCACTCAGGAAAGTTAGTGCTTTTGCCCAAACCGGCAACGGCAAACTTAGCTTCAGGTAGCGACTTTCGCATCTTGGCAAACAACCTCCTGACGTTCCAATTTTGAATGCTTAACGGGATTTGCAGCAGTTGCAATTTTCGGCAAACTTGAAACAGCAATTTATTGCACCATACCCGATCTTCCCGCCACACGAAGGTAATTTTGTATTCTTCTTTGTTAAAATCGTGTTTGGGAACTCTCGTAAATTTGCTGATATCGAAGCGACTGGGGTGAGAATGAGCTTCGCTGACATAAACTTCATCAAAACGTTCAATTTGTTTGCTGACAAATTCGTCAAAGCTGGGATAGTAACACCGACCGTTTTTCAGCGATACGGGTACTGTCCAGACTTCCGCCACTCCTTCGGGAACCATCCACCTGAGAAACTTTTGCACTATGACAATTAATCCCAAATCCGGGTTTGATTCTAAGTGTCTTTGGGCGTTCAGCAACTTTAACAGGCTGTGTCCGTACAGGTAATCGACGCAATTTAGAATAATTACTCGCTGGTGCGATCGAAATATTTCTTGCGAAATTTCTAGTTGTTCGGGGCGGGGATTTTGCAGGGAATCTAGCAAAGGTTTTGCCAAAAATTCCTCGGCATATTTGTCGCCGCTAAAAGTTGCTTGTTTTGTTAGGTCAATTTGGTAAGGCGTTTTTGCTGCGTGTCCGATTCTCAACTCGTCAATAATCTTGCCGCCTGCAGGAGACTCCGATACCGCACAAACGTGAGTTCCTTGCCACAGTATTTTAACTGGTGTGAGTTCCTTGCCAGAATAGGGACAGCGCGATCGGTGTTCGAGATTTGGTTTAATTTCAATCATCTGATCAACCCCACCAACCGAGAAGCAGCTTTGAATACATTGAGCGAGTTAAAAATCAAATTGGCAAAGGGTCTCAATTCTTTAATCAAAAAGTTGACCAGTATAATTACATAGAAATAAGTCATTAAAGTTGCCACTGTTGCGCCAAACGCGCCATATTTAGGAATTAACAAAGAGTTCAATACTATATTAAAAATTGAACCGACAACCGTCAAGTAAAGACCGTAGCGCAGTTGACCTTCCAAAGCAAAATAAGTATTTCTAGCTACTCCGAAATTACTGCCGAATTGCGCCCAGACGTAGACGGAAAGCACGCTGGCTGAAGCTGCATATTGCTCGCCGTAAAGAATCTGGACTATGAAAGGAGCCAGCACAGAAACGGGCAATGCCACTCCCAGCCACAAAAATAACATGGCATCCGAGTAAATCTGAAACTTTTTGATATATTCAGCGTAATCTTTTTCTCTTAACAGTGCCAGTTTGGGGAAAATAGAGGATGCAATAATTACCGGCAAAAAATCGCAGATTTCTGAGATCTTAACTGCAACTGCGTAATATCCCAGTTCGGTTTTAAGATTTAAAGAACCGAGCATTAGCTGATCGATTTTGGAATAAATAAAAACTGCCAAGCTTGACAGCACCAGCGGCCAACTTTCCTGCAGCAGTTGTTTGCCCCTCTGCCAGCTAACTCGCCACAGCTTGAAATCGTTGCCCTTGCTTTGATAGATCAGCACCAGTGCCGCTCCCGACAAAGCAACTTCTCCCAGTCTCACCCAAGCAAAAGCAATCAGCGGTGCTTGCAATTGAATCATGCCGATTCTGATTCCCGCTACCAGTAATGATACGGAATTCTTAGCAACAACCGTATACTTAGATTGCACTTGGGACTGAAACCAAAAGTTAATCGTTTCAAAGGATTGAAAAATAGTTCCGGCGGCAATAACTCCTACCAGAGTGCGAGTTAAACTCTCGTTGGGATTCAGCAGTGAAATTACTGTCACTGTCAGCAGCAAAGTAATAACGCCACCTATAAATTGGATTGCAAAAGCTGTCCCCAGAGTCTCATCTTTGCAGTCGGGATTGCGAGCGATATCCCGCACTACCAGAGTACCCAATCCCATCGTTGCTACCGAAGCAAACAGCGAGACAAAGGCGATTGCGTAATTGAGCAAACCAAACTGTTCTGGCCCCAAATACCGAGCTACCCACACTCCTACAAACAAACCCAGACCCATCTGCAAAATTTGGTCTGTCAGCAGCCAAGCCAAATTCCTGAGTACCTGACGGAGACCGGGGCCGAGCTTTTGACTGACCGCATTTAGCTTATCTAACATTAGAAAGTTTTGAGTCCTTATCTGAAATAAGTATGCTTCACGAGCGCTGGGCAATTCATCAAAAACCAGGCTCATTAATATGGTATATCATATTTATATCCATTTGTAACATTCTCAGAGGAATTTGTCTGCAATAGGACTGACGCAAAAAACCCAGTTTCTGAGAAAAATCGCCGATCTTTGGGAGAGATACTGAGGCAGAAATCGAGTTTTTGGGAATTCACGCGCAAGTCCGGTTTAATCTGGATGCAAGGGAGATCCTAACTGCCGATCGTAACTGCGGTTGTTGCTGGATGAAGACTTAGCACTATCTGTGCTGAGCCTAACAGTCAGTAACACATAAGCCAGCCAAACATCCCCAATATCACCGATCGAACCTTCAGTCATGTTATTTAAAATAATAAACACTAAGTAAATAATCGCTATTCCCGATTCAGCTAGCGGTCGGCGGCTCAGTTCCCGCACCGCAAACAACAGATTAGTAAACAGGGAAATTAGGAGCATGGCTAACCCCGGATAGCCGAAAGACAAAAGTACCGAGATAGGGCCGTTGTGAGCAGTTCTCGGTTGAAATCCGATCGAAGTATAGATAAAATGAGCGGGAGTTTGCGCGCCGATCGTATCTTGCTGAAAAAAGCCTTCAAATCCGTAACCGAACCAAGGACGCTGATTGGCCGCCGCGATTAACTGCGGCCAGAACTCCGTCCGCCCGGTCAAAGTCAAATCCTTGCCCAAACCTCCAACAACAATCGACTCTAAATTTTCTACTACATAAATGCTGCCGATCGTTCCCAACACCATAAAACCGACTAGAAAAGTAAACGACCATTGAAACTTCAACTTACTGAGAAAATTTAAAGACGACACTAAAACTATCAGCATCAAACTATTAACTAGAGAACCGCCAGAGCTAGTAGCCCTCACCAAATAAAATGAAAATAACATTAACACTAAACACATCCAGCGTTCTTTCTGAGTTTTAGCGGTTTGCGAATAGTGCAAATACCAAAGTGCCGTACTCAGAACCATGATGCTGCCCAGAGAATTTTTGTGGCTGGTAATTCCTGCAAATTCGCTGCCGATATTCGGTTTCCGCAAAACGCTAACTATGCCGATCGCAGTATAGCCCCACCGCAGCAAGCCAGAAAGTTCAGTCCACTCGTACCGCGCGCCTATGTAAAAACCAAAAATAGTAAATCCAGTAAATGCCATTCCCGCTCTGAGGGTAACATCAGGAACTAGCGACCACAGAGCCGATATTACGGGCATAAAACAGTAAAGCAAAAAGCAAGGATTTCTAATCGCCACAAACAATAGAACTTCGACAAACTGGTGCTTGAAAAAACTAATCAATCTTCCGCAGAGAATAAAAATCACCCAAGGGTAAAAAACGTAAGGGAGTTTAGAGATTGTACCGCCTTCTTCAGCAAGATTAATAAAATGCAAGTAGTTAAAAGGAGGTACGTTAACATGGGGAGATATGAATACGTAAAAAATAGCAAACCATTTTTCAAAAGCCAAACCCCATTTTCTCTGGCTGGCAAATTGAAACAGCAAAAGCGTGATAATCAACCCCGCAGCGCCCAATAAAAACAGCAATAAATTATTGCTGAAAATTAGTTCTCTAATCAGTCTCGCCATAAGCAGCTACTCTCTGAGAAACAAAGGTGGAAATTTATTAAGGGGCTAATCCCACCAAAATAACAACAATCCGGGGCTGTTGTCGCGCCACAACCGATCGGTCGCGCCTGAGACCTAGCAGTAAAAACTATTGTAGGCTTAGCATTGCTTTTCAACAGTCAGCGATTAAACTGGAGATCGATACTTGAGAAATAGGAAGCCTGTGGTTAAATCCAATTTTCCTAAACAAAATGTAACAGCGCCGATCGCTCGCTTGACCTCAGGCGCGATCGCCATTGGTGGCATTTCTACTCGGACTATTTTTACTGGTGGCATTTTTGCTGCGGGCATTTTTACTGCGGGCATTTTTGCCTGCTTCCCGCTGAGTACCTCCGCGCAATCGCCGCCCCAGACCGGCGCAGTCACAGTAGCCCAAGCCGGCTTCAGGAGATCGCCCGAAAGCTACAAACTCGGCGGGGGCGATCGCATCCAAGTAGAAATACTCGAAGTACCCGAACTCACCCGCCCCTACGAAGTCCTCTCCGACGGTTCGGTCAACCTGCCATTGATCGGCCTGATATCCATCCGGGGTCGTACCCTAGTAGAAGCCACCACCATCATCCGCAACGCCTACCGTCGCGTCCTCAAAGACCCCGTAGTCTCAGTCAGCTTGATAGCTGCTCGCCCCCTCAACGTCGGTGTCATCGGCGAAGTGACACGCCCCGGAAACTTCACGATTACCCTCACTCCAGGTCCTGGCGTCGCGCCCTCTGTTCAGTACCCAACTGTCACCCAAGCCATCAGACTCGCCGAAGGCGTTACCGGCGTCGCCGACATCCGCAACATCAGCGTTCGCCGTCCCCAACCCGACGGCCCGGACCAAGTGCTCAACGTCAACCTGTGGAGATTCCTGCAAGAAGGAGACATTGCTCAAGACATCATTTTGCAAGATAGAGACACCATAATCGTTCCCACCGTTGCCAACTTCAACCAAGCAGAATCCCGCCAATTCGCCACCGCCAACTTTTCCCCGCCGCCTGAAAAACCCCGATCGATCTCGATCGTCGGTCAAGTCAACCGTCCGGGATCTTACGTCGTCATCGGCGGCAGCACCAACAGCGACATCAGTCGCGAAGGCTTTCCCACAGTCATTCGGGCGATTCAGCTAGCCGGAGGCATTACCCCCGACGCCGACATCCGCCAAATCCAAGTACGCCGCCTCACCAGAAGGGGTGAACAAATTATCCCAGTCAACCTCTGGCAGTTTTTGGAGTCCGGGGATTCCGCCCAAGATACCATCTTGCAGCAAGGAGATACGATCGTCGTTCCCAAAGCTGCGATCGTCAACCCCGCCGAAGCCGGAGTTTTGGCTAACAATAACTTTGCTCCCCCAGCCATCAACGTTTTTGTAGTTGGAGAACTCAGAACTTCTCTCGATCCCTTGCGGCTGCCGGCCAATGCGACCCTCAATCAAGCTTTGATCTCTCGGGGATTTTTCGGCTACGAAAATACTAGGGCCAGAAGAAGCACTGTTGAGCTAGTGCGCCTGAACAGGGACGGTACAGCTACCAAACGCACGATCGCAGTCGATTTAACTCAAGGAATTAACGAGGAAACCAATCCTCAACTCCGCGACAACGACATGATTGTTGTATCTCGCAGCGGCTTTGCCCAAGTTGTAGATCGGATGAACTCGATATTCGGCCCTTTAGGACCTGCAAGCGGAGTGTTAAATTTTATAAACCTATTCAGGTCTGTATTTTAGCGGCAAAATCGACCGCGACACAGGAGGAATACTGTTAGCCAGCCAAAACTCGACCCACAGCCAGTCCCAACCCATCAAATCCGATCGAGTCGCACAGCCAGCAGCTAGAATGGAACAGAGGAACTCTCAACAACAGCCTCCGCGCAGCAACCTCAAAAATATCGAACTCAAAAATATTCACCTTAAAAACCCGCAAGCCGAACATGGATAGCAGACAAGATTACCAACCATTCATACCCAAATCCAACGGCAAACTGCCTCCCTTGTCGGCCCACAGTTACAGAGATAAGTTTGAGGAGGCAGAAGAAGAAAAACTCGATTTATCCTGGCTGTTTGGCGTCGTGCGCCGCCGCATCCTGGTAATGGCAGCAGCTACAATTGCTTTGAGCGCGATTGCCGGCGCGGCGATCGTCACCAATTCCAAAACAATGACGATCGAATATCAAGGCTCGTTTTCCCTATTAGTAGAACCGGCTACCGCAGAAGGTTTGCTGTCGAAACAACTCGACAACACTGTCGCAGCAGACTTAGCAAAAATTAATATAGAAGGCATCAGCTTGGTAGACTACGAAACCCAAATTAGGATTTTGCGCAGTCCCAAAATGATGGAGCCAGTGCTGAGGGAATTGCGAGCGTGGCATCCCAACATGACCTACGGCGAACTGATGTCAAAACTATCGATCGAACGCATCAGCTATACAAAAGATGGCAAACAACAAGGAACAAAAATTTTAGAAGTTCGCTACAAAGATGCCGATTACAAGAAAATTTACGGGGTGTTGGAGAAAATTTCTCAGGCTTATTTGGAGTACAGCCTGCAGCAGCGACTGACAGGAATCAATCAAGGAATTAAATTTATAGATATGGAGCTCCCCAGGCTCCGAGAAAGAGTGGAAGTCCTGCAACTGCAAGTCCAGAGACTGCGACAGCAGAAAAACTTGTTCGAGCCTCAGATGGAAGGAAAATCACTCTCCGAACAAGTCCAAAGCATTCGCGGGCAGCAAGTGGGCCTGAGAGTTCAGCTCAAAGGAATGCGCACCCTCTATCAAAGTTATGAAAAATTAATTAACGAAAACAATCCTGTCGGGGTGTTGATGACCCAAGGTCAAGCTTACGGCGGATTGTTAGGTCAAATCCAGAGAGTAGATGCGGATTTGTCGCTAAAATTAGCTCAGTACAGAGAAGACAGTTTGCCCGTAATAGCACTGCGAAAAAGTCGGGAAGAACTGATCTCAACAGCGACCCAACAAGCAAGAGAAGTGGTGATGGCTAATTTAGCCAGCCAAATCCAAGAAGTTGAAGCGCGCGATCGAGAAATGACCAGATCGCAAGCAGACCTCAATCAAAAAATCAGAAACTTTTCGGTAACAACGCGAGAATACGACAACTTGCAGCGGGAACTGCAAGTTGTTACTAAAAGTTTGTCGGACTTCTTGGCGAAACGAGAAGCTTTGCGCATCGACGCAGCCCAGCAGCAAATACCTTGGGTGCTGATCAATCCGCCGGAAATTCCGGTGGATAAATTCGGCAGGTACATAGCCGCTACCGTCAGACAAACTCGCAAACAGTTAGCGCTGGCGGTAATTTTGAGCGGGCTGCTGGGAATAGCAGTCGGCCTGCTCGTAGAGGTGTTAAATACAGTTTTCCACACGCCAGAATCCGTCAGAATGGCAACAAAATTGCCAGTAATCGGGGTGATCCCGCATACGAAAAAAGTCAAGCGCAGGGTGCCAGTCAGACAAAAGAAACTTGCTGGTGCCAAAGTTGAAGCAGAAGCGATTGATCTCGATAATGTTAAAAATCCCGGACCGACTTTCACAGATCGCCCCAGAAGCGTGTTCAGCGACATGGACTACAGGTTCTTGGAAGCATTTCGATCGCTCTATACCAACATTCACTTGTTGAGTACGGACCGGGCGATCCGCTCGCTCCTGGTGGGCTCGGCTGTAGCCGGAGATGGCAAATCGACGGTAGCCCTGCACCTGGCCGCCACCGCAGCAGCAGTCGGCCAGCGAGTGCTGTTGGTAGACGCAGATTTGCGCTGCCCGCAACTGCACGCTAAATTGGGACTGCCAAACGTGCGCGGGCTCAGCGATGCTATCTCCACAGACATCAGCCTCAACGACGCCATCCAGCGCGCCCCCTCGGAAGAAAACCTGTTCGTTCTCACGGCGGGTCAAATTCCCCCAGACCCGATCAAGCTGCTGTCATCGAAAAAAATGCAGTATCTGATGGAACAATTCCAAGCATTTTTTGACCTCGTAATTTACGATACCCCGCCCCTGGTCGGCTTGGCAGACGGCCACTTGCTTGCCGCTCACACAGACGGCACAATTATGGTCGTGCAAATTGCTCAAACAGACCGATCGCAAGTCCGCAAAGCTCTTGAAGAATTAAAAATTTCTGGGGCTTCCGTTTTGGGGATCGTGGCTAACGGATGCAAAGACGACCGCAACAGCGACCGCCAGCGCCAGGTGAGCTTAGACGCCGCACTCTACGACCAAGCGCTACCGGTGTTAAGCAGCAAAAATCGCAATTAAAAAGCGAACGACAAATTGCCCCTGCCCAGAGTTCTCAACCCCCAAAACCCCCAGTAGAGCTAAAAAATGATTTTTTGATGAATAAAGAACCATTTAGGAGGGGAAATGATAGACTAGCAAGCACAGTTGGGTGCGTCAAGCGCAATTTCGCGGATATTCATTAGCCGCGAAAATTAAGAAAATGATTGGAAAATGACCGAAAGTGGGTAAGCTACAGATAACAGAGTGCAATCTCGATCGGGGCCAGCCACCTTCTATTGTGAACGTTTCAACCCAGAAACTTGGTAGGGACTATATGAGTACAGTTATGGTTGTTGATGATAGCGTCACTCTGCGGGAGATGATCGCCGACTTGCTCAAAGGAAGAGGGCTGAATGTCACTGTAGCTAGCGACGGCGTTGAAGCTCTAGAGCAAATTAAGGCAAATCGCCCCGATCTGGTCGTGTTGGATATTGTGATGCCGCGGATGAACGGTTACGAAGTCTGCCGGCGGCTTAAAAGCGACCCCAAAACTCAGAATTTGCCAGTGGTAATGTGTTCTAGCAAAAGCGAAGAGTTCGATCGCTACTGGGGAATGAAGCAAGGAGCTGATGCTTATATTGCTAAGCCATTCCACCCTCAGGAATTGGTGGGTACGATCAAGCAACTGTTGCGGGGTTGATTGCTCCCGCGAGGGAGTTGACAGCCGAAAGCCGAAAGCGGACAATATTGTCCGCTTTTTGGTCTTTCAAAGGGCAAATATCGACTTTCAACTGTTCCAGCAGCCATCAAACAACTCGATTGACGATCGTCCAAACATCCCCGTCCGATCGCACGTAAGGTACGGAAATACTCTTGAAACCGGTAATAAAAGGTTTGTAGTAAACCTGCCAATAGCTGGGGCTGATGCGATCGGCAATGGCTTTGAGTTCCTTCACTTCACCGGCCAATTCTGCCGCGAGTTCGTTGATCCTGTCCGCGTGTTCCCGCGCCCGCGCCCTTCCCTCTTCCACTGCGTGCTCTGCAGGGCTGAGTTTTTGCCAGTTTTGAGATTGCTGCTGTTTTTGGTGCAATTGCGCGGACAAAGCGGCGATCGCATCATCGATCCCCTTGACTTCTGCCGATACTTGTGCTGTTTCCCGAGCGTGACGGCGGTAAGCCTCGGCGATCGCCTGCGGTGAAGATCCATCCGGAGAGGCCGCCCCGATGCTGAGTTGTTCGCGTTCTTGCTGCAAAGCTTCAATTTGCGAAGAAATTGCGTCGATTTCGGCTTGAAGTTTATCCATTTAAATATTTGCAATGCCTATTCTTTGACAGATTTTAGCATATTAAGATATTAAGAACGAGATCGACTGTCAACTGTCAACTGTCAATCGATCGACTATCTAATTAGAAATGGCATTCTTAAATATCCAATTTGATTAATTTTTTATGTTAGCAGGGGTCGGGATGTTCGTTTACTTAGCAACTGCAAAATCTGCTCATCTCACTAATAATTGTATGGTGTTCGATCGACCGCGAAAAAGTAGGTTTGTAGTAAAGACCAAAATGCTTAATTTAAAGAACTGAAGTCCTTACTACAAAACTTACTGCAAACTATTTTTATGAAGTTTGCGATCGATAAATTTCATACATTAGCAAACTTCCCGCTACCCCGAGATTTAGAGAATCTGCCATACCTACCATCGGAATCCGAACCAAATGCTGGCAGAAATCGCGCTGCTGCTGAGTCAAACCCTGACGCTCTTCGCCCAAGAAAAGCACGGTCGATCGGGGATAATCAAAACAGTGAAAATCTGCCGTACCGTCAGGTGAAGCGCCGACAGCGCGACAGCCGTGGCGGCGCATCCAGCGACTCAAAGCCCGGAAATCCGCGCGGACAAACTGTTGGGAAAACAGCGCGCCCATCGAAGCCCGTACCGCATCCGCATCAAAAGGATCGGCTCGCCCTCCCACGAAAATGAAGCCAGCACCGCCCACAGCTTCCGAAGTGCGGATCAAAGTCCCCAAATTGCCGGGGGATCGCACGTTTTCCAAAACTACCCAGCACAAACCAGCTTGGGGCGAGATCTCATCCAATTTAAACCATTGCTGGCGGACGATCGCGCCCACACCCGAAGCGCGTTCGGTTTTGCAAACGCGCCGGAATTGTTCGGGGGTGACTGAAATAGTAGGAATTCCGGATCGGCGGGCGCTGCGCACCATTTTGCGGGCTAGGGGCGCGACGAGCAATTTTTCGCTGAACAAAATTGTTGAAATCTCGAAACGGCGATCGATTACTTGCACGAAATTGCGAACGCCTTCAACATAAAATAGGCTGTTAGTATCGCGGTAGGCGCGATCGAATTGAAGCCTTTCGATTCTAGCCAGTGCAGCCTCCACATCTGGCCGATCGGGGCTGGAACTTTTAGTACCAGCCATCCTCCTTCTGCGGAGCCATTTGGCTCTCTACCAGCGAGATTTGAATTAACATAAATTGCTACAGAAATATCTCTGTAGAACTCAACTTATTCTTTATAGCACGTCTGGCTAAACTGCGATCGCGATCCGAGTTTGTTATCCGTCGATCGTCTCTCCCTTTCTCTGTACTCTCTGCGCTCTCTGCGGTTATAAATTCAGCATCTAAACAGATTTACATTATTTAGATTCTGGCTCGCGATCGATTTTAAATCTACCTGGATTTTCCCATCAATCGTTAATTTCATTCGCTGCGATCGCCCTTCGCATCCCAATATTAACCGTCAAACTTCGCCACACCTTTTAAGCGACTATTAGAGCGTCCTTTTCTGGCAACTTCCCCATCTGCTTCTGGAACTTCACTCAAAGCTCGATCGTCCGCCGCCCCTGACAGCAAGAGAATTTGAATCTGCTCTAACTTCGGCCCGCAGGTCGCAACAACCGTAAGTTCTGCATTTTCCGTGCGCCAAACTTCCCCAACCTCGGGCATTTTTTGCAAGTGATAGCTCAACAAACCACCCATAGTTTGGTATTCATCAGTTACCGGCAAATTTAAATTCAATATTTGATTTACGTCATCTACATTTAACTGCGCTTGGACTAAAAAAGTGCGATCGTCCAATACTTGCAAAGCAATTTCTTCACTGTCGGGCGATTCGTAAGTGCGGCCGATAATTTCCGCAATCAAATCTCTCAGCGTCACCAATCCCGAAATGCCGCCAAATTCATCAACCACGATCGCAATTTCTTCCGCCTCGCGCTGCATCAAAGGCAAAAGTTCTCCCAACACCATCATCTCCGGCACAAACCGCACCGGACGCATCCAACTGACAATTGGCGTATCGGGAAACAGCAAACCTTCAGCTAAAGGTTTGGCAAGCTGTTTGAAATCAATAATGCCGATAATATCGTCCAAAGAATCGCCAGTTACGGGATAGCGCGAATGATTGGAAACCGCAACTTCTGACAGCAAGTTTTGAAAAGTAGCATTTTTAGAAAGTACCGCAATATTCGGTCGAGGCACCATCACTTCTTCTACGCAAACTTCGCCAAATTCAAATACATTGTTGAGCAGTTCTCGTTCTTCCGCTTGCAAACCACTGGACTCGCTCGAAGTAGCAATAATTAACTGCAATTCTTCGGGAGTAACCGGCCGGTGGGTTGCGCCGTATTCAAAGCCTGTCAGCCGCAACAGCGAACGAGTCGATCGATCGAGCAACCAAATAAATGGATTGACCAAATGAGCGAGGCTGGAAATGAGAGGACCTAAACCTCTAGCTAACTGTTCGGAATAAAGCAAAGCAATAGATTTGGGAGCGAGTTCGCCGAACACAATTTGCAGGTAAGCCAGCAAGAAAAAAGTTACTATTGAGATACCTACAGAATGGGAGATCGACTCTTTAAAAGAATTTGGCAGCGGCAAAGAAGCAATCGAAATTTGAACTAAAATTGCGATCGTATCTTCCCCAATCCAGCCGAGAGCTAAACTCGAAAGAGTAATTCCCAACTGCATTGTCGAAAGCAAGCGCTCGATACTTTGCTGCAAAGATTGCACTGTTTGAGCTGGAACGTCCCCAGCTTCAACTAACTGATTGATCCTCGACCTCCGCACCGTCACCATCGCAAACTCGGCCGCCACGAAAAAAGCATTGATCGCAATCAGCAGCATCACCGACAGCAACCGGGACAGCACGTCTGTCCAACCCATCGCGGACAACTCAGCCATCGCTTGCAATCTCCGGGCGGTAAAAAATCCGGGTTAAAAACCGAGGGGGAGAGGGGGAGAGTGGGAGAGGGGGAGAGTGGGAGAAAGTTCTCTCCCTCTTTTTGGGAGTAAGTAACCCGAATTTAGGATCGAGATCTGTAAAAACGGCAAAGCCCGGCCAGGAAAAGCTTTCCCGGCCCAGCTCCAAAAACCTTAGGGAGGCTCTGCCTCCACTGCAGCCAGCTAAAATAATTGAAAATTCCCCCAAGACTAAGACAACAGGGGCAACCATTTGTGTTTTTTTGCTCTTACTTGGCGACTGGAATGCCCGATATTTGCAACTGAAGTTTTTGACCGGGATAATCTGTTAGCGTCAGTGAAATTTCTTTGGAATTTTCTACTAAAGCTGATGGAATGCTGACTGTACCGTAATAAATCTGTCCGTTGGGCGGCAGTTCCCCCGGCAAATCCTCGGCGCTAGCACTCAGTGCCCGCCCCTGGCTGTCGGTGACGTTCAAGAAACTGTACAAAAACCTGACAGCTTGAGAACCTTCATTTTTCAGACTCACATCTAGCAGCAACGAACTGCCGCGCTGGCTGGCCCCGCTCACTTCGAGGGTTACTCCACCGTCGCGGCTGTTCAAGGGAAACTTGGCGCTAGCATTTTGCGAGCCGGCTGATTTTTTGGCTGGGGCTGGCTTGGCGCTAACTTTGTCTGTTTTGGTATTCGTTTGAGCGATTTTTTCCGGATCGCGACCCTCCATCCGCGCTTTGACGCTTTTGAGAATGTCTTTTTCTTTTAAAATGCTCACTTGGTCTTTGCTGCTGAGCTTTCCCTGTTTGCCACCTGTATTGCTGTTGGTGGGGCGAACGTCGGGTTGAGTGGTTCCTTTCAATGCTTCGCGACCTAAGGAGAATCCCCAAACAGAGCTCGTCAAGCCGGCTCCGAACATCAGAGTCAGCAGCATCAGAGTTAGCACTACCGTTGAATTCAGTACCATTGCCTGTTTTTATGCCAAATTGTAGAAACTGCTGGACGCGATCGATCGAC
This sequence comes from Richelia sp. CSU_2_1, assembly GCA_012034575.1. Lineage (GTDB taxonomy): Bacteria > Cyanobacteriota > Cyanobacteriia > Cyanobacteriales > Microcoleaceae > Microcoleus. The sequence goes on along the minus strand of JAAUPF010000003.1, from coordinate 17,086 downwards.
TCTAGCTTGCCACCAGCGGGCGATCGGGACTCAGCAAATCAAATATTTTGATTCTGGTTATCTAGTTTTAACACGGACTGGCAAATAGTGTTATAATGCAATTTAAGTTATAATTCAAAAACCAACTTTACGGCAGTTGGCCGAGCGGTTTAGGCAGCGAACTCAGTGCGACTCGATGCCGATCGAGCATGGTGGTGCAAATCCACCCCCCATATTCGTCTGGGGACTCCATATCTCGGTTCTGGGAACTAGCAACTCCCAGGATTAATAAGCTAGAGATAAAACCCATCTACCAAGTGATTCCACACATAGTAGTTAGGGGAGGGCGACGACAAGGTGAACGAAAGTGAACCTGCATTACCAACTCCAGTCAGATACACCAGCGAAACGGAATGATACGCTGGGTTCAAAAGAACACATGGGAAGGAAACTAGGTCTTGAGTAGCCTAGAGACGATCCAATTAATCCCATCTGGAGAAAGCAGGCACCTAAATCGTCATATATGCTCGATATAGGATAAGAGGGAAACATCTAAGATTTAAGCCCTTAACAAGGCTCACCAGCTAGGTGAATCAAAGATGTGAAGGATTCAATCTCAAGCAAAAGCCCCCATGTAATGTGTGGGATACGCCAAAAGATTGAACGTTAGAAAGATGTAGATCGCGGATGAAGGCTATGTCCAAGGCTCTAGAAGCGGAATGGTCATCTATAGTTTGGAGTGAAATCCAGACAAAGGTGATAAAGCTACAAACGAAGATCTACGAAGCATCCAAAAGTGGAAACAAACCACTCGCGGTCAAACTCCAAAAAACCTTAATTTCTTCATACAGCGCCAGATTGGTAGCAGTCCGTCGCGTAACACAAGAAAACAAAGGCAAATGCACGGCGGGAATCGACGGAGTTAAATCCCTAAATCCCCAACAAAGGATAGAACTAGCCGAACAATTACGATTAGACGGTAAAAGCTCACCTTTGAGAAGGGTTGAAATCCCAAAACCAGGCAAAAAGGAGAAACGTCCTCTAGGCATTCCTACGATAGTAGACAGGGCAAAACAAGCACTAGCCAAGTTAGCCCTAGAACCAGAATGGGAAGCACTATTTGAACCGAATTCTTATGGATTTCGACCAGGTAGAAGTTGTCACGATGCTATAGAGGCAATCGAATTAAGCATCCGAAAAACACCTAAGTATCTAATAGATGCAGATTTGAAAGGATGTTTCGATAATATTGACCGCGAGGCTCTGATACAAAAGTTAAAGACATTTCCCGACATGGAAAAGCAGATAAGAGCTTGGCTCAAATCAGGCGTTCTAGTCGGAGACGTGTTTCACAAAACAGTATCAGGAACCCCACAAGGCGGCGTCATATCACCATTGCTAGCAAATATAGCTTTACACGGATTTGAAAGCTATATCTCATCCAATTTCCCCACAAGGAAGACTAGAATTGGTCAACCCGATGGGAAAATGAAGGAATACTGTGAGGCGCGAGTAATAAGGTATGCCGACGATTTTGTAATCATCCATGAAGAAGAAGCAGTAATCAAGGCAGCTCTCGAAAAAACCAAAGAATGGATGGCAAACATTGGACTTACGCTAAACGAGCAAAAGACCAGAATATGTCACTCACTGAATGGAGACGAAGAGAAAAAACCTGGTTTCGACTTCTTAGGATTCCATATCCAATCCTTTACTAGAGGGAAAAACAGAGCGGGAAAGAAAACTAATGGAGAATCTCTGGGGATGGTCACAAAAGTGCTACCTTCAGACAAATCCGTAAAACGATTTCAATCCCATCTAAAAGCCCTATTAAATAAAGGACAATCCCAAGAACCAGCCCAATGATTGAAAGCCTTAACTGGTTCATCAGAGGGTGGGGAAACTACTTCAAAAGTGGAAGTCATTCACACGAAGTGTTCTCAAAAGTTCAACATAGCCTGTACAAGGTTTACTTGAATTGGGGAAGAAAGAAGTTTTCCCAGAAAGGGGATGGATATATCTGCTCGCGAATATTTTTCAAAAGCAAGGAATCATCGTGGAACTTTGGATGGAAAGAAGGGAACCACCTTTACCTTGTAGAAATGTTGTACTCGTTCGAGTACAAACACTACATTAAGGTACAAGGTACTAAAAGCCCTTATGACGGAGATTGGGTATATTGGACTACTCGCCGAGGCGACCATCCTTAACACCTAAAGACATTCGATCTGGGTTAAAAAACTCAAAAGGGTCGATGCTCACACTGTCAGCAACTTTTCACCATTGAAGATTACATAGAGGTTCATCACATTGACGGCAATAGAAAATAACAACAAAAGGTCAAACAAAACCTTAGTTCACCTATATTGCCACGATGAAATCCACCGGAAAAATGCGGGGTCTATTACAGATTCCATCTAACGTAAAGCCGGATACGCCCAAAGGTGTACGTCCGGTTTGGCAGCCGAGTACAAAAGGTGACTCTTGTGCTTAGGCAACTAATTCGCCTCAGGCAGGTTCAACTCCTGCACTGCCGATATTTCCACAAACTTCTTCATGTCGAAAGCCCAGGACACGGCAGTGCCGTGTCCCTACCCCTCGCACAACCCGTTGGTTCACTGGTTCCCAGGCTGTGCCTGGGAACCCAGATCCGCGAGGCTCTGCCTCGCCTGGGAACGTTGAAACGGGAGGCAGAGCCTCCAGACCTGCATTACCAGGCACAGCCTGGTAACGAGTAAAAAACGAGTAAAACTGCGCTATTAACTGTCCCAGGTCAACTGAAAAAGTTTTGAATGTTGAGTGACCAGTTGTGAGTTAAATTAAAACTCTTCTTAACTCAAAACTCAAAACTTAAAACTCATAACTCCCGAACAACTGTCAACTGTCAACTGTCAACTGTCAACTATCAACTATCTTTTTAGCCGTTAACCACAGATCCGCCGTTGGGATGTAAAATTTGGCCGGTCATGTAAGAGGAATCTTTGGAAGCCAAAAACACGTAACTCGGAGCAACTTCATCAGGCTGTCCGGGCCGTCCTAAAGGCGTATCAGCACCAAATGTTGCGACTTTTTCTTCGGGGAAAGTTGCGGGGATTAGTGGCGTCCAAATCGGGCCGGGAGCGACTCCGTTAACGCGAATTCCTTTCTCGGCTAAACTCTGGGATAATGAGCGGGTAAAAGCGACGATCGCCCCTTTTGTCGAAGAGTAATCTAGTAATTGTTCGTTACCTTTATAAGCAGTGACTGAGGTAGTGTTGATAATCGTGCTGCCTTCTTGGAGGTATTTGAGAGCGGCTTTGGTGAGGTAAAACATTGAGAAAATGTTGGTACGAAAAGTGCGCTCTAATTGTTCGGCGGTGATGTCTTCGATGCTTTCTCGGGGATGTTGTTCGGCGGCGTTGTTGACGAGAATATCGAGGTGTCCGAATTCTTTTACTGTTTGTTCTACCAGTTTTTGACAGGTGCTTTCTTCGCCAATGTCGCCAGCAATTGCGATGCAGCGGCAGCCTTGTTGTTCGATCGCCCTTTGAGTCTTTTTAGCATCTCCATCTTCGTTAAGATAACCGATCGCGACATCTGCACCTTCTTTCGCAAATGCGATCGCTACCGCACGCCCGATCCCGCTATCTCCACCCGTAATCAGCGCTACTTTGCCGCGCAATTTGTCGCTGCCGCGGTATCCTTCACCGAAAGATTCAGGTGCGGGCGTCATTTGAGATTCAATGCCCGGTTGTTGTTCTTGATGTTGAGCTGGATTGGTTTGCTGTTGGGTTGGCATATCAATAATTCCTCTATGTTCTATTTCTATAAATAAAGGTTTTTTCGATCGCCCGAATCTTTCTTTCAGTCGATCGCACCCTACTACTAAAGATAGTTTTATATCTTGAGTATGTTGTGCGAACGAACCTTTGACCTGAAGCGATTTTCTTTCGCCGATTGCCATAAAAGAATTGTCAAAACAGCAAAAAAAACGCCAAAACATGGTTTTGACGTGTTTTTTAAACAGCCTAACTGCTAATTACTGAGCCTTCAACTAGAGACTCAACTTAACATGAGAGCTATTACTTAGAAGGAACTAATGCCAACAGCGATGGATCGAAAAGAGGCGAATTTTCTGCCGTTACAGTCAGCGAACTCGCCATTTTTAACGCATCAAGATCGTTAAAGTTGCTGACAATTGTATTGGGTGCGATCAAGTCGTCAACTCCGACAGTTGGGCCGGCACCAGAAGCAGCAATACCAAAATCATTTAGCTCGTCAAGCTCTTTGCTGCCAGCTTCAAAAGTGCCAGTCAAATCATTATCTTGAAGGCCAGCAGCAGTTCTTGTAGCATTAGTGACGATCGGTGTTACAGAAGCATTCGGTCCCGGTACAGTGAAAGTAACGGGGTTCGGTCCTGTCGGAATCGGGAACGGGTTGGGAACGCTAGGATCGTTGAAAACTTCCAATACCGAGTAGTTCCCCGGCGCTAAATTGCTGAACGTGGCAATACCGCTAGCATCTGTTCTGGCGAGGGGTTCCGTAGCAGCATCGAAGCGGCCGTTCCGGTTGAAATCCAAGGTGAAGGGGATATCCTGCAAAGGAGGCTCGCCCGCATCTTGAACGCCGTTGCGGTTGTCATCCCGGAACTTGGGAACTCTCAAAGTAAAGAACTGACCGTTGCCTACCAAAGCGCAAGTAAACGTTTGGTTTGCACCGAGAACCACATCCAGTTGTTGAGTAGTTTGGAAAGAATTTGCAGGCACGACTTCCCGAACTCGGTAAATACCGGGGGCCAAATTGCCGAAACTCCAGCGACCGAACTGATCGCTAACGCTAGTAGGTTCGTTAGCATCCAGGGCGTTGTTGCCATTGTTGTCGAGGAAGATAGTCACCCCTGGAATCGGCGCTTCAAAGCCGTCGCGGTAGCCGTTGCCGTTGATGTCTTGGAATTTGCATCCGGTGATCCGGCTGTTGGGGGTGTTGCCAAAGACCACGTTAGCGTCTTCGTTGGCAAGGTTGAACTGCACTCGAGCTGGAGTAGTCGCGCTAAAACCAGTCGGCACCACTTCCCGAACTACATAATTGCCGGCTGGCAGGTTGGTGAATGCTCCGCGTCCGTTGGCGTCCGTTACTAGCGACTGTTCGCCTGTATCGAGGGCACCGTTATCGTTGGCATCAATGTATACTCTGACGCCAGAAATGGGACCTTCCCGCGGAGTATTGCCCGGTTCAAAACGACCGTTAGCGTTTTTATCGTTATATTTGAATACCGTGATGTTGGGGCGGGTATTTCCGACCGCACCGGTGGCTGGATTGACCGTAATCGGAGTGAAGAAAACTGCCGGTTCCGGGTTGACTGGCGGGACTGGGGGCGGGAAGTTTGCCGACACGATCCGCTGACCGCCTGGAACTGCTGGATCTGCCACTCGGAAAGGCAGAGTTCCCTGCTGGCGGGAGCGAGCTCCGGGGGCGGTTACTTCTACTGGGTTCTCAGTAGTGTTAATTGGTGGCTGTTGCGGTATGAAGGTTTCAAAGGTTTCCAATACCGAGTAACTGCCAGCTTTTAAATCTCTGAAGCTAGCGCGGCCGTCAGCGCCGGTGAGGACCCGAGGTTCGCCCACGTCTGTCCTGCCGTTCCGGTTCAAATCTAAGATGAACGGGATGCCTTGGAGGGGAATTTCGCCTGGGTCTTGTCTGCCGTTAGCGTTGTCGTCCCGGAATTTGAAGATCGGGATTTCGTATAGCGGAGTGTTGCCGACTTGAGCGCAAGCCCAGATTTCGTTGAGGCCGAGGTTAATGTCGAGCAGGGGAATGCTGCCGGGGGGGGTGCTTTGGGGAAAATCTCTTTCTAAAGGTTCAGTTCTCGGTCCGTTGGCTCGCTCTTCCCGAATCCGGTACAGCCCGGGCGCTAAATTGGTGAATCGGTACTCGCCGTTTCTATCGGTTAAGGTAGTGGGTTCCCCCGTATCTAACTGACCGTTGTTGTTGGAATCGATAAAGATTCTGACGTTTTGCATCGGGGGTTCTGCCCCGTCTCGAAATCCGTCATTATCTACGTCGAGGTATTTACAGCCAATAATTTGACCGCCACCAGTAGCGTTACCGAACGAAATACTTGCATCAGTACCGGTGAGGTTTACTATGACTGGGTTGGGAGTTGTCGGGGTGAAATTTGCAGGCGGGATTTCCCTGACAACATAAGTGCCTGGGTTCAAGCCGGGAAATGCGAAGTTTCCGGTGGCGTTCGTCAACGTTGATGGTTCACTTCCGTCGCGAGTGCCGTTGTTATTGGTGTCAATAAAGATTTGGACGTTGGAGATTCCCGGTTCGCCTGTATCTTGTCTACCGTTGCGGTTCAGGTCATTATACTTAATACCCCGGATACCTGCAGGAGCGTTACCAAAAATGACGGTTGGCGGTAACACGACTGGGGGTAGGACAGGAGTTACCTGACTAGCTACTAATTCTTCTGCCATGATTGTCTGTTCCTTCACACCTAAATCTACGTAAGCTACAGGCTACTGTATCACTTTGTCGATCGGCAATTAGCTGCTGCTAGTTGCTGGCGATCGCTACTCGATCATACATACGTCTACACTGACTTGAATGTTCCTCATTTAACATCAGGATTCCTCAAGCTTTGTCGCAGCAGATTATATCAGGTTTTGAATAGCTGTGACAATTTCAGCTCGCTACCCGATGTAAGTCGATCGCCCTTGTTGCTGTTGACAGCGCCCTGTTGGCCAAGACATTTGCTAAAGCAACTGCCGATCTTTAACTTTCCTAATGCTATCTGACAGGGCGATCGCTGAATCACTTAATAAATTTGCCTTGACAAATTCGCTGCTTTCTGCATTGGGTTCTAGACCGACATTCTGTTGCCCGAAGTCAGGAATATTAGTTAAATTTGCCAAAGCTCGATCGATCGAAACACCCTCAATTTGATAACTGCCACTATCCCCACCCAACAGCAAACTGTCGGCAACGCCTGCAGGTGCCTCAACCAAAGCGCTGCCCCAATCCGCCAGGGGGTCGTTGCTTAAAGATTGGGCAGACCTACCAACCGCATCTCCCGTCAGCAAATCGATGCTGCTGGCCCGATTTCCCGCAGAAACAGTTACGATCGCAGGCGGAGTAGTTTGAATAAAACCGGGTTGAGTCACTTCCCTCAAAACGTAAGTACCTACCGGCACGTTGCGGAAACTGTAGTTTCCTTGAAAATCGCTGAAGGTACTGGCTTCTCCGGGATCTAAATTACTGTTGTTATTGAGGTCGATGTAAATTTGGGTATTCGGTATCGGCGGTTCTCCAGGATCTAACCGACCGTTAGCGTTAAAATCGTTGAATTTAACGCCGCTGATAGTTCCCGTTACCAACACGTTGCCAAAACTAATATTAGTCGCATTCGTACCGTTGCCCACAGTAATGGGAGTCGGATTGGGCGTAGTTTGGCGGAATCCCGGTTGCGGCAATTCCCTGACTAAATAAACGGCTTGAGGCAAATTGATAAAAGAGAAATTGCCTTGCGCGTTGGTTAACGCCGTAGGTTCGTTGCCGTCTAGCCTGTTATTGCCATTGAGATCCAAGTAAATCGGCCAATTAGCAACTCTCGGTTCCGTCGGTTCGTTGATGCCGTTGGCGTTGAGGTCGTTGAACTTGAAACCGCTGATGCTGCCCGTCGGCAAATTGTTGCCGAAATTGACACCAACTGCATTAGTATTGCCCGTAATGTCGATCGGACCTGGATTTGGCGTCGTCTGTATCCATCCGGGCTGCAAAACTTCCCTCACCAAATAGCGGCCGGGAGAAACATTGGCAAAAGTGTAATTGCCCTCGGGGTTGGTAACAGTATTCGGTTCGCCCAAATCCAATCGGCCGTTAGCGTTGAGGTCGAGGTAAATTTGCCAGTTAGCCAGCGGCGGGTCCGTCGCATCTCTGATGCTGTTGGCGTTGAGGTCATTGTATTTAAGTCCGCTGATGCTGCCGACAAAAAACACGTTGCCAAAATTAACATTGCCAACAAAGCCGCCGGGAGGAACATTCACCAAGCCGGGATTCGGTGTAGTTTGGCGAAAACCCGGCTGCTGAACCTCTCTTACCTGATAATTACCAGCAGGAATATTGACAAAAGCATAATCGCCTTGAGGATTTGTCAGGGTAGAAGGTTCGCCACCGTCCAACCTGTCGTTGCGGTTGAGGTCGAGGTAAATTTGCCAGTTAGCTAGCGATTGTTCTCCGGGGTCTCGGACAGCATTGCTGTTAATATCGTTGAATTTCGTACCCGCGATCGTCCCTGCAAAAAATTGATTGCCAAAATTGATATTAGTAACGTTGGCCCCGCTAGTAATCGCGATGGGTGCGGGATTCGGCGTAGTTTGGCGGAAGTTGGGCTGCTGGACTTCCCGTACTTGGTAAGTGCCCGCCGGCAAGTTGACGAAGATGTAATTGCCTTGGGCATTGGTTAGGGTAGTCGGTTCGCTAACATCCAGCCTGCCGTTATTGTTGATGTCCAGGTAGATTTGCCAGTTGGGAAGCGGGACTTCCCCGGCGTCGGGGCGGCCGTTGGCATTGAAGTCGTTGTATTTAGTGCCGCTGATGCTGCCTACTTGGAAGTTGCCGATATTGACGTTGCCGATGTTGATTTGGCTGGCGCTTCTGGTGAGGTTAGTGGGTTCGGGCATGATGTTGCTGGTTGCTGGGCAAGACGAGCGCAGTTCAATGGTTTCTGTAGGGCAATCTAACAGTTTTTTGGCAAATTGCAGCTATTTCAGGGGGATAATTTTTTTTTATGGCAGCAGTTGCTATTATAATTAAGCTCGATCGAGCTAATTATTCAGAGCCGCCATGAAATTATGAATCACTGTCCAAAACTCGATCGATACAAACAGGAAATTGCTGATTTGTACACCCGTAGAAGCCCAACTTACGACAGCAGCATCCGCCTTCTTTATCAATACTTTCACCAGAACAGTTAGCGCAAGCTAAGGCTGAATTTGAAGGGGAATTAGCAGCTTTGGAAACCGATCGAGGAGTCTGGAATGATATTACTACTTTTTATGTATTCGGTCGAAATTAGCGCGTTAAAATTACCTAAATACAGCATTTTTCAGGTATATGAGGTACGCGAGAGGTAAGGACACGGCACTGGCCGCGTCCTGGGGTGTCTGAAGTCCTCACTACAAACCTCTTTAATTGCGATCGCATCCAATTGCAAATCGCAAATCTAAAATCGAGCGACAGCCGCTGCTTTTAGCTCGAAAATTCGCTCGATCGTATCTTCAACAACTTTATCAGGTGTCGAAGCACCAGAAGTCACGCCGACAACTATTTGGCCTGCCGGCAGCCAGTTTTCAGCTATGACTAAATCGCTGCCTAAAGGTTTGTGTTCGATGCGATTTTCCGATAAAAGGCGTTCCGCACAGTCGATGTGATAAGATGGAATTTTGCGCTCGATCGCGATTTCTTGCAAGTGCGTAGTATTGGAAGAATTAAAGCCGCCAATTACGACCATTAAATCTAACTCTTCTTCCACCAAATTCAACATCGCATCCTGCCGCTCTTGAGTCGCATCGCAAATCGTATTAAAACTCAAGAAATGCTCGTTTAATTTATCCGGTCCGAACTTCCGCATCATCGTTCGTTCAAACAACTTGCCGATTTGCTCGGTCTCGCTTTTGAGCATGGTAGTTTGATTGGCAATCCCAACTCTTTCTAAATCCTTATCTGGGTCAAAGCCAGCAGAATAAGCTTTGCTAAATTTAGCTAAAAATTCAGCGCGATCGCCCCCATTGATGATATAATTGCTGACATATTCAGCTTCTTGCAAATTCAGCACCACCAAATATTTATCGGCAAAAGAACTCGTAGCAACAGTTTCTTCGTGATTGTACTTGCCGTGAATGATTGAAGTACAATCTTTCTTTTTGTGTTTCTCGACCGAATTCCAAACTTTGGAAACCCAAGGGCAAGTTGTATCGACAATTTTGCAGCCTTTCTCATTCAGCAACTGCATTTCCTGCACGCTGGCTCCAAAAGCAGGTAAAATCACCACATCGCCAGCATCCACAACTGAAAAATTTTTCTGCCCTTTTCAACAGCAATAAAATTCACTTCCATATCCCGCAAATGCTGATTTACAGACGGATTGTGGATGATTTCATTAGTAATCCAGATCCGTTCGGTAGGGAAATGCTGGCGAGTTTCATACGCAATAGCTACGGCCCGTTCCACACCCCAACAAAAACCAAAAGCCTCCGCCAGCCGAATTGTAACTGGGCCGCGCGTTAGCTTGTAATTATTGTCCCGAATTTGCTGGATCAGACTGCTTTGATAAGCCGTCTGCATCACCCCGGCAACCTCAGCTTCGTGACCGAAACCCTTGCGGTGGTAGTTCTCCGACTGTTGGAGGGATCTCTTAAAAGCTTTAGTATCCATGCGGTGTCTGTGTCAAATTGAGGTTAATTACTTTTGATTTTAGAATGGTTGGGGCGCGATCGGGATATCGATCCGGTAGCGAACGAGGATATACTGTTTGTGCTTTGCGCGATCGAGAAAGTGAGAAGGTGCAAATCCTCAAAGAAAGCATCAAATCCAAACCCATCACTGCTACGCTCCCCTACAGTATGCTTAACTTTTGTGGAATTTGCTCGATCGATTCAAATCCAAATCAACACAGCAGATTTTTGTAACCCAGGTATACAATCTTGACTTCGCCCAATAATGATTTTTTTCAACTAATTAATTAACCTTTCACCTCCAACAATTTTGCTGGCAAAACCTGATTTAATTTGCCGCTGCGAAATCCCTCTAAATCCAAAGTCGCGTACACAAAACCAAACTCTTGAAATACCGCCACCAATGCAGGCAAATCTGCATTTAATACAAACTCTTTAATCTCCTCAGGGGACACTTCGATTCGGGCGGTATCTCCCTGCGATCGCACGCGCAAATTTTTCAACCCTAACTGTCGCAAATACCGTTCGGCGCGTCCCACTCTTTGCAATTTAAAAACTGTAATTTCTTCACCGTAAGGAAATCGGGAACTCAGACAAGGTTGCGCCGGTTTATCCCACCAAGGCAAGCCCAATTCTTTTGCTAATTGCCGCACTTCCATTTTCGTAATTCCTACTTCTGCCAAGGGCGATCGCGCGCCCCGTTCTTTTGCTGCTTGAATCCCCGGACGGTAATCTTTTAAATCGTCGGCATTAATCCCGTCTACTACATAAGGATAACCTCTTTTTAAGGCTAAGGGTTTTAAGGTATCGTGCAGTTCGCTTTTGCAGAAATAGCAGCGGTTAACCGGGTTGGAAGTGTAATTGGGATTTGCCATTTCCTGAGTTTCTACTTCTTGGTGGGCGATGCCAATTACTGCTGCTTGAATCCGCGCTTCTTCTAAATCTTCTGGTAGCAAAGATGGGGAAACTGCCGTTACGGCTAACGCGCGATCGGCTAAAACATCGCGAGCAATTTTGGCTACCAAAGTGCTATCAATTCCACCAGAGTAAGCAATTAATGCTCGCTCCATCTGTTCAAATATAGTTTGCAATTTTTCGAGTTTTTTGACTAACATAACTTCAACTTTTTGTGACAAACATAATAGTTAGCGATCGAGCTAAATCGATAAGTGGTATAGCCGAAGGCAGAAGGAAGAACTAGGAGTTTTGAGTTTTGAGTTTTGAGTTACCAGTTGAGAATTGAAAGTTGAGAGTTTTTAATTGTCATAAGTCAGAACTCAGAGGGCAGAAGGAAGAGGGACTCATAGTAACGCTTTGGGCGATCTAAAATGTCAAGAGCCGTTTTGGCGGTTGCTATAATTTGTAATTAGTCATCAGCCATCAGTCATCATTCAGCCGAGAAACAACTGTTAAATGTCAAAAGAGTTTTGAGTTTTAAATTTTGAGTTTTGAGTTAAAAACAATTCTTAATTTACAACTCAAAACTTAGCACTCCCGAATAACTGTCAACCGTCAACTGTCAACTGTCAACTAATTTCTAATATTATTCTGGATCGAGTCCGAGAGCGGCCAATCGCGCCAATAGTTCTTGATTTTGCTGTCTTTCCTGTTCCAACATCCTCTGGGATAACTCTTTATCTTGCTGTTCTCGATCTGCCCGTTGGCGTTCATCTTCGGCCCGTTGGCGTTCGTTTTCGGCCCTTTCTTCCGGCCACAAAAGTAACTTGCCTTCCGCATTCCACCAGCGCAGCCAATAGCCAGTTCTACCTTCGCGAGTTCCCTGCCAAACTCCCAAAAATAAATTCAATCCCGGTATTAAATAACGACCATTTTCCTCAGGATCTTGCTTGCCGTAACTCGCAGATTGCAAGGCATAGACTTCTATTCTACCAGTATGCGGTCGAAAAATGACATAGCGGGGAACTTTGATTACTTGTTCGTAAAAAAACCACTTGCCAATTTCTTCTTGGTGTTCGACAGAATATTCATCGCCATAGGTAGCTGAGAGAAATTCCATCACTACAAAAGGCACTGTTCCTTCAGTATGAGGGGTGTAACTGTGGCGGGGATAACTGTGAGGCCAAGGCTGCACCGGCTGCACGTACATCCAATCTGGCGCTTTGCAAATAGTACGATCGTCCACAGCAGCACACAAAGCAAAATTAGAAACAATAAGTGCATCTTGCATGAATTCCGGGGAATCTACTAAAGATTGGCGCAAACCATTAGCAACTAAAGGGTGGTCTATATTTTCCACGGGGTCATCTGGTAGGATAAAATCATCTGGCAGCAGCGGCCAGGTAATTTTTAGCTGCGATATCGGTTTGTAAATTGTAGCAGTCATAAGCACCTCATTTTACCCATAAAATTTTGAATTTGAGTTTAGATAGTTTGTCGCCGGCAGACAGCAGGATTAATCAATCTGGACTGACATACTTACTCGCTGATGTAGGGTGCGCAATGCGCACCTTACCGACTATAGCAATTCTCTCTTAAGTGAGGTACAAACTCGATCGATTACCAATTACCAATTACCAATTACCAACCCCCGCGATGTACCTCATATTACTGAGAAAGGCTATATATATTTTACCGCATTTCCCAGAAAAAAATGTAGGGACACAGCACTGCTGTGTCCTTAATCTGGAATTAGCTCGCATATCCTTTTATTCTTGAAAGAGTAGAATGCAGCTTTTAAAATTCCCGGCGGGAAAAATGGCGATCGAAATTGCCAGCAGCAGCACGCAATAAAGCAAACCATAGCCAGCATTTATAATCATCTCCGCCAAGTAAGGTACTTGTCCGTAAACAGCATCATTTCTCAAATTAAACCGCGCCAAATCGGGCAAAACCAGATACAGCCCCATCATCAATTGCTCGATACCGGGATTTTTAGTTAGCTTTCCCAAAGCTACTAAATCTCGCGTTGAATTTCCCATCAAATAAACACCAAATGTCAGTAAAGTTGCCAGCAGCGAACTGCTAAAAACTCCAAATAAAATTCCTACACCTACCAACAAACACATCTCGAACCAGACGAACAACGCAGCTATTAAAATGCTTGTCAAAGGGTAGGGAATGCGGTTCAAACTCAGAATAGCCAAATAAATAACAGTCATAGCCGCTACCAGTACACCCAGCACCGCTGACAGCCCGAAATGCTTGCCAACAATCAATTCAGCCCGACTTATCGGCTTGGCAACTAATAGGTACACAGTCCGCTTCTCAATCTCTTTGTTAACCAGTCCTGTAGACACAAATACTGTAACAATCAGACCGAATACGCTAATAGCAGCTAAACCAACATCTAGGATAATTTTCTTTTCTGTTGTTGCCGCTAGTTCCGGTATCAACCGCACCGCAACTCCAATCAACACAGCAAAAAAAACTACTAGGTAAAGAATGCGATCGCGAATTACTTCCCAGAATACATTAGTTGCTACTGTCAAAATTCTGTTTAAATTCATTGAATAATAGGAAATAGGTAATAGGTAATTGGTAACTTGAGGCATATCCAGAGGCTTTGCGTTACCAGGCTCTGCCTGGTAACGAGTAGAACTATTGCTGCTCTATGTCGTGCTTGGGGCACTTTACATAGAGCAAATAACAGCAGAATCATCTACTGCTACGCTTGCAGTTAGCTGCAATTGTTAAACTTGACTGTCTCCTGCGGCTCCATTTTGTTTCTCACCGGGTTTGGAACGCTTAATATTGCTGCAGGTTACAGTGGCTCGATTGCCGATATCTATTACCTCGCAAGATTTGCTAAAGGAATATACCTCCGGTCGGAAAACCAGGCCCAACCAATCAGCCTGCATATCTAACTGATAGCGGGCATCTCCTTGGACTACTGTAGTTTCGACATTCCAGCTATCATCTTCTGGGACTCTCTTAATTCTTTTTAAGGCTTCGTTACGCAGAAAAAATCGCTGGTTGTCGATATCTATCAGCATTTGCTCTACCTGCGGCCACGGCTTGGTGCGGGCTTCATTTTTCAAGTATTTTTCCATTTCATTGAGAATTACCACACCCCTCGATCGATTAATAGTCGGTCTTTGGAAAGTGACAACAAAATCACTTTTCCTCAAATCCTCAGACAAAACACTCGGATACTGTTGCAGCCAACCTTGAACTAAAAAATGAAAGCCGAACCAACAGGAAAACAGCAGGTGAATTAAGGTAATCATTACGAATTGAGGGCGCACCAACGACCTAACTCTTTCCCATTTTGATTCGCTCTGCCAAATCAATATTATGGCAAGAACTACTACTGCGATAATAGGGCCGGATATCCAGGCTATTTCCTTCCTGTCTGCAGGCAATCTTACTAGCAACCACAAGCCAATTAAAAAGCTTGTCACCCACGGACTCAGAGCTACTCCTTGGATCGCAAAAGGTTTCTGACTGGTCAGCAAACCCATTGAAAGTGTAAAAAATAGCCAGCTCATATCCGCAATGAGCGTTCTTGTAGACCAGTCAGTGATGGCAGCTACCGCGAGCAAAGCTAAAAAAATGCTGAGCAGTAAAGGAGTTTTCCAGTGGACAACTTTAGGCGGCAACATCGCCTTTTGGAGTTTTTTATTGCTTTCCCAAAGGTTGTTCGTCAGCTTGGTGAGTTGCTGCGTTACATCCACAAATTGCTTCATCATAGGTTTTCATTGACGCTTTGCAGAAACAACACGATTAAAATAACGGCATTGCTAACAGTGTGGGCTATTAAAACAGCACCAAACTGAGTAGTTACTTGAAAGGTTTTTTTGACGGGACGGCGGGTGAGCGAGGGCGGTCCAACAAACTGAGGTTTTGCTGTTTTTTTAGTGCCGGTTGCTACAGTTGCTAGCAGTTCTAATCCCTGCCATTTGGCGAGAAAAGTGACTGCTAATATTAGGACTGCTATCAGAGTTAATGGAGCGTAAATATCCTGCCCTCCTCCTAATATCATGTAACCGATCAGCTTTTCCCGCAAATCTTTGGGTAAAATGCTTTCCATGCCGAAGAAAACCAACCACCCTACGAAAGTGCAGGCTAGGTTGAGGATGGCTGTATATTCAACGCTGGTTCTGGGGCCGAGTTTTAACAGTTTTTGCAGGAACCACGCTTCGATCGCGATCGCCAAAAACAATATCAAAACTTGAGCTAAGATCGTCCGAAACGGAAAAACACTCGCAATCATAAGGATTAAGGTATAACCTCACAGTAGTTGGATTTAATTGAGGGGTGAGGTACTCCCTCGGGAAATCAGAGATTGCGATCGGAGATTGTTATCTTCTCTTAACGCTTTTTGGGTCTGTATTAGGTTCTAATTGTACATCAAAGGTAGCAGAATCTTGACTGGAGACTCGATCTGGTGGCTGCTGTCGATCGGGGAACTCAATAGTGGAAGCTTTCAGGTTGTATCCTATAATTTGTTGAGATCCGCGAACCAATAGAAACATCAAACATCAAGTGCGATCGGATACCTACCTCGATAGATATTTAAATAACGTCTGAATTATGGTAAGGAATGGCATTGGTATTCGGACAGCCTCCGCCCGATCGGAACGGGAGATCGGTCAGATTCACGTATATGATGGCGCTAGTAAGGGTAAGTCTCAAGCAGCTTTGGGAGTGGTGTTGCGCTCGATCGGCCTGGGGATCGATTCTGACTCGCCCACGCGAGTTTTGCTGCTGCGCTTCCTCAAAGGTCCCGGACGCTCCTACGATGAAGATGGGGCGATCGAAGCTTTGCAGCGGGCTTTTCCCCACTTGATCGACCAGGTGCGCACCGGTAGAGCAGAATATTTTGGCTCGGAAGAAATTACTCGGTTCGATCGCGCCGAAGCGCAGCGCGGCTGGGATATAGCCAAAGGGGCGATCGCTTCGGATCTGTATTCCGTGGTGGTGCTCGACGAACTGAATCCGGTATTGGACTTGGGTTTGCTTCCTGCTGAAGAAGTAGTCCACACCCTCAAAAACAAACCCGAATATTTAGAAGTAATCGCCACCGGGCGGGCGGCCCCTCAAGCCTTGCTAGACATCGCCGACTTGCATTCAGAAATGAAGCCCCACTACCACCCCGCAGCGGCCGAACACAACATTTCCGGTATAGAAATATACACCGGAGCCGGGAAAGGCAAATCGACTAGCGCTTTGGGAAAAGCTTTGCAAGCGATCGGCAGAGGTATTAGTTTAGACCAATCTCACCGCGTACTGATAGTGCAGTGGCTCAAAGGAGGTAGCGGCTATACAGAAGATGCAGCGATCGCAGCTTTGCGGCAAAGCTACCCGCAGCTAGTAGACCACCAGCGGTGCGGCCGGGATGCGATCGTTTGGCGCGGACAACAGCAGGAAGTAGACTGTATCGAAGCAGAGCGGGGCTGGGAAATTGCCAAAGCCGCGATCGCCAGCGGCTGGTACAAAACAATAATTCTCGACGAACTCAACCCCACCGTAGACTTAGAACTGCTGCCGGTTGAGCCGATCGTGGAAGCATTGCTGCGCAAGCCTCGGGATACAGAGATTATTATCACCGGGCGCTGTCACAAACCCCACGCTTACTTTGACCTGGCCAGCGTCCACTCGGAAGTATACTGTCACAAACACTACGGCGATCGGGGAGTAGAACTCAAGCGGGGCGTAGATTTTTGACATCCTCCCCAATCCCCAATCCCCAATCCCCAATCCCCCAATCC
>JAAUPF010000174.1 GCA_012034575.1 Richelia sp. CSU_2_1 | reverse complement strand
CTCTCTCTCTCTCTCTCTCTCTCTCTCTCTCTCTCTCTCTCTCTCTCTCTCTCTCTCTCTCTCTTCTCTTCCTTCTTCCTTCTTCCTTCTTCCTTCTTCTTCACACAAAACAGGATAAAGCTATGACTTACCAATTCCAGCACTCCAACAATTCTCAAGTCGGAATCAAACCAGAACAATTGGATGAGATAATTGCAGCCATCCTGGCGGGAAAATATTCTTGGGCTTGTTTTTTACTTTTGCGGTGCACTGGTTACAATCCTCTCGATTACATTCCCTACCGCACTTCCAACCGCTTGCTAAAGGAAAACAGCCCAGCCGGAAAAACGGAAACTAAGTCGGAGGAAACTAAGTCCGGTAAAAGCAAAATTGTCGATTTAGAGCATTTGGAAGTAGTCCGGGAAAAACGCACGGCAGTTCAAGGTGGTTATGTAGCACAAGCTTTTAACAAATTGAGTGCCGGCGCGGCTGGTTTTCTAGCTGAATTCGATCGCGAAGGTGCGGGTATTTCATCACAGAATATCGAAACTTTGCCAGTTGAAAATCGAACTTTTTTTACCGGACTTAAATTGCGTTTATTTAATGCCAAATTTTGAAAAAGGCAAGCGAGATTGCGTCCATTGGTAACAAGTTATATCAAATCCGGGCTAGATACCCCGGATATGACGGGGGTATTTAACCCGGATTTGGTATTATATCAATTCCGGTAACACCGGAATGATATAGAGGACACGGCTGTGAGTAATATTAATAATTCCGATGCTACCGGATTTAATGTTATAAGGGAGTAGATTTTGTCAATACCCCATGAGGTAGAAATATTATTGAATAATAGAGTGTCGATCGATCGCGATTTGAATGCCAGTTTAAATATTTTAAATTGGGAACCCAAGGCTATTGGGGCAATTACCGTTTATCTTGGGATGGCCGACCCCCTCCACTACGTTGGGCCCAACAGCGCAGTTCGTGAACTCCGAATTAGAGCTAAAGATGGCTTTAGTCAAGTTTGGGTAAGTTTTACGCAGCAGATTTTGTGACAACGATCGCTTTTATATATGAGTTTTATCACAGGTTTGATGAGCTGTATATCACACTAAACTGCTCTGTGTCAACTGACAATTGAGAGAATTCAACTTCTAATTAATCCCGATCGATTGTATAAGTTTACAACAGCGCGTAAAGCTGGCGGTGAATGTAATGGTAACAGCTCAATTGGTCAATTATTTGCAACGGGAGTTGGCGATCTCAAATTCCGCGATCGCAGTTGCTCTCAGACACGCGGAACAGGATATCGGTCAATTGCCTGTGGTGCTTTGGCAGTACGGCTTGGTGACGCTGGAACAGCTAGACCTAATTTTTGACTGGCTCGAATCCCAGCCGACTTAAAAATTGAAAATTTAATTTGATGTTCGGGATCGGGCAATTCAATTGCAAGTTTCAGGTTGCAGATTCCACACAGATAAAGCTTACACAAACGGGCGTCTAAGAGTATAGGGTTGAGTGTTAAGGTTGAATGTTGAGGCTGAGCATTGAAGGTTAAGTGTGGGGATGAGGTGTCTTTTTTATCCTTTACCTTTACCGAAGGAGTTATGAGTTATGAGTTATGAGTTTTGACTTAAAACTTGTAACTCAAAATTCACAACTCGTAGTTTTGTATCTGAATTTTTGTCTTGTTTCCAAAAACAAGCTAAAAAACTAACCCACAAGTTTTAAAGGCTTGTGGGTTGGTTTTAAATAGTGGGTTTTCAATTTGGTGGCGGGAAGTGGATTTGAACCACTGACCTTCGGGTTATGAGCCCGACGAGCTACCAGGCTGCTCTATCCCGCGTCACTTTATCTAGTATAAACCCCTGTTCTGAAAATTGCAACCCCAAATCCAAAAAAATTTTGAGATTTGGGAGTCCAGAGGCTGCGATCGGCTCTCCATCTAGGTTGTGCTAGAGCATACACACTTCGCCGACTACCTCCAAGCGTTTGAAATCGCTGAGAGTGAGGTATGTTTCGGAAAGAGTTTCGGCGATCGCAGCCGTAATCCACCCCAACTGCTTAAGCAAGTGGATGGCAACAGCATATTGAGCGCGCTTTGCTCCATCCGCCACCTTAATTGCCAAACCCAGACCTTCGCCAACCCGACCGAGACACTGCACCCCTTCGGCCCCGGCTTTGCTGACAACTTCCCCTTCGGTCAAGCGCATCAGTTCGGTATCAAATTTTCCCTCTCCCGAAATCATCGCCGGGTGGTGAGTCATCGCGCGGACAATCCGCTCCATATCTAAATTATCGCCAGAGGATAACTTAGCGTACAGAGACGCCATTTGCCCCAACTGCAATAAATAGGTAGGAGCGCCGCAGTCGTCGCGCGCGCTGATAAACTCTTCGGCAGGCATTGCCAGCACATCGGCTACTTTGCCCAAAATGAGCTGTTGGACTGGGTGTTTGCGACGCAAATAGCTGTCCAGCGGCCAGTGTCGCTGCTGGCACACGGCCAGCATTCCGGCGTGTTTGCCAGAACAGTTGTATTGCAGGGTGCTGTTTTTCCCTTCGGGAATCGGGCATTGCAGCTTCGAGGGGTCGATGTCGCAGCGCCACAGGATGTTAAATACCTGTCGCGATTGTTCGATAGTCCCTTGATGGGAACTGCAAATAATTGCTAAATCTCGATCGGTCAAATCGTAGCGTTCTAACGTACCGGTTGCCGTTACGGCCAAAGCTTGAAAAGGTTTGAGCGCGGAACGGACGAATGCTGCCGTTTCCGAGTTGCCGGCAACGGAAAGAACGCGGCCGCGATTGTCGCACACGGCAGCCTGGACGCGGTGCTTGGATTCCACAATACCTTCGCGCAGCAGTCTGACTTCGAGTTCGGGAGCTTGGGTTCTTTTTCCCCTGGTCATGTTTATTTTAAGATTTTAGATTTTAGATTTTAGATCGGGCAAAAAAGCCCGCTCTTAATTACAAACAACACCAAATTAACCCCCCGACTAAAAGCAATAATCCCAAACCGTAAAATGTTTGTCGCAGCCGCCGGAGAATTGGTTCGAGTTCGTAATTGACAATCAACTGGTCTTGCAACAAAACTTCGGGAGTTTTCGACCAGGATTGACCGTCGTACCAGCCAGATTCTTCGTAGACGACGGTGGGATTGGCAAGGCGCGATCGCACGTAGAACCAACCTAAGTACATCCGCAGCAAAGCTAATCCTAGAATAAAACTGTCACCAGCGGCACTACTGAGAACAAACTGAGCTGGATATTTAGCAGGAGCAAAGCTAGCAGCGGCTACAGGTACTGATATGAGGCTGCTCCAGGCGCACACCCAAGCAAGTTTTGCCAGATACTGCGGCCAAGTGAGAGTTACCCAACTAAAAAACCAGGATTCTGTAAGTTGTTGATATTCATTTAGCGGTCGCTGTTCTTGCGGAACTGGACAAATAGAAATAGAAGTGTCTTTCATCTTCTACATATTGGGTGCGGTGGAAAAGTTAATGCGTTCGGCGTGTCCCCAGAACGCTTCTAAATTGTAGAACTCGCGCTCCTGAGGTTTCAAGATGTGAACGATGACATCGCCGTAGTCCATTACTATCCAACTTGCTTCTGCTTCCCCTTCGCTCCGCAGCGGTAATCTTTGCCACTCTTCTTCTACTTTGCCGGCAATTGCTTGGGAGATGGCTCGTACTTGGACGTTGGAAAAGCCGGTGACGATCGCAAAGTAGTCTGCTAAGTAAGATACTTCTGATACTCGCAGCAGTACAATATCGTGTCCTTTGCGGTCTTCGGCGGCTCGGGCAATTGTCTCTACCAAAGCGCGGGTGTCTGCGGGGGATGTGGTGGAAGTTGCTTGCGGCTTGATGGATTTGTATTGGAGTTGGGTTTGTTCTAACATTCAGTTTTTAAGTTCCTAAAACAGTTGACAGTTGACAGTTAACAGTTGACAGTTAGCGGTTGATAATTGACTGTTTAGTGCCATTTTTTTCAGTGAGGACATTTGAGGGCGCTGTTCTTCTAGCGAGGAAAAAGGTAAAAGTAAAAAGCGATCTGCTAATAATTTTTTACTTTTAACTTATGATGTGCGCGATCGAATCTTCTGTTACATTTCCTGTTGCTTTCGATCGAGCCATTTGCAGCGCCCAATTGCGGGTGAGTACGGTGCGCGGGTGGATGTAGCACCGAGTTTCTAGCAAGTATTTGAGGGAATAATCGCTGACTTGCCAAACCGCTGCGTGCAGGTTTTGCAAGCTGGCGCGGCGCAGAATTTCTAATTCGGGACTGTTACCGCGGCTCGGCTCGATCGCGTCGGCTACAAATACGGTACAACTGAGCTGGCTCATATTCGGTCTGCCGAGAGTGTGATTGGCGATGGCATCTAAAATTTCTCGATCGATCGTTCCGAATTCGTCTCTAGCGACAATGGCGCTGGCATCTGCGTGCAGCAGGTGCGGGTGCGCGATTAAAACTGAGTCTAGCTCTAAACCTTCGGCTTGGGCCATTTGCAGCAGCAGTTGAGGTTTGAAGTATTTTGCCAAATCGTGCAGCAATCCGGCCGTGCGGGCTTTTGCTTCATCGAGGCCGTAAAGGCGGGCCAAGTCGCCTGCTGTCTGTTCGACTCCGAGGATGTGTTTGATGCGAGCAGCAGGTACGCGGTGGTCCAGCCAAGTGAGGACGCTTTCGCGCGCGGGTGCAGGTGTCAAGTATTAACTCCTCAATTTTGTAGTATTTGCTATTTTAGCGTTTTATTTTCGATCGCTGCGGTGTCCTCTTCCCTTAGTAAGGGGAGGGTTGGGGTGGGGTTAAAAATTTACTGCTGTCAACTGTCAGCCATAAGGTGCGTCGCTAACAGATGGTTGATACTCAAAACTCTCAACTTTCAACTCTCTTTCAACTCAAAACTCAAAACTCAAAACTCAAAACTCCCGAGCAACTATTTAAAAAGTTTCAGGGTCCGATCGCACTCGATCGAACCCACTAATAGACGAACTTTAGATTTTCTAGACGAACTTTAGATTTTCTGACAAACGAGATGAATTTGTGACTGTGAACAAATGAGTTACTAGGGTTTGCAATGTTGCAGCCTTACTTTTGTTCGATCGCGCTCTGTCATACTTGACTTTGGTTTAGCTTTACTCTCGATCCTTTACGGTCGATCGGAGTGTTGCTACTTTTAATAGTGCGGTCTCTTAATTTCTGCTGCGCCTGGGAGCTAGACCGGAGACACCATGTCTCTCTCCTCGAAATCTTTTGATAACTATGTGAGACCTCCTTTTTCTTCCTTTCCGGGTGTCTATTGTTAAGTTAGCACGGCTTTCCGGAAGGTACAAGCACATTTTATCAATGTTGATACCTCTTTACATTCCTCATTATAATGAGATAAATCCACATAGATGTAAGTTTTTTTACTTGCAGCATCGTTACCAAATATTAAGGGTTTCCCGTTCTCCGCCTCCAAGCGGCGGATTGTATTGTTGAGAACCTCGCTGTCAACCTGTATGCTGTTTGCTGTCAACTGTTTGCTGTCAACTGTTTAAATACTGAACTCTTGCTGTCATGTCTTCCTCTCCCGTGCCCCCTCAATTCCTCAGCGGCAGTCAAATCCGCCAAACATTCCTCGACTTTTTCGCGCAACGGGGACATAAAATTTTGCCCAGCGCTTCATTGGTCCCCGAAGATCCGACTGTATTGCTGACGATCGCCGGAATGTTGCCCTTCAAGCCGATTTTTCTCGGCCAGCGACAAGCCGAATCTCCCCGCGCCACCACTTCGCAAAAGTGCATCCGTACCAATGACATCGAAAACGTCGGCCGTACCGCCAGACACCACACGTTTTTTGAGATGTTGGGCAACTTCAGCTTTGGAAATTATTTCAAAAAAGAAGCGATCTCTTGGGCTTGGGAACTCGTTACCGAAGTCTTCGGTTTGCCGCCGGAAAGATTGGTTGTTAGCGTCTTTCGGGAAGATGATGAAGCTTTTGCAATTTGGCGCGACAAAATCGGTATTCGGGCCCACCGCATCCAGCGCATGGATGAAGCAGATAATTTCTGGAACTCCGGCCCCACTGGCCCCTGCGGCCCTTGTTCGGAAATTTATTACGATTTTCACCCGGAAAAAGGCGACGATATTGACCTCGAAGATGATACCAGGTTTATCGAACTCTACAACTTGGTGTTCATGCAGTACAACCAAGATGCTGAAGGTAAATTAACGCCGCTGCAAAATCAAAATATTGATACGGGAATGGGACTCGAAAGAATGGCGCAAGTCCTGCAACAAGTTCCCAACAATTACGAAACAGATTTGATTTTTCCCATCATTCAAACTGCGGCGGAAATTGCTGGAATTGATTATGCCAGCAGCGATGAAAAAACCAAAGTTTCGCTAAAAGTAATTGGCGACCACGTTCGGGCTGTCGTACACGCGATCGGCGATGAAATTCGCGCGTCAAATGTCGGTCGGGGATACATTTTGCGCCGTCTAATTCGCCGGGTAGTGCGCCACGGCAGGCTGATAGGAATTCAAGGCGAATTTATAGTTCGAGTAGCTGAAAGCGCGATCGCCCTTTCGGAATCTGCTTATCCGATCGTCCGCCAGCGAGAAGCGCAAATTAAAGCTGAATTGGCTAGAGAAGAAACTCAGTTTCTCAAAACTTTGGAACGGGGAGAAAAGCTGCTGGAAGAAATCATTAATAAGTTGCGACAGGAAGGTAAAACTCAAATCGCGGGTGCAGATGCTTTTAAGCTTTACGACACCTACGGTTTCCCGTTTGAATTAACTCAAGAAATTGCTGCCGAACAAGATTTAACTATTGACGGTGAAGGCTTCGAGTCGGAAATGGAATTGCAGCGCGATCGGGCTCGGGAAGCGCACGAAACGATCGATCTGACAGTGCAGGGTTCCTTAGACCAACTTGCAGAAAATATCCAAACAACTGAGTTTTTGGGTTACGAGGAATTGGCAAACGATGGCAATGTAGAAGTGCTGTTAGTTAATGGCAAATCCGTAGAGGAAGCCGATGCGGGAACCGAGGTGCAAATTATCCTCGACAAAACGCCGTTTTATGCAGAATCTGGCGGACAAATCGGCGATCGCGGTTTTATGAACGGTAATGGATTTATTGTCATCATAGACGATGTTAGAAAAGAATCTGATTTCTTCGTTCACTTCGGCCGCATTCAATCTGGAACTCTGCGAGTTGGGGATTTAGTAAACGCCCGAGTCGATCGAACTTGCCGCCGCCGATTGCAAGCAAATCACACGGCAACTCACTTATTGCAAGCTGCTTTGAAGCAATTTGTCGATACTTCGATTTCGCAAGCAGGTTCGCTGGTATCGTTCGATCGACTGCGATTTGACTTCAATTCTCCGAGGGCGATAACATCAGCAGAGTTGGAGAAAATTGAAGAGCAAATTAATAGTTGGATTGCCGAAGCCCACGCTGCGGAAGTAGCAGAAATGCCGATCGACCTTGCTAGAGAAAAAGGGGCGATCGCGATGTTTGGCGAGAAGTACGGCGATGTGGTGCGAGTCATCGATTTTCCCGGCGTTTCGATGGAATTGTGCGGCGGAACTCACGTTAGCAATACGGCAGAAATCGGGCTGTTTAAGATTGTTTCAGAAGCGGGAGTAGCATCGGGAGTTCGCCGGATCGAAGCGGTTTCGGGACAGGCTGTTTTGGATTATTTGAACGTCCGGGATAAGGTGGTTAAGGATTTGGGCGATCGATTTAAAGCGAAACCCGAAGAATTGCCCAACCGAATTACTAATTTGCAGGCAGAATTGAAGGATACTCAGAAACAGTTAGCTGCTTTAAAATCGGAATTAGCGATCGCTAAATCAGACCAATTGTTAAGCGCTGCTGAAGCTGTTGGCGAGTCCAAAATTATTGTCGCCCAGTTACCGGATGTGGATGCCGAAGGCTTGAAAAGTGCGGCGGAAAGATTGCAGCAAAAATTGGGTAATGCTGCGGTAGTTTTGGCGTCAGTTGTTGAAGCTGATAAGGTAAATTTGGTAGCCGCTTTCAGTCCAGAAGTCAACAAAAAAGGATTGCAAGCTGGCAAATTTATTGGTGGAATCGCTCAAATTTGCGGCGGCAAAGGAGGCGGGCGGCCGAATTTAGCGCAAGCTGGCGGGCGCGATGCCAGTAAGTTGAAAGAAGCGCTGGAAATGGCGCGATCGCAATTGCAAGAAAGCTTGCAATAATTGTATGTGATAGCAAATCCGGGTTAGATATTTCCGTTATGAAGGAAGCGGTTAAAACCGCGTCTTGTCAAAGACTCGGCGGTTGAAACTGCGTCTGGTAGAACAAAGTCCGCCTCCGCGGACTAAGAAGGTAAGAAACCTAGATTTGGTATTAGTTTGTAGTGGGGACTTCAGTCCTCACTACAAACTGTTTCAGTGTTTAAACACTCGGCAAATTCAAAACAAAACCCGGCAATACATCTTCTCCAGACAAACTTACAGGAAATTGTAAAACTTCCACCTCGCTATTAGCGCGATAAATTTCGACTTCTTCGTCTTGAGGATTAATCAACCAACCCAAACGCAAATCGCTGTTGAGATATTCCTGCATTTTCTCCTGAATCGGCTTTAGTTCGATCGCACTTATTTTCAAAATTTCCTTGAGTATGTCAAATTTACTTGCCATTCCCGCACACCAAGGATGATTTATTTGAATTCTAAGGCTTTGTCGTAGGAGAGTATCGCTTCTTCTAAGAAGCCTAATTTACCCAGTGCAATGCCCCGATTGTTCCAGGCTGCGTCATCATCTGGTTTGAATTCTAAGGCTTTATTATAAAAAGCTATCGCCCCTTCAAAATCCCCTAAATTATATTGCTCATTACCTCGATCGAACCACATTTTAGCCTCTGAATCGACCTCCTCATCCCCCTCATCCTTCTCAACATCGATCGCACTTGGAGGAACCTCGATCGCAGGCAAGGAGGGGTTAGAATTCTGTGAAGAAGTTTTGAGAAATCGCCAAAATTTACCGAACATTGGTGAGATGTTGTGGCAGTTGATATTTTTTATTGTAGCAAGAATTCCGGCGCTCGATCGCCCGTCCCGAACTCGTTGGGGGAACGGGCGATCGAAATTTGTCGTTAGTCTCAAAGTCCGCCAGGGGTTGAAACCCTCCGCTTCGCTTCGCCCCTGTCTCATAGCGCAAGTCCTCTGAAAGAGGACTAAAGAAGTGAAAGAAATCGATCAATTGAAATTCACCAATTGCAAGATTCTTTGCAGCGGAATTTCCGCCCAATCCAAACGATAATTAAGTTCGTAAGCCAACTCAGAAACCGCCTTTTCTAAAATGTAAGCATTCAGCAAAGCCTCCAATTCCGGCGCAGATTTTGGCAAGAAATTTGCATCCGCTGCTGCAGACAAATAACTGTTAACAAAAGTCAGGCTGACCCAACGGTGCCAAACATTCGCCCATTGCTGCATTTCCGCTAAATTTTCCGGGCGGATGGTGCCGCTTTCTACTTCGTTGCGCAATGCCAAAGTCACAGCGTAACTGAAAGATTGCAGCATTCCCGCCACATCTCGCAAAGGCGACCTCTTCATCCGCCGTTCGCTTAACGGGCGATTCCGTTCTCCTCCGAAATCAATAATTACAAAGTCTTTGCCCGTATACAGCACTTTTCCAAAATGAAAATCCCCGTGACAGCGAATGCGTTGAGCCGTGATTTTTAAGTTCAAAACTGATTTGAAACGTTCCATCAACAAGCCTTCCCGATTCAACAAGTGCTGTCCCAATTTTTGCGTTTCTGGCGGCAGTTTGGAGAGGTGTTTTTTCAGCAGCAGCAACGTTCTTCCTGCTAAATTTCTCATGTATTGATAGATAGAACGCTGGTAAAATGAAGTAAAGCTTTCTGGGGCAAAAGCGGGATTTTCAGTGTCCGCAGCTAAAGCTAAGTGAAGTTCGGCCGTCCGCTGTCCTAAAAGTTGGGCTGATGCGAAATAAGAACCGATCAGTTCGCGCACTAATTCGGGAATTTCTAAGGATAAATCAGCTACAAGCGAGTTGGAATGCTGCTGCATTTTGGCAGCTACAGCGTTTGGTAAATAGTCTTCGGGAGAAGTAGAGAAATTCTCGCCGGCGTACTTGGCTTCTACTGCCATTGTTTGCTCGAAATAGTCGCGCAATACGTCTAATGTATAAGACCACGCATCCCTGCTGTCGGGAATGAGTTTTTGCAGGATGCCGACTGCTATTGCTTCTTGTCCTTCGGTGCGGTATTCTAAAGCTCCGGCAATCGGAGCGTAGTGTTGGATGGAATTGCGATCGGTCAAAAACCGCCCGATTTCTAATTCTGGATTCGTGCCTTCTTCGACTTTTCGCAATAGTTTGATCGCGAAACGATCTCCGTAACCTGCTGATGTGTTGCTGTGTTCTCTTTTGAACAAATGAGGCGCGAGGTGCGAGACATCTTTGTCCGATCCGAAGGCACTATCGGCTATTCCTAATAATTGACCTGCCGTACCTTTGTAACTGCGAGAATGCGCGATCGCCTCTAACAATGCCACCAGCAAACCCCGATCGCTCGCAGCATCAAAGATTAGTCCGACTTCATTAGTTTCTGAGAACTCAATGCGCGCGATCGCTCGTTCTTCTCCATCGCTTTTAATCTCTTCCCAACCCAGCGGCAACAGGTAAGTTTCCGGCATTCCTTCAGTATAATTCAATTGCAAAAACAGCATGTAAATAGTATATTCTTCTCCTGCCGGATCTTTGCATTCTACTGGTATAACTTCCGCAATTTGCAAAGATTGAATTGTCCTGTCCGTGCTGGTAAACCAGCGGCAGTAACGCAGGTAATCCGGCAAAATATCGAGCAGTAAAGAACTCATTTTGCTGGCAGAAAAGGCTGTTTTCCAGTGGCCGGAAACTGTCAATAATGGCAATGTTTTTTGAGGGGAATGCAGCGCAAAATCTTCGTGTTTGACAGTCAGAGTAAACCAGTAAAACGAGTGGGGACTCAAGCTCAAAAAGTAAGGCGACTCGCCCACAGCCGGAAACTCAGAACGCCCGAAAATCTCGATCGGCACCGCACCTTTAAATGGCGACAAATCTAATTCAGCAGTCTGTACGAAGCGCGACAAATTCGCGACTACTAAAATATGTTCGTCTTGATAAGTTCGCACAAAAGCTAAAACTTTGCGATTTTCCGGGTAAAGAAATTCGCAAGTTCCGCGGCCGAATGCTTGGAATCTCTGCCTGACAGCAATCAACCGTTTCATCCACCACCAAAGCGAGCTCGGATTGGCTCGTTGCGCTTCGACATTAACAGATTCGTAGTGATATTCTGGATCGACAATTGGCGGCGCGTACAGCCGTTGCGGGTTAGCGCGACTGAAACCGGCATTGCGATCGCCGCTCCACTGCATCGGAGTTCTCACACCATTGCGATCGCCCAAATATATATTATCACCCATGCCAATTTCATCGCCATAATAAAGCACCGGCGTACCCGGAAGCGACAGCAACAAAGCATTCATCAACTCAATCCGGCGGCGGTTATTTCCCATTAGCGGGGCCAAGCGGCGGCGGATGCCTAAATTAATTCTCGCCTGCGTATCTTGAGCGTAAACTCGATACATATAATCTCGGTCTTCATCGCTCACCATTTCCAGCGTCAGTTCGTCGTGATTCCGCAAAAACAAAGCCCACTGACAGTTAGTAGGAATGTGCGGAGTTTGCTGGAGAATATCGCTGACTGGAAAGCTATCTTCCATGTGCAAAGCCATAAACAAACGCGGCATCAAGGGAAAGTGAAAGTTCATGTGACATTCATCCCCACTCGCATAATATTCCACCGCATCTTCCGGCCACTGATTTGCCTCGGCTAACAGCATCCGATTGGGGAATTTCTCATCAACGTGCTTGCGCAACTGTTTGAGGAAAACGTGAGTTTCCGGCAAGTTTTCGCAGTTAGTTCCTTCGCGTTCGTACAGGTAAGGTACGGCATCCATTCGCAGTCCGTCTACCCCCAACGCCAACCAGAAATCTACAACTTCTAAGATGGCTTCGCGGACAGCGGGATTGTCGTAATTCAAATCTGGCTGGTGGGAATAAAATCGATGCCAATAATAAGCTTTAGCGACGGCATCCCAAGCCCAGTTAGAAGTTTCAAAGTCTTGAAAAATAATCCGCGCATCTTGATATTTTTCCGGCGTATCGCTCCACACGTAAAAATCTCTTTCTTTACTGCCTTTCGGGGCGCGTCTCGCTCGTTGAAACCAAGCGTGTTGGTCGGATGTGTGGTTGACAATCAACTCGATAATGACTCGAATTCCCCGCTTGTGCGCTTCTTCTAAAAGATGTTTGAAATCATCTAAATTGCCGTAAATCGGGTTGACAGTAGTATAGTGCGAAGTATCGTAACCGTCGTCTCGCAGGGGAGAGGGGAAAAATGGCAGCACCCAAATTGCTGTTACTCCCAAATTTTGCAAGTAATCCAATTTTTCTGTCAGTCCCCGAAAGTCGCCGATACCGTCAGCATTGCTATCGGCAAAAGCGCGAATCGGTACTTCGTAAATGATGGCGTCTTTGAACCATAAAGGATCGTTATTTAAGATAGAGTTCGGCATTTTTGTCATGGTAATTGGTAATCGGGAATTGGTAATCGGGAATTGGTAATCGGGAATCGGGAATAGTTAGTTAGAATCAAAACTTATAAATCATATCTTATAAGTTGCCACTGATTCGTCATGCCGGCGGCGGAGTTTCGATCGTAATTTCTAAACGCAAAACTTATAATTTCTTAATTAAATATCGCAAGATTAAATTAATTTGGCGATCGCCCTAAATCCCTCCTTAGAAAATCGAGGGGAAGAGGGGAGGAGGGGAGGAGGGGGAGAGAGGAGGAGAGGGAGACAGGGGGAGAGGGAGAGAGTTTCTTTGGTTCATAACAGGTGCATAACGTCCGTGGGACGATCTTAAGAAGGCACGCCTATTAACCGTACTTGCAAGTCAAGCTGCTGTGCCAGTTGGCAAATTGGCTGCATTTATCCGCTGCTGAGAATTAGCCCGAAAGCATCCTCAAGTTAGACAGGGCGGACACTTGAGTTCGATCGACCCTGACGCCCTATAGTTCCGGAAAATGTGGAGATTGAGATAGCGGCATTCTGCTGTCACTGCGGCTGCTGGATTGTTCCTAAAGTAATAACATCGCAATCAGGAACTAACTTATGAAATCTACTCTTTGCTTCCCGGAAACTTCCCTAAAATCTAGTGCAGTTAATGTCGATCGCAATCCTATTGAATCTTGTATTGTTGCAGCTTGGTTAGATTTAGTAGGCGGAGATTTTGATACTTTATCTGGAGATGACTGGCTGCCTCTTTGTGGCGATATTGATGATGGCGAAATTTATCGCGACTGGTTTTTGTGGCAGGATAGCGAAGTGAGTGAAGAATGGGAAGCTTACGACCCGATTACTAATTATCGGATTGTTGCCTTTACTAAAGAAATGATAATTGCTAAAATCGACCAAATCGAAGATGCCCGACAAGTTTCAAATTAAGAGAATATGCAAATTTTTTCTATAAAATAGCAGCTTTTTATAACCCGGCTGCTTCGGTAAACTGGGTTTTTCCTCACATGGAGCAGCAATATCAACAAGAGGTTTTCTGGTGGCGTGGGGGCGGGTTTATTAACCTGAAAAGCTACCTTCTGTGGCTGTTGAGAACCCGCCCCTACAGCCTATTGAGAATGGTGCAAGATCTCAGTTTTTCCCTTTTTATGAAAATCTCTATGTATAGTGCGCACTGGCAGCACCTTGACAGGGCTGCCAGTGCGCACCCTACAGCTAGAGATCGCTCCCCAATCCTCAATCTAAAATATAAAATCCAAAATCGGTTGACTTGACAAAAAATCTAGTCTATGATGGAGAGAAGCACGCGAGGGGCTGTAATGGTTTCGACAGGGTGGCGAAAGCTGCTCCGTGATGCAGGTCGAGAGCGAGTCAACTCTCGTAAATATCGGCTCAAACAAAAAAGTAAATGCGAACAACATTGTTCCTTTCGCTCGTGTAAAAACTGTCGCTGCTGTAGCCTAATAACTACTCACTAAGCCCAGTTTGAGCGTCTGCAACCTAACTCCGTTAACGGCTGCAGATAACCCCCAACGGATGCCCTAGCCAGACGCATCTGGTCGGCTAGCTAGGAAAGCAATCACCAGAGAATCCTCCCATCTAGGATAAAGATGGTTCCCGCCCTGAGGATCAGAAGGGATAAACCTGTGAACGATCGGAAGGTCAATACCCGCTTTGGACGGCAGTTCGATTCTGCCCAGTTCCATCAAAGAAATACTTAGCAAAGGGTCGAGATGTTAGTCTCGACCTTTTTGTTTGAGCGATCGATTTTTTCCTCCAGCCAGATGGTTCGCGACCCCAGGCTCTAGCTATATTTTGCGAGGAGGGGTAGGTGTAAAAAAACGGGCTTGAAAAAAAGTGCCTGGATTCGAGCATGGGTAAGGATTTGAGGTCGATCGGAGTAAAAATCGATCCTCGCAAACGCTGAAAGCCTTGCTGGTCAATAGTTACATGGTTTATGAACCGACTGCCTCTTGACAACCCAAAGGCTGAAATGGTACTTTTAGATCGGATGCTCGCAAACGAACCTTGAAAACTAAATACAGCAGGGCTTTCAAACATCCGCTATTGCAATTAAACTAAAACCCTTTCAGGGATTGAAACAATGGTCCAATACCGTATCTTCATACTTTCTCTGGTTATTGCAATTAAACTAAAACCCTTTCAGGGATTGAAACTACTAACTCGCTACTTTCTCAAGCAGCCAAACAAATTGACAATTAAACTAAAACCCTTTCAGGATTGAAACTTATAAAAGCGCACATCAACCTACTTAACAGCGAAGCACTACCATTGCAATTA
>JAAUPF010000173.1 GCA_012034575.1 Richelia sp. CSU_2_1 | reverse complement strand
GGCAAAAAAATCGAAGTTACCTCTGGTGGCACCTAAAGTAAACAAAATAAAAAAGTAAATACATAAAAAGTAGCTAAAATAGAAAGAGATATTAAGTCCACGCAGCCGCGCAGACAACACGAAAACCGAAGCCGCTGCTGCGACTGTCCGGCACATAGTCGCTGCGAACCGCCGAACGGCAGTACCTCGGACCGTCGGCCCAAGAACCCCCGCGCAGCAGCCGGCCGTGGTCACTATTTATTATTGCGGAGTTGACTAATAAATCAATAGAGTTGTTATAATAATTCTTATACCATTTTTATCCCATACTGTCCCATCACCGGGCGCACCTTGATAACCATCATGGAAAGGGTCTGCACACCATTCCCGGACGTTGCCGTGCATATCGTAGAGTCCAAAGGCATTCGCTACGCCGAAACTCCCCACAGGCGTTGTTTCTTTGCGATAAATTCCTTTAAGTCCTGCACCATAAATATAGTTCCCTTCATAATTCGCTAAATCTGTTGTAATGTTTTCCCCAAAATGAAAAGGAGTAGTTGTTCCTGCCCTGCAAGCATATTCCCACTCGGTCTCGCTGGGCAGGCGGTAGGTTTTACCTGTTTTTTGCGACAATCTGGCACAAAATTCGACGGCATCGTACCAAGAAACACATTCTACAGGTCGGTTTTCGCCTTTAAAGTAAGATAGATTCGATTCAAGGTCGTAATGAATTTTGGGCAAGTTAGCTACTGCTTGCCACTGCGCTTGAGTAATCGGGTATTTCCCCATAAAAAAAGGTTTTACACTCACCTGATGTGGGGGTTCTTCATTATTGTTTTTTGATTCCCTTTGAGGCGCACCCATCATAAATGTACCCCCAGAAATGTAAACCATTTCCAGGATTGTCCCGTTACCTAAGTCCTCAGGAAAGAAGCGAGCAAATGATTTAGTACGGCTGTTTTCTCTTCCATGTGAATCGACAGTGATGACATCAAATTCAAATGTATGGCGATAGTCTCTAAGCTGCTGTTTTATCTTGAATTCATCTCGATCTTTCAGCAGTGAATAAGCAGCAAATTTCACCTGCATCGATTCATCCTGCAAAGCTTGAATTATCAAATCTAAACCAGCTTCTCCATATTTTAGTGCTTCGGAGAGTGCGGCGATTCT
Source organism: Richelia sp. CSU_2_1 (assembly GCA_012034575.1). Taxonomy (GTDB): domain Bacteria; phylum Cyanobacteriota; class Cyanobacteriia; order Cyanobacteriales; family Microcoleaceae; genus Microcoleus. Next base: position 13,778 of record JAAUPF010000173.1, on the reverse strand, counting down.
CACTTCGACAATTGGTGAAGCCAAGCGGCTTTTTACACCGGGAATGCCTCCGAGTACCGCAGCATTGACAGGAATTGAATTTTGACCGCCCAAGACGGCATCGTATTCTCTAGGTTCATTTGGATTTTCTGACATGACAGCGCAAACTCCCGCATTTTAATTTAGGACAATTTTGTTCTGCGATCTCAATATCTCAGCGATCGATTTTTAGCTAGAACAGCAAGTAGCGACCCACCCTACTAACTCGATCGTATGGCGGCACGGATTCCCACGATACAATCTTAGGTTGAACCCTACCAACTGCCAACTAACTAATGAGTGATACTGGCGATCGGCTCCCAACTAATCACATCTTCAAACAAAGATTGATACCCAGCAACATTAGGATGAATGCCATCAGCAATTAAGCGCGATCGGCACCAATCATGACCGCGATGTATCCATTTATCAAAAATGTCTAAATAGGGAATTCCCCGCAACTGACAAGCTAATTTAGTTGCTTCCTTATAGCGATATTGATCGGCATGACTGTAATACAAACAATCTTGAAAAGGCATTTTACTTTCATCAACCGGCACCATTCCCACAAATATCACCGGACAAAGTTGCGTGGAAATATCTAACAAATGATCCAAAACAGTTTTAAAATGTTCAAAATCCGTGTAACTGCGACCCGTGGGCGATTGCACTCTCGCCGAATCGTTGAGGCCTACCGAAAGAATCATCGCATCCGGGACGCGATTTCTGAGCTCGCCGCGGTGGCGGAATTCATTTTCCAAGCGCTGGGCTACTTGATAAGCTCGATCGCCCCTTACTCCCAAATTGTAGAGTACGTGTCCCGGACTGTCATGAAACATCCACTGTCGCCGCAGCCTTTCCACCCAGCCGCCGCCCACACCGTCGCCGAAACCATAAATCAAGCTATCCCCGAAAGCTACCAATTTGAGGGGATGGGGATTTTTGAAATGCAAGAGAGGAAAAGAATAGGCTGTCGCTGCTTGCATAAGCAAAGATACTCAGTGAATAATTTAGGAATTTTAAGATACTAAACTAGAATTTGACATCCTCCCCATCTTAGAAAGATGGGGATTCCAAAGATTGCTCCTGGAGCTTCCTCTTTCTGCGACTCGACTTACATTGAGGAGTTTCCCCACCAATGCAGAGATCGATGTCTCCGGAGGCGTTAGTTCCCGTGTGCCCCACGGTACGGAGTGCTAACTCCAAAATATTGATAGCTGCATTCCAATCCCGATCTTGTACGTGACCGCAATCAGGACATCTATGAGTTCTTTGACTTAAGGACTTCTTGACAATTGCTCCACAGTTAGAGCAACGTTGGCTGGTGTAGTGCGGTGAGACAGCCACTGTTGCCACGCCAAATACCTTGCCAAAATACTCGAGCCACCAGCGAAAAGCCGACCATGCAGCATCAGAAATCGACTTGGAAAGCTTCTTGTTTTTGACCATATTTCGCACTTGCAAATCCTCATAGGCTACCAAATCGTTAGATTGGACTGCGCACAATGCCTGCTTGATGGCAAAGTCTTTACGCTGCCTACTTACTTTCAAATGCTTTCTACTCAAACGATTTCTTGCCTTAATTCTATTTTTCGATCCTAATTGAGTTCGAGAAAGTTTGCGAGCCAATCTCTTGAGAGTTTTTTCTGACTTCCTGAGATGTCGCGGGTTATCAACAGTGTGTCCGTTGGAATCGGTATAGAAATGAGTTAACCCAACATCAATACCGACAGTTTTACCTGTTAGTTCTCGCTGTTCTCTGCGCTCGCACTCGATACAAAATTGGCAATAATAGCCATCCGCCCGACGCACGACACGGACTCTTTTTATCTGTTTTAACTGATAAAAATGCAAGTTGCGGGTTCCCCATAGCTTAAAGCTTCCCGCTGCAAAACCATCGGTAAAATCTATGGTGCGCCTGTCTTGCGACAACTTCCATCCGGTCGTTTTGTATTCAACAGAACCGTGGGTTTGATGCTTTTTAAAACGCGGAAAACCTTTCTTTCCTGGCTTTGCTTTCTTGCAGTTGTCATAAAACCGCGAGATCGCTCTCCATGCACGTTCGGCAGATGCTTGCCTTGCCATTGAGTTAAGTTGTCCCGCCCAAGGAAATTCTTTGGCTAGAACCGCACAGTACGCACTCAATTCATAGCGACCCACGCCTTGGTTCTCCATCCAGTATCTGATGCAAGAGTTGCGCACAAATCTAGCAGTACGAATGGCTTCATCAAGTCGATCGTACTGCTGTTTTGTTCCTTCAAGTTTTGCTTCAAATACCAACATCTTACACTGTCGTTCTGAGTATAACCCATTGTACCATAGATTCAAGCCGTCCTTTTAGGACAGGGCTTTCAACCCCTATTTTCGGTAACATGGTAACATGTAAGATAAACTAAGTAGTCTCATGCTTAAGCGTCCAACTTTCGATTCAACTCAGCTCACCAGGCGGGCGGAAGACCTGATCAATGCTGCATCGAACCGCTATCGGATTACGGTGCAAGTGGCAAATCGGGCAAAACGGCGGCGTTATGAAGATTTTGACAACATGGACGACCATCAAATGAAACCCGTGATGCGGGCCATATTTGAGATGTCGGACGAACTGACGCAGCCGGAAATTATCGGAGACATCTAAACTGTGAATGGGTAATGGGTAATGGGTAATGGGTAATGGGTAATGGGTAATTGGTCAAGAATAATAGTTGTTAGCTAGCTCGATCGCCAATTACCAATCCTTGACAGTCCTGGACGCACATACTCTATCTGTAGGGTGCGCAGTGCGCACCTTACTGCTATTATTGTAAGTAGTGTTTTCAAACATTATTTGTATAATTCCTGCTTGAGTCAACTATTATCTATTACCAATTGCCTGTTATTTTATTTGCTATCTAATCATCAAAATGGTGAAGAAATTAAAGCTAGCCTTGAGTTTTTTGTTAGTAACTTTAAGTGTGGCAGTTTTCACGCTTTTAAGTTGGGTGTTGGAATCGGGCGAATTGAGCTTGTCAGCTTTAGAACCTTCGCGGATGGCGAATTTGCAGGCTGCGGAAACGCAGAAAATAGCTCAACAATCCGAGCCGCGACAAATTCGGGTGCAAGATGCGTGGAAGTTTGTCTATGAAAAATTGCCAGATTTGCCAACAGAAAATAATTACGTTTCTAAGGAAACCGGAAAAGTAGATCCTAACAATACTTTAGTGGCGCGTTTGATTCGATATCACGTATTTGTCAAAGGGAGACCGCCCAATTTCCGCTTTGATTGGAAATTGAGTTTAGCTGATTATTTAGGAGCCACTCCCGATTATTTGGTAGAAAGCGTGTATCCAGGGGGGGACCTGTTGCGAGAAAATCCGATGGAGCGCGATCGGGCGGTTATTCAAAGTTTAAATAGAGTTCAACGTGATGCTTTGGTGCAAGCTTTAGTTGATGTTTTTACTGGGAATTCCGGGAATGCGCGGACACCTGTGGCAGGAGGAGAAACAGAAGGGCGATCGAACTCTCCATCAAATCCCCAACCGCAGCCCGGAGATGCGAAATTGCTGATGCCTTAAATAGTCGATCGTTGATAGTCGATCGTTGAGAGTTGTAATTACCAATTACCAATTACCGATTACCAATTACCAATCTAAAATCGATCTGTGACACGTGTAATTAAAAGTGGTAGTGGATGGCGTTTGGGATGGAATCCCGAAGCTGAAGAATTTCAGGGTTTAGTGGCGGGCGAAGGTTGGGCGATCGAACTTACGGAAGCGGAGTTGAACGATTTTTGCAGGCTGTTGGGACAGTTAGCCGGCACGATGAATCAAATGGCGAGTGAGTTGATGGATGAAGAGAAAATCGCTGTTGAAGCCGAAAGCGATTTGCTGTGGGTGCAGGTAGAAGGGTATCCCGAGGCCTACAGCGTGCAGTTGATTTTGAATTCTGGCAGGAGGTGCGAGGGTTTTTGGCCGGAGGCTGCGGTGCCCGGTTTGGTGCAGGCGGCAAAGGTTTTAAAGGTTTTTTGACTCTGCCAATCTAAAATCTAAAACCCAAAATCTAAAATCGATTGACTTTCTCGCGGATTTAGTGCTATAGTAATAAGGTTGTCGGGGCGTAGCGCAGCTTGGTAGCGCACCACTTTGGGGTAGTGGGGGTCGTGGGTTCAAATCCCGCCGCTCCGATTCGGCGGAATCCTTAATTTAAAAGGGATTTCGCCATTTTTATTTATTTGGTTGGCAAGCAAGGAAAGCTTTCTCTATAGGGGTGACAAAATATGTCAATCGATGACAAGATCTGAGATAAAATGGTGATACCCAGTAAAAGCTTTAGGTGTGGTGGTAACAAATTATTTGTTAATGCGGTCAATAATGTGTCAGCGCGATCGCATAACTTGACACTTGACATTTTACTATTTTGAAAGCGATCGAGATTAAACTGTAATTAACGATTAAGAAACAAAAAACATGGAAAACTATACAACTTTTACTCAACCAAAAATCAAATTATCCACATGACTAGGCAAAACGTTGCTAATCTTCCTGAGCTAACAGCATGGAAAGCCGACAATCTAAGAATGACGGCTATCTTAAGTCCTGCTGCTCAACTCCCCAAGCATAGTTTGTGGGAAGAATTGCTCGGACAACCTCCTGAAAATATAACTTCACAGCCAAGAATAGGAGTACAGCAAGAAGAAGGAGCGTTTGAAGGAGAAAAGCTAATCGTTACAGTCCAGCCAACGCGGATTGACTGGATCTTCACTGTTGATAACAATCAAAATACTACAATTTCACAAAAAATTACCTCAATTGGGCAATTCGTGGATGCGTTAAATCCTTTTGTCGATCTTATGGTTCGTTGGCTTCAAATAAGTCCTCCTCTTCAAAGATTAGCTTTTGGAGCTACTTTACTACTTCCTATGGACGAGTCCTCAGCAGCTCGCCAGCAACTCCTCGCCTATCTTCCATTGAATCCTCAGGCTTTTGAAAATGCACAGGAATTTGCCTACCAAATTAATAGACCAAGAAACTCTATTTCTGGCATCTCCGATCTTCCAATTAATCGTCTTTCTAAATGGTCTGTTATTTCATGGAGAACTATTCAAATTGTACCTAAGGTGAACAATTCTTCAGATGAAAGTTGTTTTACTTGTTGTTTAGAAGTTGATATCAATACTTCACCAGAATATCAGGGAGATTTACCCTCTGAAAGATTACCGCAATTATTCAGAGAATTGGTTGATTTAGGTCAAGAAATTGCTCGGGAGGGAGATATTCCATGATCGAATACGATCGTACAATCATGACGAGTTTGTCAAAATTTGGTTCATCAATCATGGGGACGGCTGAGACAAATTGTGAATCTTGGAAACATAAAAAAACTTCTCTATATCCAAAATCCTCTGAAACTAGAGACGCCAAGATAGAACCTAAAAAAGCATTAAGACAGAATCGTTTAGAAAGCTCTACTATCAAACAGCCTTACTCTAAGGAACTGTCCGAAGAAATTTACAGCTTCTTTAAAGCCAGTGAAGAGCAAAATTTTGAAGATGGTATGGAGAGTGAGTTTTCAAAAAAGCTTACCTCTACTATCGAAGAGTATGGCGATGAGGCAATAGAGATAATAACCTGTCTCATTATCTATGAAAAGACAGATGCTGAGGTTGCAACTGAAGCTTTACGTTGGTTGGGTTGTATGGACCATGCTCCATCTTATCGCTTCCGTTTGTGGCTGCTCGAACGCAGTCTTAACTGTTCGCAAGCTCGTATCCGAGATGGTGCAATCTTAGGATTATCATATCTCAATGACCCTCACGCAATAAGTTACCTGAAATTAGCTATTGGGCTAGAGAAGTGTACTGAACTTCGCGAGGATATGGAACAGGTGTTAGAACAATTGGAGAGCATCAATCAGTGCCATTCCTCTTGAGAAAAATAAGGAAGAGCAGGTGGTATACAGAGGATCTGTCTTGGCTTAACTCAGATGAGTTGCAGGCAGATTCTCTTAGCGATATGGTAACAACTGCTAATAAGCTTTCTGTGTATCGAATTAACGATGATAAATCCAACTTAAACCGAGTAGCAGCAGCGCTGGTAGCGAATTGCGAGAATATTTCTAATTTTGATTACCTGCTATTTGATGAGTTATTACTTCAAATTCTTGAAATTAAGAGCGAAGAAACTCAAGCTAACACCCCTGATGAGTCAGTGAACAATTGGCATCTCGATCTTGTTGAGCTTTCACTTACTAAGTTAGTTAATTTAGCGATCGAAGCTTCTAAAAAGGGTGAGAAAAAGCGAATTTTACAAAATGATATAAAGCAATATTTGGTTGATAGCTTCCGAAAAAATTATATAGATCGTGCAAAAGTCAAACTCAAAAGTTCTGAAATCAAAAAAATTGAAAGCCTTCTATAAGCTAACGTCAAATAAAAAATTGTTTAATGTAAAAAAACTCTCACCTACAAAATTATTATGAAATTTTTTCTCGGCTGCGCTGTTTGGGCCTACAAAGGTTGGCTGGGCGAATTCTATCCCCCAAATACTCGCCCCGCCGACTTTCTTCACCTCTACAGCCGCCGCTTTACCGCTGTCGAAGGCAACACTACTTTTTACGCCATTCCCAATTCAGAAACTGTCGCCAAATGGGCAACTCAAACTCCCCCTAATTTTGAGTTTTGCCTCAAGTTACCGCGAGATTTAACTCACATCGGACTGCTAAAACCTTCGATTCCAGGGGCTTTAGACTTTATAGAAAAAGTGCGCGGTTTGGGTCAACATCTCGGCCCGATTTTTGCTCAATTACCGCCCAGTTACGCGCCCGCGCAGATTGATGATTTAGCTGCTTTTCTAGAAGCTTGGCCGCGCGCGGAAGTGCCTTTAGCCTTGGAAGTTCGCCACAAAAACTGGTTTAAAGAACCTCATTCTAGAAATCTGACAGCACTTTTGGAAAAGTTACAAGTGGGGAGAGTTTTGCTGGATTCGCGCCCGATTTATATTGGAGATGATGACCCTCAGTTGGCATCGGAACGCAAAAAACCGCAATTACCCGTGCAATTTAGCGTTACCGCACCTTTTAGTTTGATTCGGTTTATTTCTCATCCTAATTTAGCGGTGAATCAGCCGTTTATGGAAGAATGGGCGGTGCAAATTAAGCGGTGGTTGGAACAAGGAACGCGAGTTTATTTGTTCGTTCATTGTCCCACAGAAGAGCGATCGCCCCACACCGCCCGCCATTTCCAAACATTATTGGAACAGTGCGGCGCGCCTGTCGAACCTTTGCCCTGGAATCAGTTAGATCTGCCTCCAAATCAACTTAATTTGTGGTAAGTTTTACACGACTTACACATTTAGACCCAAGAAACCTGGTTTTTGCCGAATCTTTGGCGAGTGCAGAAGATTCAAGTAATACAAAATCCGGGTTAGCTATCCCTATTATAAATCTTCCTTCTGGAGTCAGAATTTATGCGATTGCTTCACTTCGTTCGCAATGACAATAAAGGAAGTATTCAACTCGAATTTTGTATAAAAACCCGGTTTCTGATACCTCGCACTTGACACATAGTGCCTTGTTTGCAAAGATTTGGTAAAGATATTGTCGATCGCACTTCGTTTGAGCTATAACCGATCCGCAACCTCATCGGTTAGGAGCAACTACTATGAAATATTTTGCTGTAGTAATGTATTTGCTGCGGGAACGGCAACTGTTTCTCGAAGACATTCGTGAAGGAGTAAAACTCAAATCAAAAATTTTCGGTTTGTTGATTGCCAGTACCTTATTCTTTGCCATCTACGGCGCAATTTTGGGCGCATCTAGCACTTGGATGCAGTGTTTGGTTTCAGCAGTTAAACTGCCGGCACTTTACTTGCTGACGCTAATTATCTGCTTTCCCACGCTGTATTTTTTCAATGTCATGTTCGGTTCCAAACGGACTTTTGAACAGTATTTGACGCTGTTAATGACCGCAATGTCAATGATTAGCGTTTTGCTGTTGGGATTTGCGCCCGTTAGCTTGTTCTTTCTAATCAGCAGCAGCAATTATACCTTTTTTCTGCTCTTGAATGTTGCTATTATGGCAGTTACGGGATTTTTGGGAGTTAGCTTTATTTATCAAGGAATGCACTTCCTCTCGGAACAAGATGCGGAAGGTAAAGAAATCCGGTTAAATATTTTGCGTTTTTGGTTGGGACTTTATGCCTTTGTGGGCAGTCAGTTGGGATGGACGCTAAGGCCGTTTTTGGATCGCCGGGAATGCCTTTTGAATTGTTCCGCAACCGAGAAAGCAATTTTTATCTCAGTTTATGGGAATCAATTAGGTCGATCGGAGGTTTTTAGTTAAGGCTAATTTAAGGAGATTTGGAATAGTGATGCAACCGGATTTGGAAGAGTTAAAAATTAGCGAACAAGCACTGGAGGAGTTGAGCGGCATAGCTTTGAGCGACGGTTTTGCAGGGGATTTTTACCGCCCCGCAGCACTCCGGGACAGCAAAAAGCTATTTGCTTTTTTGTTGCACGAGTTGCTGATATTTTGCGTGACGCTTGTTGTGTCGCTACCTGTTGCCTTGCTGGCGACGAGAAATCAAATCGATTTAGTTAGCGATGCTGCGCTTTTTGTCAGGGTTTTACAAATAACTTTGGGTTTGTCGGTGGCGATGGCTGTCGGTTGGAATTTTTATCAATGGATGAGGGCTAAACCTTTGGTGGTGCTAGCAGGTTTGTTGGATGAAGTTGAGAAGTACCACGAGGTAATTAAGGCTTTAGATATTATCGATCGACTTACATTAGCAGGCAATTTACCAGCCAATCCAATCAATCGCGAGGATGCAGTTGAGGCATTGAAAATTACTAGAGAAAGTTTGGTCTGTGCGGTGCGGACGGAAAGGATTCTGAGGGAAAATAAGGAATTTATCGGCCGCCGCTACGAGTTGTTTGCTAATATTGAAAATAATTTGGCTGCTTTGATGGCGATGGATGTGAGCGATCGCGCTACGGAATACGGGCGGTTGTTAAATGAGGCTTTGGAGATTGGAATGAGCGTTCACAAAGAAGTGAGAAAGTTGCAGAGTGGCAAGTAAATAGTTGACAGTTGACAGTTGATAGTTAACAGTTAATAGTTGTCTGTTTTTAAAGCCCTTCTTGCCAGTTTTACGTAAGTTTTTACAGTTTCGTAAGGCATTTCCAAATCGGCAGCAATATCTAACAAAGATTCCCCCAATTCCCGGCGCGCTAAAATCGTCGCCCAAGTTTCCGCTATTTCCGAGGCGCGACTGCCGCCCGCACGCTTTCTTTGCGCTGCAAACTTCTCAGTCAATTCATCAATTCGCGCCGCTAATAAACTTTGCACCGATACTTCTGGAAGTGGCGAGGTTGTCAGCCATTCGGCGCGCGTTTGTCCCAAACCAAAAGTTGTTTTGTGGCCCGTACCGCAGTAAGGCGCTAACCGTCCCAAAGCATAAAATAATTGTACGAAATCCTGGCGATCGCCGCCCGATCGACCCAACCCAAATTCCACAGCACCGGTAAATCCAGTTACCATACCTTTTTTGCCCGCCGCCACCTTTTGCGACTCCAATTTATGGCGGGTAATAATGACATTTTCCTCAACCCATCCCAGAAATTCTGCTTGGTCAACATTCATCCCCGAAAAGTTATTCCAGCGGCGCAAATAGCTGTGAAAAACATTCTCCGGAACCGGCAGGGGGAAATGATGTTTCTTGCTGCGAAAGCTGGTAGGGGTTATAAAACTGAGTTTGATTGTGCGGTTTGCAGGTGATTCTACTGCCAGCAATTGCAAGTAAGTTGTTGGTGGCAAAACAAAGTCCCAAGAACGAATTAACAAATCGGCATTGCGCAAATCTATTTGTTCTGGCAAATTTTTTACCCACTGACTCAGCCACTGAACTACTCGCATTGAAAGTCCAGTTACATACCAGCGATAAATTCGATCGGCTAATAGTTGAAATTCCTTGCCGGAGTTCAGCAAATCACCTTCCAATCCAGAAATAGTAAATGCTTTTTCCGACTGTTCGTCGTGCAAAATTTGCGATAATTCCGGATCTGTTTGCTGCACTTGACCTAAAAACCAAGCGTGCAAACCGATGGCGTACTGCGCGTACAGGTGGCTGGCCGCGCGGGGCGTTAATTCTAACACCAATCCGACCAATTCCGTGTCATGGGGCCATGCCAGACCCAATTGAGGAGATTTTTTGCTGGGGGTGGGATGCCGGGAAATTGCCATTAGATGCCAGAAACAGGAACAGCGATCTAATATTTTAGATCGTTTGTATCCCCTTTGGGGGATAATTATTGGGAGCGATCGATCGCCGAATTAGTTTGAGGCTGCAAAAACCTTGTCTGTCGGCACTTTTCATCCTTTCGGGACGCAGAAAAAAACCGCCAACAACCTACAACCTAAAACTCAATTTTTGTCAAGGCTTTCACTATTTTGTGTTGCGTAAATATATCAGAAAGATCGAGTGTTCGCGATCGCATTTTGCGCTACAATTGCGTAAAGCATCTCACATCCTCAAATCCGAATCCTTAAATTATGAACACAACAGAGAACACAACAGAGAACCAGGCAGAAAACTCTAAACTCTCCAATGAAAAAACTTTGGAGGCAATGAAAAATTTCTCCGAAACCTACGCCAAGCGCACCGGTACTTACTTTTGTTCGGAACCTTCCGTCACCGCTGTTGTGATTGAAGGACTAGCAAAACACAAAGACGAACTGGGCGCGCCTTTATGTCCTTGCCGCCACTACGAAGACAAAGAAGCTGAAGTAAAAGCTGCCTACTGGAACTGTCCCTGCATTCCCATGCGCGAGCGGAAAGAATGTCACTGTATGTTGTTTCTGACGCCTGACAACGATTTTGCCGGCACCAATCAAGAAATTAGCATGGAGCAGCTTCAAACTGTCAGAGAGACGATGTAATCGGTTAAGTAGGCGGGAATTAATTAACAGCATTTTTGCAATCCGCCTGCTCAAAAAAAAGAGACAATTGCCATCCCAAATATTGCATTAAAAATTAAATGATTTAAAAGTAAATGATCGAGAAACTTCCGGCAGAATTTTGGCAAGGAATAGCACAATTTAACAGCCAAGAATTTTACGCTTGTCACGATACATTAGAAGCTTTGTGGATGGAAGCCGGCGAGCCCGAAAAAACTTTTTATCAAGGAATCTTGCAAATTGCTGTCGCGTTTTATCACTTAGGCAATCGCAATTGGCGGGGTGCGGTAATTTTGTTGGGAGAAGGCATAAATCGGCTCGGTTATTATCGACCTGTTTATGCGGAAATATCCGTAGAAGACTTATGCGGACAAAGTGTTAAAATTCTGAAGGCTTTGCAGCAAGCCGGACAGGAAAAAGTTGATGATTTTTTACCGCTATTAGCAGGGGCAGAAGTTGCGGATTTGCGATTGCCAAAAATTATCAAAGTCGCAAAAAATTAAAATTTTTCAGTTAAAACTTAGCAAAGCTTAACATATCAGCTATTTTCAGCAACATGAGTTACAGTCGAGCATAGGCATAGGGAAGACACCAACTGCAGAAATAAATATAGTCGATCGTTGATAGTAACCGGAATCACATAGAGGACACGGCAATGCCGTGTCCCTACCCCGCGAGATTGTAGGGACACGGCATTGCCGTGTCCGGCCTGTGAGTAATATTAATAATTCCGATGCTATCGGATTTGATATGATAAGTAAGTTGACATAAAAAATCCCACTATCTCGATCGTTGGTATGGTGAGTTGCTCGATAATACGAGCAAGCAGCCTGAGTTGGAAAGTGGCGGCGCACCCTACGCAGTCATAGATAATAAAGGGGTTTTCTGACCCAGATTTGGTATTAGATGTTGAAGTTGGGTTTCGTTCCTAGACCCAACCTACAACTACAACTATAGGAATCCTAAAATCATTTATAAATTTCTTAAACCTTCCCCTTACTAAGGGAAGCCACTCCGATCTTGGGGTCCCCCCAAGTGTAGGAAGTGGCGCGAGGGTTTGGGTGGGGTAAAAAATTTATGATTCATTGAGGATTGCTATAAAGTTATCACTCCTTAAATAAGTGCTAAATAAGCATCATTTCCTCCCAGCGGATTCGGATCGATCTCGCTAGCAATTGTCGCCGCATTCGGCTGCGTTACAGTCCCAAAAATCGCAACTTTTCCATTTCCAGCAGCCAAGCTATTCACATTACCCTTAGCCCCGTCAGTGTCGCCAGTTGCTGTTAGCGGAACCCAAAAACGTCGCGTCTGAAAATCGGGAGTTACCGACATTACAGCCATCTCTCCCAGCGAATAATTGCCTACAGGTTGACCGTTGATTTGTTGCAAATTTCGATCTTTGAGTTGGAAAGCCGCACCGCCGCCAATATATACGTTACCAGCAGCATCAGCCGCGATCGCGCTTGGGGAAAAACTATTCGCACTGTTGACAGGAGGATTTGACCTTTGCGTTACCACAAATTGACCGCGATCGATCGAACCATTCGCTACATTAATCTTAGCAAAGAAAGTAAACGAGCCAGCACCAGCTCCCGCAAAACTGTTAAACGCATCTTGCTGAATTCTCCGACTTCCCAAACTCTGGGTAATATCTTCCCCATCCCTGGTAAAAACATTATTGCCACCGTCTGTTTTGCCCAAGAAATAAAGTCCGCCATCTTCCCCAAAAGTAACTGCAACCCCGCGAGAATCTGCACCTAAATTTTGACCTGTAACTTGACTGTTACTGTAATCCCAAGTATTCCAAATTTGGTTGAGTGAAGGATCGAATGCCCGCAAAAATGGCGTTTGCAAATTGCTTGCAACTTGATTGAAACCAGTTACGTAAACTTGCCCGCCTGTCGGATTAATTGCGAGATCCGCAGGTCTGATGTCGGTGCCAGTTAAAGTTGTTGTTGCTAGTTGAGTTCCCGCAGCACTCCAGAGAGTAACTGTATCATTGCTGTTAGTTAAAGTTGCAACTTTGCCGTCATTAGCAATTGCTACTTTATCAAAAATTCCCGGCTGCGACCATACCGGAGTTGTACCGTCGCTGTTAAAAACTTTGATGCCGAAATTGCCAACTGTAACTATTTTACCAGTCGCGCGATCGACCTCCATATCGTTGACATCAGTCCCTAAATTTGTATCGGAAAGTGGTGCACTTCCGGGAACAGAATTGAACCGCTGCAATCGCGCAGTACCGTTAAGATTTCCGGCAACAACGATATCGCCCGAGGGGCTAATTGCAGCAGCGCTAGCTTCATCATTTCCCGCACCGCCGAGATAGGTTGCTCGGGAAAGAACTAAGTTTTGAGTGCTGGTATCGTCATCGATAATTGTCAGAGTAGCAGTGTTTTGCGTTCCTAATGTTGCGCCTCCTGTCAAGTTAGTTAAAGACAAATTAACTGTTTCGTTTCCTTCTAGTAAGCTGTCGCTAACAATGGGAATCGTGACGGTTTTTGGTGCTGTATCTCCGTCGGTGAAATTAAGGTCGATCGAACTATTGTTGTAGTCGGAAGGTGCGATTGCCGTTCCATTGGCTAAATTAACAGTTGCGCTAACAATTCCCGCACTTCCACCACTTCTAGTTACCGTTACATTGGTTACTAAAGTTCCATTTTCATTAATGCTGAAATTAGCTGCACTGAATGCAATATTTCCAGCGAAAACAGGCGTTGGCGTTGGTGTTGGCGTTGGTGTTGGAGTCGGAATAGGTGTTGGTGTTAGTGCAGGAATTGGCGTTGGAGTCGGAATTGGTGTTGGTGCAGGAGTTGGTGTTGGAGTCGGAATA
>JAAUPF010000172.1 GCA_012034575.1 Richelia sp. CSU_2_1 | reverse complement strand
CCGGGTTACTTACCCCTTTTATAATCTCGTAAATGTAGTAAATGTAGGGTGCGTCGCTACGAACAACTCTCGTTGCTATTGGGAGATCTCATAGCGACGCACCATACCAATTATAACGGGGATGAATAAGCCGGATTTGGTATGATACCCCGTCAACTCTTTACCAAGAAACATACAATCCTAAAAATCAATGCTCAAAGGTGCTCTCGGAAAGGGAATTACATCGCGAATATTCCCCATTCCCGTCATAAACTGCACCAACCGTTCAAAACCCAAACCAAAGCCAGCGTGAGGCACAGTACCGTAGCGGCGTAAATCCAAATACCACCACAATTCCTCCTGATTCATGCCCTGCGCTTCCATGCGTTTCTCCAACACATCCAGCCGTTCTTCTCGCTGCGAACCGCCGATGATTTCGCCAAGTTTAGGGGCTAGAATATCCATTGCTCGCACAGTTTTTTCGTCGTCATTTAAACGCATATAAAATGCTTTAATTCCGACGGGATAATCGCTGACAATTGTCGGCTTTTTAAACAATTCCTCAGCCAGATAGCGCTCGTGTTCCGACTGCAAATCCAAACCCCAACTTACCGGAAATTCAAACTTTTTGTCGGTTTTTTCCAAAAGGGCGATCGCCTCAGTATAAGTAATTCGCTCGAACTGATTGTTAATGATATTTTCCGCAGTTGCCAAAACTGTATTGTCAATACGCTGGTTGAAAAAATCCATATCTTCCGGGCAATGATCCAGCACGTATTTAAAAATATACTTCAAAAACGCTTCAGCCAAATCCATATTTCCGTGCAAATCGCAGAAAGCCATCTCTGGTTCGATCATCCAAAACTCAGCTAAATGCCGCGAAGTATTAGAATTTTCCGCTCGAAAAGTCGGTCCGAAAGTGTAAACATTGCCGAAAGCCATCGCCATGATTTCCGCTTCTAACTGACCACTTACTGTTAAATAAGCGCGTTTTCCAAAGAAGTCTTTGTCATAATCTACTTCTTGGGAATCAGTGCGCGGTATATTTTTTAAATCAAAGTTAGTAACAGTGAACATTTCCCCCGCACCTTCGCAATCACTAGCAGCAATAATCGGAGTATGAACCCACAAAAAGCCGCGTTCTTGGAAAAATTGATGTATGGCTGTCGAACAAGCATTACGAACGCGAAACACAGCACCGTGGGTGTTTGTGCGCGGCCGTAAATGTGCGATCGTCCGCAAAAATTCTAAGGAATGTCGTTTCTTTTGCAGCGGATAATTTTGCGGATCTGCTTCTCCGTAAACTTGAACTGCGGATGCTTTTAATTCAATTCGTTGTCCTTTCGCTGGAGATGCTACTAGCACTCCCGACACTTCGACTGATGCACCTGTATTTATTTTTTTGAGTACATTTTCAAATTCAGGTAAATCCGCATTGATGACTACTTGTAAGTTCGCCATTGTCGAACCATCGTTGACTTCGACAAAGGCAAATTCTTTTAATTCGCGCTTAGTGCGAACCCAGCCTTGAACTGTCAGGGTTTCGTCAGGTTCACCTGCGCGCAAAATTGCTGCAATTCTTTGATTTGTCATCTTTGCTAATCCTTGTTATCAAACTAATAGTGGGGCGGGTTTACGAAATCGTTAGTTTCAGGAAATGACGATTGATAAAACCCGCCCCTTGGAGAAAAACGAACTTTTCTCAATTATCAGCCAGTGGCTCGATCGGTATTGGCTGGCGAGGAGATAACTAGCTTACCTACGATGTCCATAGTGGCTAGCCTCAGCACTTCATCAAAAGCTAAACCCCGAATTTTTAGCTCCCACCGAATCCCTTTTATTTTCATCCTCTTGGCTTTTCGCATATCGACATCAGCAGCTTTTTGATGCACTAATAAATATTTCATTGCTGCTGTAGCTTCAACTTTTGTGGGATATGCAATATAGGTGATAAACCCGCCCTCCCAGTGATTGGCATTGCGGATGCTGCTGATAGTAGCAACTCGCGGACTAAAGCGGTTCCAGTAAAAATCACTGTATCCGATCGACTGTGTTTTGACTTGGAGTTTGTTTGCCATTTGACTTAACTCCTATAACCTTCTGTGCGGGGCTAGCAGTACCTCTTTGGCGCTGCTATTTATATTATAGCAAATTATTCAAAAATTGGGAATGGGGCAGTTGACCCTTCGACGACCCTCAGGGCAGGCAGTTGACAGCTTGCAGTGAGCTTGCCGAACTGTTGATAGTTGATAGTTGGCAGCTTGCAGTTAACTGTTAACGAATAACTAATGACTAATGACTAATGACTAGAATCTCAATTCATATTCAGCAGTAACGCGATTGTCTCCTTGAAAATCAGTCGAACCGCGCAGCAAAATTTCGTCGCTCAAACGATACCGTAAATTAAATTCTGTGGGCTGATTTGCCGACAAAACCCGCACGATCGAAGCTGAAAGATTGCGCGTGATATCGGCTCCAACTTCCAAACCTAAACCAAGCGAACCGGCACCAGATCCAGAACTAGAACCAGTTGTTCCCCCTTCGTTGTTCCCGATCCGAGTGGGAAATAAACGAAATTCACTCAATCCCGTGGCATTAGTAATCGCAGATTGAAGGTTGTTAAATAAACCCCCACCGGCTAAATTGGCGATCGCGAGTGTACTGTCTCCTTGTCCTAAAGTCTGCACGAAACTGCCACCTAATAATGCTACAATTTCGGTTTCCGATCGACTCGGAGAACTCCTCAATTCCAAACTTTCCGCCAACTGAGAAGCTTTTCCTCGAACCAAGGCTTGAATCCGCACGCGCCGCACGCTGCCAAAAGTTGTCGGTTCGTCTGCTATTTCAGATGCTACAGATGTTCCAGGTGTGCGAAACCGGCTTACTTCTTGCACCGAAGTTGCCAATCTCACATCCAAAGTCGGATCGAGTCCTTGTGCTGGTACAAAGGTAGCTGTTTGCCGGTAGCCGCGATCGAGCCTAAACTGTGTCGTAAATAAATTCACCGATCCCGAAGTTAACCGGATCGTACCAGTTGGGCGAATATCTTCCAATGTCCCATTTACCGTCAAGCCCCCAGTCGCTTGAAAATCCAATATCGGTGCACTCGTTACTCGAACTCCTTTTCCCAAATTCAGTCGCAAATCGTTCAAGCTAACTTCAAAGGAAGGTAAAGCGGAAGGGGAAGAAGTAGTTGCGCCAGAAGGGGAATCTGTACCAGAAGGGGAAGGAGAAGAAGCGGAAGAGGAAGAGACTAATTGCGTTGTGCCGCCGGCGCTGGGTAAAAATACTTCGCCGTTATACAGTTCAATATTGCCACTCAACTGCGGGCGCAAAGCTGTACCCGTTGCTTGCACTTGACCGACGACGTTACCGCGGTACAATCCTCTGAGATTGAGGGCTAACTTGTCGAGATTTACGGCTAGGGGAGTAGCTGCATCGACATCACCCTCAGCAAAGGGTACTGATAGCGGAATCACGCCTTGGGCTGCTATTTCCCCTTTAGTCAATTGTCCCCGAATTCCCTCTACCCTTAGCCGATCGCCCTCAAAGCGCACCGTCCCAGTCAGCCCTGTCAGCGGTTCTGGGAACGCTCTGGCTCGGACGGTTGCATTTTCAAAATTGGCGATTCCTTGCGCTACCGGCTGTTGCAGCGTCCCTCCGACGCGGATTTGCACGGCTCCCTTGCCGCTTACCCAAGCAACTTGTGGAGTCAATACATTAATAATTGCCAAACCTTCATTTTGCAAATTCGCGCTAAAATCAATTCGATCGCTGTCAGCTTTTACGGTGGCAAAAGGCAACTCAAAAGGCAAACTTCCTTGAACTTCAATCGGTTCGGTTTGAGTTACCAAAGCGCTGCCGCCAAAATTCAGGCGGGCATTGCTATAACTGAAACTGCCGTCAGCTTTTTTAATCGGTTCTCCATTTAATATGCCATCGGCTAAACTTAATTCGCCGGCAAGTTGGGGATTTTCCAAAGTGCCTGCTAAGTTGGCCCGCAAATTCAAATTTCCGGTAACATCAACAAAGGGCAATTCTACCAGTTTTGCCAACTCTTCGACAGGTACATTGTCTACTCGTAACTGTCCGGTTTGAACTTTTTGACCGATTTGTCCAGAAAAGCCGATCGCACTTTTTCCCGATCGAATTTCCAAAGGCAGTACAGTTAGAATGCCGTCTTGAAAACTGCCTTCAATGCTGAATTGTTCGGCAACATATTTTCCCCATTGCCAGTTATCGCCTGTAACGTTAAATTGAGCTTGCACTCCGGTTTGTAAAGAACCAGCTACGGCTATTTCCCCACCAAAAGTTCCCTGCAATTGTGCCAGGGGAGGCAACTTTTCCGATTCTCTAATCGCCTGCTGTTGCTGCAAAATTGCTTCAATTTCTGCGTATCGGCGCAACTGTACGATTAGCGGGGCGTCAGGTTCTCCGACTGCCACGGTTTGCACGTCGGCGGCGCTACCGTAAACCGGAGGTTTTAAGCCTCTGGCGAAATCACCTAAATTGAAATACTGCAAAGCAGCTAAAACTTGCTGCAAATTGCCTTGCTGGATGTTAACTTTCCCGGCAAATTCCGGGTTTGCCCCGGCTTTGAGGTTGCCAGAAATTAAGTATTGACCGCTGCCTTGGCGGAAGATGCCGTTTGTCAGAGTAGCGCTGCCGTTGTTGTAGCTAAATTCGGCTTGGAAACTATCACCTTTAATATAGCCGATCGCCGGTTGGGCGATCGCAATTTGTCCGTTTGCTTGCAAAGTCGCCGGATTTAAGGGCATCTTCCATCCGGGCACGTTTACTTGTCCCGAAACCGTACCGGTTATCGGCCCCAAACCGGCATCTTTACCGGGTGATAGATTCAACGCAGCGAGGGGAAAGTCATTTAAATTGACTCGCAGAGTTTCGCCCTGTGTTTGGCCGCTGGCGATGGATTCTCCGCGTTTAACTAAGAAAGATGTTGGT
This sequence comes from Richelia sp. CSU_2_1, assembly GCA_012034575.1. GTDB lineage: Bacteria > Cyanobacteriota > Cyanobacteriia > Cyanobacteriales > Microcoleaceae > Microcoleus. The sequence goes on along the minus strand of JAAUPF010000172.1, from coordinate 10,034 downwards.
AGGAACGATCGATCTAAAGCTACTTCAATTTTATCTTGACGGCCGGCTAAACGCAAATCTACACTTTTATCGGAACTCGCATTCACTTTCCCCGCCAATACCGGATCGAAAGCTATTTGATTTACTGCTAAATTCCGCACTTCCATTTCGCCAACTAAGCTGAGGGCGGCAAGAGTTCCGGTGAGGCGGCCGACAAAATCTACATTGCCGCGCAGGGGCTGGTTTTTCTCTGAATCATTTTTGACACCCATGGGTGTCAAAAATGCTAGCTGTTCTGCTGGCAAGGCTTCCAAGTTAAAGTTGGAGAGTTTGACATCCAAATCTAAATTGGAAATTGAAGGCAATCCTTTACCTGCTAACTCAACACCGACAAATCCACTTGCCGTCAAACCGCGAGTTGCAGCTTCTTCTAATTCTATCCGGTTGCCATCCCAGTTAAATATTGCCTCAAAAGGTTGTTTCAGAAATGGCAATTCTGAGATGCGGAAACTGCCACCAGCGCGAACATTTTGTAGGGGCGGTGCTCCCGTGCCCGCCCCAATCGGGCCGAACAAGTTTACATTGCCGTTAAATAGTCCCCGGAGTAGGGGCAAACTTTGGGCTTGGGAAACCAAACCTCCGGCTTGCAAGTTTTGGCGCTGGGCTTCAAAAGCTTTCTGGAAGCGACTTAGGGCAATTTGGTCTCCTGCGATCGACGCCTGCCAATTTCCCGATGTGGCGCTGCCTTTGGCATTGACAATGCCGCCGCCATTGGCAAGTCGAATTTGTCCTTCGCCGTTGGCGGTGATGCCGTTGGCTGTGAAATTATCTACTGTTCCTAAAAGGCGGACTTTGCCATCGAGAGTGCCGTCAATTTCTCGCGGTAAATTAGCAGTCAACAAACCAGTTTGTTTGAGGGTTTGTTCCAAATTGCTGACGGCAACTCCGTTAGTTTCTAGGAATGCTTGCCAGTTGCCATTTTCCAATGTGGCTGTAGTGTCGATCGCCCCCAGTCGATCGGCTAAAATTCGTCCTTCTGCATTAGCACTAATTCCCTTCGCTGTCAAGTTATCCAAACTTCCCGCTGCTTGAATTTGGCCGTTAACTCTACCGTCAAATCCTTTAGGTAAAGTTGCCGTCAGGGTAAACAGTTGCGTGTCGCGAATAGTTTGTTCCAAGCGACTGAGAATAACTCGATCGGCATTGGCGAAAGCTTGCCAGCGCCCGTCTGCTAATTTTCCCTTAAAATTAACAGTGCCGTCAGCAATATTGAGTTTGCCACTGCTGTTTACAGCTAGTTCGGCAGTTGATTTGTCAAGACTTCCAGCAGCTTGAATTTGATTCGATATTTGTCCGTCGATCGATTTGAGATTTTGGATTTTGGATTTGAGATTGTTGAGGTTGGTGACTGTTTGTGGGTTGTCAGCATTAAATGCTGAAGCAACATCTAACAGTGGCAATCCTAAATCTACTAAACGGCTAATCGAAGTGCGATCTGTTTCTGCTTTTCCTTGCCAATTTCCCGCGACTAATTCTCCCTGAAAATTCACATTACCAGCAGCAAGGTCGAGCTGTCCTCTACCGCTAGCATTAATCCTGTTAGCTGTCAAGTTTTCTAGATTTCCCGAAGCTGTAAATTGACTCGATAGTTTGCCGTCGATCGATTTGAGATTTTGGATTTTGGATTTGAGATTTGCAGATTGCTGATTGTCGGGATTGAATGCTGAAGCCACATCTAAAATCGGCAGTGCTAAATCTACTAAGCGACTGATAGAAGTGCGATCGGTTTCTGCCGTTCCCTGCCATTTTCCGGCGATTAATTCTCCATTGAAATTGACATTGCTGTCGGCAATATTTAGTCGGCCAATGCCACTAGCATTGATTCTGCCAGCAGTCAAATTGTCAACATTTCCCCCAGCTTGAAATTGACCCGCTAGCTGTCCATCGAGCGATTTGAGATTTTGGATTTTGGATTGGATAACGTTAAGATTTTCCGCTGTTGAATTGTTAGAATTAGTAAGTGCTAGAAACGGCAAGCCAATATCTATCAGTCGATTGAGAGCAACTTTGTCAGTCTTGCCAACAGCTTGCCAGCGTCCCGATTCCAGTTCGCCGTTAACATTAACAATACTATCAGCAATATTCAATACTCCTTTGCCGCTAGCTGCGATCGCATTCAAACTCAAATCGTCCAGAGTTCCGGCAGCTTCGGCAGTACCGCTGAAGGAACCTGCTAATTCAGGAGGTAAAACAAGTCCCGGTATAATTTGCTGTAAACTGTTGAGAGCAACTCGATCGCTCTCGATTAAAGCTTGCCACTGACGGTTTTTTAACGCAGCATTCACATTCACTGAACCGTCGCCAACCTTCACAATTGTATTTGGCAAATCCGCTGAATTGCGATCGGCTCGCAGTTCGCCACTAGCCGGAAAAGTCCCTTGCGGCGCTTGCCATTGAGTTCTGGCTTGAATGTTGTCTAAAGGGCCGAAAACTTGAGCCTTAGCCGAGATATTGCCAACTTTAACAGTAGCGGGAATTGGCAGAGCATAAACTTGGGCGATCGCATCTCCTGGTATATTTTCAGCTTGCAAATCAAACACCAAACCCGATCGCGAATTCTCGCTTCCCAACGCGATTTCAATTTGACCTTTACCGCCAATTTTACCACCCGCCGCCGGCACTACCAAAATATCGCTCAATGCCAAAGCTAAAGATGACAATGGTTTAATTGAAGACTCGGAATTCGGAGCAGGCGATTGAGCCACGATCCGCCATTCCAGTTTGAAATTAGTGCTAATATTGTTTAATTGCAAGCGATCGACTATTGCAGGTTTGGTGGAGGCGATCGTACCTGCCAATATCGGCTGCGCCACAGTTCCCGTTAGCTTGGCATCTACCTTCACTTCCCCCGCCACTGGCACGGGCAATACCACTTTTTGACCTAATTCTTGTTCCACCGCGCTCACAACATTTGCTACAGCCACGGGTTGCACGTTCGTTACCAAATCGAACCTAGCTAGATCCAGATTAAAATTAGTTCCATTTTCAATAGTGCCTGCTATCAAAAGCGGAATTTGACCGTAATTAGCTGTGAGCCGATCGACAATTACATTAGTTCCCTGAAATCGCAACTGACCGCTGCTATTTTGCACTATTTGTTTCAGGGGATTGATGCTTGCCTGCACTCCCTGAAAACTAGCATTTCCCGCAATTCCCGCTACTTTATTATCTCGGACTTGCACGGTCAAATTGCCATTTCCCTGACCATTTTGCAAAACCACACCAGGAAGTTTTAGCAACCTAGCGAGGTCAGACAAAGGCAGGTTTTGACCTTGTAATTGCACGTTAGTTTGAGCAGTAGACAGCAGAGAATCCGCCTTGACGGCAAAATTGTCATTTTGAGTAAACTGACCGTTAAGATCGTAAAGAACCCGCTGATTTTGCTCCAAAAATTTAGCGCTGCCATTTTTCAAACTTACGGAAATCGGAGCCGAAATTTTCTGTCCTGCTGCTGGACTCGGCACCAAAACAGCGGCGACATTTTCAACTCGCACGGCACCAATTTCAGTTTTAAATAAACCGGAAGGTTTGGGAGCGGCAGTTTCAAGATTCACCCAGCGACCTTGACTATCCTGTTCGATATAAGCGCTGGGTTTGACTAAAGTAATATCTAATTTGAGAGTGCGATTAAACAGCAGTTGCCAGATGGAAAATTGCACTTCAACTGCCTCTGTAGCAGCATAATCCGAATCGGTAGCAGTTGCAGGCACGGACGATCGACCGAACCGCAAACTTGTCGGAGAAAACCTTTCCAAACGTCCGATTTGCACGGGCCGCTTCAGTGTCTGACTGACTTCAGATTCCACCAAAGGAGCTAACTTTTCCCGCACCCAAGCTTGAGCTACCGTAGCCCCAACCAGGCCGAGAATGCCCAATCCCGTACCGCTAAGCAGCAGCAGGCGCCACCACCGGCGTCCGGAAAGAGATGCGGGTTGATTTTTGTCGTCGGGAGAGTTAGTCATGCTATGCTTGTCTGCTTCGAGCTCTGAGAGTTCAGGAATTGAGGAAGTCAACCAATTTTAGATTTTAGATTTTATAGCAGTTGACAGTTGACATTTCATAGTACGGGAATCAAACCATTCGCGGCTCTTGGGTTAAGGGATCTATTCATGAGATTATTTATGTCCGCGATCCATTGTGGGGGTTGCTATAGATTAAAGAAAGCGCTCCCACTGATAAATCGGGGGGCAAGTGAAGAGGATGGTCACTTTTTTCTCGCTCCGTCCTGAGTCTGCTTTCGGACTGAATCTGGGATCCCGGACCAAATTGCTCGATCGTCAGCCGATTTGAGATTCGGTATGATGATTTTTTCGATCGTGCCTTGTAACGAAAGCCGAATGACGGATGGCGACTCAGAACTAATGACTGAGAATAGGGGCTGTAAGTGCCGATGGTGCGATCGAACTTCTACATTGACACCCAGCGCGATCGGGCAAACTCCAGAAACCTTTACGAAACTTAATCAAAACATACAGCCATGCCTGTAACCAATTAAACTAGACGTTAAGGTGTTCCGCACGCACCCTACAGTAAATTCTCTCCCGCTCTCCCGCTCTAGCGCTAGATGCGCAGCAGCTTATTCTGTGTTATTGGTGGGTCGATCGATCCTAATATAAAAAAACGGTCGTTAATTAAAGTGTTGAAAACCTATGCGAGTGTTCGTCTTACTCTTCAATGCCCGGACAGAGAACGAGGGAATTCATACCATTCAGTTCGGCGATCGTAACAAAGTTCTGATGTTTGAGTCAGAAGACGACGCCACCCGCTTTGGTGTGATGTTAGAAGCTCAGGATTTCCCCGAACCGACTGTCGAGGCCATCGACGAGGAGGAAATTAAGGAGTTCTGCAATAGTGTCGATTATGACTGGGAACTGGTGCCGGCGGGTGCGTTGGAGATTCCCCCAGAAAACAATGTCCCGCAGACAGATTGGCAGGTGGAAGCGGAGTCGAAGCCCGATTCCGATGTATCTCAAAGCGAACTGGATTCAATTCGTCGCCGACTCGAAGGACTTTTGTAATAGGTAATGGGAACCCCCCCTCACCCCCACCCCACCCTCGCCAAGGGGGGAATGGGGGAATGGCGGAAATGGGTAATGGGTAATTGGGCATTGGGCATTGGGCATCGGAACCAACAAATAAAAAATAAAAAATCAACCATTACCAATAACTAGTAACAAAGCATGAACAATTTGGAAGAAAGAGGGCATCTGCTGACGGAACAGGTAAATGCCAACAGCGAAAATTTAGACCAACTCAGTTCGATCGAATTGGTGGATTTGTTCAACCGGGAAGACGCTCAAACCTTAAACGCGATTGCCCAATCCCGCAAAGATTTAGCCTTAGCTATTGACATCGCTGCTGAGTCTCTGCGTCAAGGTGGCCGTCTGTTTTACGTGGGTGCGGGTACTTCCGGGCGTTTGGGGGTGTTGGATGCGGCGGAGTGTCCTCCCACTTTCTGCACGCCTCCAGAACTGGTACAGGGGATTATTGCTGGGGGTGCGGCTGCTTTGGTGCGGAGTTCGGAGGATTTGGAGGATCGGGCCCAGGATGGGGCTGAGGCGATCGCCCACCGTCAAATTACCAATTTAGATGTAGTTGTCGGCATTACTGCTGGGGGTACGACGCCGTTTGTAGCGGGTGCTTTGCAGGCTGCGCGCCAGCGGGGGGCGAAGACTGTATTTATGGCTTGCGTACCTGTCAAACAAGTGAATTTTGAGGCTGATGTTGACATTAGGTTATTGGTTGGCCCGGAAATAGTGGCCGGTTCGACGCGGTTGAAAGCGGGTACGGTGACCAAAATGGCTTTGAATATTATTTCGACTGGGGTGATGGTGAAGCTGGGGAAGGTGTACGGAAATCGGATGGTTGATGTGGCCGTAACTAATCGGAAGTTGCGCGATCGAGCGGTGCGGATGCTGCAAGATTTGACCGATTTGAACCGGGAGGAAGCAGGTTTTTTGCTCGAAAAAAGTGGCAAGTCTGTGAAGTTAGCTTTGATGATGCACTGGACTAATTTGGAGAGGGAAGAGTGCGATCGCATTTTGGGAGAATTTCAAGGAAATTTGCGATCGGCCGTAGCATCGATCGGTCATTAGTTATTAGTCATTAGTTATTGGTTATTAGTCATTAGTTATTAGTTACTAGTGTCAACTGTCAACTGCCCACTGTCCTTTGCGATATCGATTCCAAAAATTGTGAAATCTCTTTAGTAGATCTGAGGTGATAAACACTTTTGGTATTTTGAGCGCGATCGACATACTCGCGATATCTGGGAGTCAAATGCTTGTTACATAACCAAAGAGCACGGTAACTATTCATTGAACTTTTCAAGATCGGACTGTTTTCCGGCCAGCCTGCAGGCGGTATAAAACTACCTGAAATCAGCCGTTTAGTCACCAACCAAAAATGCACGTATAGTGGCAAATCGACATAAACCAGACTATCCGCCTCATTGAGTCGCAGCCAGAGGGTTTCCATACAACCAAACCCGTCAATAATCCATCGATCGGCAGCCACAATTTGCTCGTGGGTGTGCTGATATTCTTCATGGGGAACCTCAACACCCCCAGATTGATATTGAATCTTATCCAAGATGTGAAGTGGCAAACCAGTGATTTCCGATAATCTCTTGCTGAGAGTTGATTTACCGCCTCCAGCGTTACCAAACACGGCTACTTTTTTCATCGTTTTGCATCAATTACACTACTCGATCTAAATGTCAACTGGACTGCGCAATCAAATCCAAATCCTTTTTTTCTTTTGACCGATCGACACTAAAATCTTCATAGTACGATCGCTCAGTATTGACATCCCACAAATCATGCTTTTCGCCGAGAATATTTCTTACAGCCAGCATTCCCGTCAGCATGGAATGATCTTGATTGTTGTATCGGTGCATACCATTTCGCCCGATCGTCTGCAAATTCTCAATACCCTTTAAAAAGCCTTCAAGTACCTGCAAGTGTCCGCGATATTCGCCATCATAAACTGGATAAGCTTTCGGTTGCCGTATGACAACTCCATCTTTAACATCGGCAGTTTTTGCTAAGCCCAAACGCACCAACTCGCCAGTTGCTAATTCGACAAGTTCCTCGTCCGACATTTTCCAAAGTTCCTCGCCCTCGTTACAAAAATATTCCATTCCCAAACAAGTTTTGTTGGCGTCGGGAACCAATGCAGCACTCCAATTTTTAAAGTTTTGAATTCGTCCAACTTTAACTTCAGGGCTGTGAATGTAAATCCAGTTGTCGGGAAACAAATCTGGGCGATCGACAATTAGCGATACAATCAAAAAATCTCGATATTTGAGCGATCGCGCCGCGTGCAAAACTTCTTGTGGTGGTTGCGGATCGAGTCTTGCTACCAGCGCCGATATCGGCATACTAGTAACGAAATTATCCGCCGAAAATTGCACTAATTCTCCGTTTTGCTCCGCAGTAATGCTTTTAATTTTATTTCCTTCCCGCTGAAAGCTAATGACTTTAGTATCGAGGTAAACTTTGCCCTTTTTAGTTTCAACAGCTTCCGCGAACTTTTCCCACATCATCCCCGGCCCCAAAGCCGGATAATCAAACTCTTTGATTAATGTTTTCGTATCATTGCTACCAAACAAAGCATTAATTATTGCTGTCTTCAGCGACAGCCCCTTAATCCGCTGTGCCGCCCAATCTGCTTGTATTTCGGAACAGGGAATTCCCCATACTTTTTCTGTATAAGTCTTAAAAAAAGTTCGGTATAGCCTTTCCCCAAAACGATTAATCACCCATTGCTCAAAAGTTGTTTCTTCAGGAAGTGGCTGAATTCTTACTTGCAGATAGCTTAACAAAATTAGCAGACTTTCAAATACACCTAAATTAAATACAGTATTAAAGGCACTTATCGGATAATTAAAAAATCGACCTCGATAATAAATTCTGGACAAGCGCGGCACTTTAATAAAATCATTTCCCAGCACTTCTTCCCACAACTGCTGCACGGCTACAACTTTAGTATAAAATCGGTGTCCACCAATGTCGAAACGGTAGCCTTTATAGGTTTCTGTACGAGCTAATCCACCAACTTTATCCCCTTTTTCCAGTACAACCGGAGCGATTCCTTGCTTGACTAGCTCGTAGGCGGCGGTCAAACCGGCAGGCCCAGCACCGACGATCGCAACAGGATAATGTTTCACGTTTGCCTACCTCTAGCTTTTTATTTGACTATACAATTCCTTTATAACTTTTCAAATAAATAGATACACCCGTGAATACCCTGATAAATTCTCGATCGATTGAAACATTGTCCTTCTTCAATTTGCCTCGATCGACTGAGCTGACACTGGTAAGCTAACTTTGGAGGCCCAAGGCTTTTTTTGGAACAAGTGGCGAGCAGTGCCGATCGCAAAAGCTAGTCCGCTATAAAAGTAGTACAGCCAGTGCCAAGGAATTGTTTTGAGGGCAAACATTATACCATGCTTGCGTCGAAAAAAACGATAAAGTTGTGCATTAATTGCCGTCAGCGGTATAGCCAATAAGCTAGCCAGTACGAGAGTTTCCGGCCACCACAACGCCCCTAAAACTGCAAGCAATATTGAATAAGTTAAAATTACGCTGATGCGGCTCGAAACTTGTAAATTAAGATCGTTAGTCAATTTGCGATCGCGCCAAATCAATTCTGTCCAAGGAAGTGCTCGGTAGAAAAAGTCAGCTTTCAGCAGCCCCACAGCTTCCCACCGCTTTAAGTGCTTCACTTGCAAAGCTTTACACAGCCTAATTTTATAACCGGCTTGTTTCAAACGGTAGCCCAGCTCAATATCTTCGATCGAAGCTTGGCGATAACCCTCATTAAAGCCACCCATCTGCAAAAAAATTTCCCGGCGAATCACTCCGCAAGCCCCCCAAAAAGTCGAGGCTTCTTCACTACCTGTTTGATGCACGTAATGATGTAGCAAATTCCGGTACTGTGACAGAAAACCGGGATCTCCAGGGGCATCGTCGTAAGAGCCAATCATCGCAGCCAAGTAGGGATTTTTTTTGAAAATGCCGATCGCGTATCCTATAGCTTCAGGACAAATGGCAACATCAGCGTCCACAAAAAATAGAATATCTCCCTTCGCAGCCTGCGCGCCCAAATTTCTCGCCCGCGCCGGCCCCCCGCATTCAGGAATCCTGATGACTTTTGCGCCGAATTCCTTAGCCAAACGCCAAGAACCGTCGCTTTCGCCATCTGCTACTACAATAATCTCGATCGGCTTCGGTACAGCTTGAGCCAGTTTTGACAAACAGGTGCGGAAGTACGGACCGCCGTTGTGTACTGGGATAATGACGGATATGGTCGGATCGGCAGTAGAAATCATCACCTAAATTGTTTAAATTACATGGGAAAAATTTACTTGATTTCGATCGCTGCTACGTTACCAATTGTAAAGTCAGCTCTACTTGTTGTTTATAACCCGATTTCTGTTTTCATTCAAGTATTTTTTTATTTAATGTTTTTACTTGCATTTTTCCCTGTTTTTACGCCGATCATACGCCAGATCCTGTTGCAACTGGTAGTATCAAGGTAACAGCTTTACAGAATCTTTAAAAATACCATTTATTATTTATGTAAACTTCATAAACAGCCCCACAGACATTTTTGCTTGGCTGTCTAGCAAAACAAATTTTTTTTACTTAAGTACAGTAAAAGTATATATTTATACTATAATCAAATGTACGTAGAATAATAGACCTCTCCAATAATTATAAAACAAGGACGGAAAGCGGAAAACTCATCAGCTTTAGCTATGAGATGTAAGCGACACGAGCGGTTTTAACCGCCTTCAATCTTTCTTGAATCTTAACATTTTTAGCGGTGTAAAAAGGGCTTTCGCCCTTATACTTAAGATGAGAATGAATACACAGGCTGGAAAGTCTGGTATTTAATACTCACAAAAAGGTACGCGGGGACTTCGCGAAACCAAGGGCATTGACCCTTAGACGCTTGAGGAGCTTGTTGAAAGACAAGGATAGCAGCCT
>JAAUPF010000171.1 GCA_012034575.1 Richelia sp. CSU_2_1 | reverse complement strand
ATCTTAAAGCCCCCCCTTTTTAACCGGAAGCGCTCTTAAAGTCCCCCTTTTTAAGGGGGATTTAGGGGGATCTAGACTATTCGATCGCGCAAATTGTCGAGCATCACTTTAGCAGGTTCAGCCCAGGCTGAGAATTCCGGTAGCAAGGCGTGCACCCACACGATCGCGTGAAGTTGCCTCACTTGGCGGTACAATTCCACCACAGCAGCCTCGGGAGGGTTAGGATAGGCTGCGATCGCCTCCGCATCAAAGTTAATTAAATCCCAAGCGATCGGCCCGATGCAAGTGTCTTCAAAATCGTTCCACAACAGCCCTTTTGCAGTAGGAATTAAATTGCCAGCATGGGCATCGCCGTGCAATGGCTGCAGCGGATCGGCGGGGTTAGTTAACTGAGGTAACAGTCGATCGAAAGTGTTTTGTAACAACTTTAAATCGCTCCCTGGCAGGATATTTCCCAGTTGCTGAAGTCGATCGAGTCCTTGCGGAATATCGTTGAGTGGTGGCGCTAAAAGCGGCATATCGCCTGGGTAATCGCGCAAAACAACGTGCAATTCGGCTAGCATCTTTCCGACGGTTGCAGAGTCCGGCAGGGGATCGGAAACAGGTTCAGCGTAGCACCAGAAAGTCACAGTCAAACCGTCGCATTCGTGGGGAATTGGCGGTAAAAGATTGCTAGGTGCCACGACGGGAACGCCTCGCGTTTCTAAAAATTGAGCGACAGAAAGTTCGCGCGCCAACCAAGGCTCGATCGGATCTCGCAGCACTGAGGTAATCGTGCTGGCACGCGCTACAATCGGCGCAGGTTTGAGATGAATTCGCACAGAATAAGCATCAGCAAGTACCTCCGGATCTTCAACTTTAATTCCGTAGTTAGAAGCGATAGACTTTGCTGCTGCAACTGCACGATTCGTTAGCAAGGAAAGATTTTGCTGGTTGGATGACATAGCATAAAATGTGTAGGTAAAATGATGAGTAATGTTCGCAGCGCTGAAACCCTCCATAGAGGTGGGAATACATGATATCATATTATCAAACTGTCAACTGTCCCAGGTCAACTCTCAATTTGCAACCGCAGATAAAGGCTGATAAACGCAGATAAACGCAGATGAATTTCATCAATCGATTCCGTTAAGGCGGACGCTTCGCGATCGACTATCAACGATCGACGATCGACTATCAAATAACCCGATCGTTCCCTCCATCCACGGGAATTTGCGCCGCCGTGGTATTGGCAAATAAATCACCGCACAATTCCGCCGCCAATTCTGCCACAGAATGACTCGTTACTTGCACCTTCAACACATTATTAGTTTTGTATTCTTCCACCGATAAACCGTAATGTTTGGCGCGGGATTCTAACACTTCATCCGTCCAAACTCCGGTATCAAAAACCGCATTTGGATGCAAAGTATTGATCCGAATGCGATCGCCCCCCCATTCCAATGCAGCCACGCGCACCAGTTGATTTAGCGCCGCTTTAGATGCAGAATAAGCAGCCGCACCCGGTCCCGGTGCGGGAACGTTTTTTGAGCCGATGACGGCAACGCGGCCGCCTTTTGGTGCGAGTTTGAGGAATGAGTGGCATTCCCGCATTAATATTAGATTGGCATCGAGATTGATCGACATGACTTTGCGCCATTCGTCGGTGTCGAGTTGAGAAATCGATCGACTTGCGGGGAAAATTCCAGCGTTGAGAATCAGAATATCTAAACCGCCAAATTTTTCAATTGCTTTTTCTAAGGCAGCAATAATTGCAGATTCATCAGTAACATTGCAAGTAATGCCGCAAAAATCAGCGCGGGAATACAAACTTTCAATTTGCGGATTAATATCCAATCCCACAACTGCCGCGCCGCGTTTTAACAGCGAATCGACGCAAGCTTTACCAATCCCTGAAGCTGCACCGGTAACTAACGCTATTTCTCCTGTAAATGCCGGCGGTTTGCCGCCTTGACGCAGTTTGGCTTGTTCCAAATCCCAGTATTCGACAGCAAAGATATCTTTAGCAGGCAAAGCTTGGTAGCCGCCGAGGATAGTTGCCGATTCGATCGCATCGATGGTGCGATCGTAAATATCTGCTACAATCTGTGCCGCCTTCGCAGTCTGTCCCACCGCACACATCCCGAAATCCGGGTCGAGAATCACTCTCGGTACGGGGTCTAGCATCGTCAAATTGGCAGCAGCATGGGCTTGGAAATAAGCTTTGTAGGCTGCAATATAGGCCTCAACATCCCGTCCCAACATCGGAATCCGTTTGGTGCGAATGACGTGATCCGGAGTCAGCGGCCCTTGTTGAGAAATTTTGCTGATGTCGTCGCGGCGGGCGTAGGCGACGGTTTTCGGAGTGCGATTGGTTGCCAGAATGACGGGAAATCCGGCTGATTTAGAGAGTTGGTGGCGCAATTCGGCGAGGCTGTGGCGCAGGAATTTCTCTTCTGGTGCGGCGGTTGCTTGGGCAGAAGGAGGACTGCCCGCGCCGTTTTTGCGGAGGTAATCTTCGGCGAGAGAAACAAGTTCGATCGTCCGTTCGTAGGATTCGCGGGCTGTTTCTCCAAAAGAGAACAATCCGTGATTTAGTAACACCATGCCGATAGTTTTTTCTGTTGCATCGGCGGCAAATTTCTGGGCGCACAAACGAGCGAGATCGAATCCCGGCATTACATAGGGAATAATCACCAAACTATCGCCGTAAATCTCTCGAATGCGATCGAATCCATTAGCTGTATTTGTAATCGCAATTACGGCATCGGCGTGGGTGTGATCTACATATTTATAAGGCAGCGTAGCGTGCAGGATGGTTTCGACGGATGGAGAAGGGGCGCTAGCCCGAGTCATCTGAGTTTTCAACTCGTTGACCATCTGCGGGTCGGAGAGGGATTCGAGTTGCGCCAATTTCAGCAGGTGGGGAATGCGGACGGGGGAAAATCCGGCAGCTTCAATGGTAGCGAGATCCCAGCCACTGCCTTTGACGTAGAGAATATCTTCTGCTTCGCCGACAATGTTGGTTTCGCGAATTTTGACGGAAGTGTTGCCGCCGCCGTGAAGGACTAATGCAGGTTCGCGTCCCAGCAGGCGGGAGGTGTAAACCCGCAGGGCTAAGTCATCGGGATATTGCTGCGCTTCCAGGTCGTTCCACAGGCTTTTCATAGATTCTTTCCCCCTTCTCGTGCTGTCGCGATCGCCATTTCAAATGTTAGCAAGTTTGGGGCGATCGGGGAGAAAAGTGTTGCAATAATGTTACTTGCGATCGCATCAATGAATTGGCAGTTTCCATTCAATTAGTTTTTCAAACGACTGGGGACGGTACAAAAAAGCTCCCGATTAAAGGAGCTTTTGTATGAGAAGTTTCTATTCAATTAGTTTCCCCAGCGAGTGGGGAGAGATGTTCGCAATCAACTCCAACAGTTGCTAACAAAAGAAGGTTTCCATTCAATTAGTTTCCCCAGCGAGTGGGGAGGCCTCCATTATACACCCAATACAGCGCAAGGTGTCTGGAGGCCGATCGCGAGGACTCCCAAAAATGTCTGTACAAACACCCTCCCAACCCATGTTGTTAAAGCCTGAAACCCTTACAGGGCAGTATATCGAAGGCTCCGACGAACGAACGCCATCACAGCCATTTCTTCCATCCCTCGCGAGTAATATTAAACGATCGCCGACCCCGGCAATTCCGTGACGGGCCCGCCCACCCCCCAAGTCTGAACGTTATTAGCTGAAAAAAGCTAGGTTAACGATCGCACCCATTGCCAATCGCTTTCACTTAGCGGTGGGACGGGCGACACTGAATAATCGATCGCCAAATCTAAGGCAGCCTCCTGGTAAACTTGCCTCAAAACCTCTGATAAATTCACAACAGGTTCCGGATCTTCTGGCAGTAAAGGCAACAAGAATTGAGGCATTGATTCTTGAAGGTTAAACGGGTAAAGTTCTGCTTCGGGACGGAGATTAGACCGACTTACCAAAATGCGATAGTGCGATCGAATCTCTTGAGTCATGGGCATTAATTTTCCCGATCGCAAGAGATCGATTTCAACGAGGTGAGTAGCACTGTTCAAAATTTTTTGTCGTTTAGTCAAATATTTGTCTCTTCCTTCACCAGCTCGTTTATTTTTAGGTGAAAGAATCTCTACCACTGTTACCACTTTCCCAGTCTTGACTTCGCGAATTTCCAGATAGCGTTCTGTAACTTCTTCTGAGAGGGGCAATGTCACTCGAATCGGCTTGCTTAACACCCCAGTTGTTGCGGTAGAAGTTCGATCGCTCTCAGGGTTTTGTTGGAAAATTGAGGCATCTGGAATACCGACTCCTACAGCATCAAAATAAACCCGTTTTTCCACAGCCGATCGATACTTGGGTACGAGTGAGGGATTGAGCGATCGCGCCAGTTCGACTATCAGCCAAGAGTGAACCTCTGACCATAAAACAGGATTTTCAAGATAAGGATTCATCCCTGGGAAACTCGGTGTCATGATGCTAAAGGAACTGATGAGAAAACTGACGATCGAAAACAGTACGTTCCATCTATATTATACACCACATTCTCTAAATTCACTTGTCGATCGAGATGCCACAACCAACGATCGATTTGCTGTAGGGACACGGCACTGCCGTGTCCTCCAACGTCTCGGCTAAATGAAAATGAAATAAGGTCGATCGAGATTCCGCAAACAATTATCGATTTCCTGTAGGGACACGGCACTGCCGTGTCCTCCAAAGTCTCGGCTAAATGAAAGTGAAATAAGGTCGATCGAGAGCCAGATTTGTTGTTCCTTGCACCGCAGCAATGAGATTGTCTGGCTGGCCTGTCTGCCTCAGGAAAATGTTAGTTACATTCCCCGAAACCGACAGCGTATAATTTGCCCGAGTTCCCGAAAGGACGATCGCATCTTCCACAGAATTAAAGTCAGTAATTAAAGCATTGCCTGTACCGCTATAGTAAACTCGATCGCCATCTCCTAACAGGAAACGATCGCGCCCGGAACCACCGATTAAAGTATCGAATTCTCCAGTTGCCGTAGTAGGCGCGCTCGGCTCGACACCTGCGAGAGTATCATCTCCCGCACCGCCTCGGACAATATCGTTACCGCTGCCTCCCAGCAATAAATCGTTGCCTAACTGACCGAAAATACTGTCATTTCCCCCATCGCCGGTAATCGAATCATTGCCCCGACCGCCCAAAATTAAATCGTTACCTTTGCCTCCCAAAATAACATCAAAACCTTCATTTCCGTACAGCGAATCATTACCGCCGCCGCCTAGAACCTCATCTGTTCCTTTGCCGAGAACAACGATATCGTTACCTCTTCCAGCATCGATCGAATCATTGCCAACATTACCAAATATCCGATCTTCGCCTTTATTGCCCAGAAAAGTATCGTTCCCCAAACCGCCGTACAAAGTATCCCCGCCGGGGCCGCCGTTGAGGATGTCATCGCCCCCACCAGCCGAGAGACTGTCGTTACCTCGGTTGCCCGACAAAGTATCGCTACCACCGCCACCATTCATAGTGTCGTTGCCCCTGCCACCGTCGAGCAAATCGTTACCGGCTTGCGTGCCGAGAATGTCCGTGCCGCCTGAATCAGCGATCGCAATTAATTCGTCGCCATTTAACACATCGTTGCCAGTATTTCCGAACAGCGAATCATCGCCTGCATCGCCGTCGATCGTATCGTTACCGGGCAATCCCTCAAGGCTATCGTCGCTGCTGCCGCCCGCTATGAAATCGGGTCCGGTTGTGGCTTTTAGCGGAAAACTTGCCAGAATTGTATCTCCCTCCAGGTTGCCGACTGTTTCGATAAAACCTTCTCCCGGTTCGAGATTTCGATCGGCAAAAAAGTCGAGAATTAACAAATCAACAGCAGGATTAAACACTCCATTTCTGTTGAGATCGACGAGCAAGTCAGTATTGAATTCGCCGCCCCGCGTAACGCCTGCCGTACCGCTAGCCAAGCCGATCGCCACCGTGACGCCATTGAGAGTTAGAGTGTCGTTACCGCCACCATCAGCAATGATGTTGCCCCCTGCCAAAGTAGCGTTTAACAGGTACAAATCATCGCCCGCACCCCCAAACAGACTATCGACACCGCCGCTACTTTCTAAGGTATCGCTGCCGTCATCGCCGTAAAGTGCGTCGCTGCCGAGGCGCCGTTGAGGCTGTCGTTATCTAAGCCTCCAAATAGTGCGTCGTTGCCTTCACCGCCAGTTACGGTATCGTTGCCTGCTTCGCCATCTGCAACATCGCTACCGGCACCGCCCGCGATCGAATCGTCAGCTTCATCGCCAAACAGCGAGTCATTTCCGCCCTCGCCCGCGATGCTGTCGGCATCGTTGCCGCCGTAAACTTCATCGTTGCCGTCGCCGCCCAAGAGCAAGTTATTGCCAAATTCATCATCTAAGATGTCGTCTCCGGCACCTCCGATTAAGCTGTCGCTGCCGGGGCCGCCATCTAAGTAGTCGTTTCCTGTATTGCCGACTATAGAGTCATCGCCATCTTCGCCGAAGACTTCATCGCTGCCAGCAAGGGCGTCGATCGAGTCGTTTTCCAAGCTGCCTTCAATGATGTCGTCGCTGGCAGTACCGATTGTTATCCCCAGTAATGCCGGAGTGAGAGTGGTAATTGCATTTGTTCCCGTTGGAGTTGGCGTCAGAGTTGGAGTGGTTCCCTGTAGGGGCGGAGCGTCTAGCGGAGGGGGTGCCCCCGTGCCCGCCCCCGCCGGAGTGCCAACGGTAATTACATTTTTTCCTGAATTGGCTGGGGGATTGGTTAAAATCTGGCTGCCAGAAAGGTTGCCGACGTTTTGGAAACGACCCGCCCCCGGCGAGAAAAAGTTTTCGACGATCGCATCATCTCTCCCGGTAATTGCGCCGTCAGCATTTAAGTCGATCGCCAAATCGCGGCCTTGTCTGGCAATCCCGTTTTGTCCGGCTGCGAGGGAGTTTGTCAGGGTGATGCCGGGGAGGATTAAATTATTGGCGTTGCTGTTGACGCTGCTATTGACAGTGGTGCCGCGATCGACATTGATAATTTTGCTGCCTGCGGATTTTTTGGGATCGAGGATAAAAGTAGTGTTGCCGAGACTTCCTACCAAATAATCCCGATCGCGATAGTTATAAATCCGGTTGCCGCTGCTATCCTCAACAGGAATTTGAGGGTCATTACCGATCAGGGTGTCGCCGTTACCGATGGCGACGAGGGTGTCGTTGCCGCGGCCGCCGTAGAGGGTGTTGGGTGCGTCGTTACCGACGATCGAATCATCTCCGTCGCCGGCGAAGGCGTGTTCGATCGTGCTGCCAGGGGCGATCGTGAGGGTGACGGGATTGAGTCTGGTACGTCCGGTGGCATCGCGGCCCGGCAGGCTGCTG
Source organism: Richelia sp. CSU_2_1 (assembly GCA_012034575.1). Lineage (GTDB taxonomy): Bacteria > Cyanobacteriota > Cyanobacteriia > Cyanobacteriales > Microcoleaceae > Microcoleus. Next base: position 7,640 of record JAAUPF010000171.1, on the reverse strand, counting down.
GCAACGCCAGGGATTAGGTTGAGGGTAACGCCATCGGTAATCGCAGCAGCATTGATGGCGTCATTGTCGCCGTTGGTGTCGGTGAGAGTTTGGCGGGCGACAGCATTCGGATCGCGATCGTCGTTAAAACTCGCGAACTCATTTGTATAAATGTAGGTGTTGTTTTCAATCTCATCGTCGCCGTAAAGCCGCAATGTTGCGCCTTTGAGTCGGCCGGTATTGTTGCCGCTAGTTCTTACTGTGTCTTCGTCTGCCCCGCCGTTTTCCTCTGCTTCTTCCTCTTCGTCTTCTTGGGGAGGTGTATACAAATTGCCGTTATTTATCGGGTCGTTGGTGGCGCTATTATCGGTAATATTCAGCGTCCAATTACCAACACCGCTTTCTCCCCAATGGCGGGCACTGCTGAAGGTGTAGTTAATAGTTGTGCCTTTGAAACCGAAATCTGCTTGCTCTTCACCTACTTCAGTGAAATAAGGGACGCGATCGAGGATGACACTCTCGGTGCCGTCGGGAGATGTTAGCGTGACTGTTAAGTCTTGAAATTGACCGTGATCGATATCTAAATTTAGTTCGATCTTGTCAATGTTGGTGGGTCGATCGATCCTGAAACTGCGAGTAATTCCGACAGGATTATTGTTAGGAATTTCGAGCGGTGTTGGCAGGGTCAAATTGGCAATTTGCACCCTTTCGTTGGTGGCAGTAGCTGCTTCATTTTGATTGAGTCCCGATCGCAACTGCCAAGTTTCTGCTAAGCGCACTGCTGCAGTGCCATCTACTAAACCAAAGCCGTAGTCGTGATTGACGTGAAGGCCGCCGCCGTTCCAATTTTTAGCACCGTTAAAGTCCCAAATATCTTTGAAAATTGTACGGTTAATAACTTGGCTGTTAACGTCCTGGTTGTCAGGATCGTTTTTGCGGGCCGAATAAGCGAGAATTTCTTGAACGTCGCGGTAGCCGAGTCTGGGATTGGCTTGCAGCATTAAAGCGACAATCCCTGAAACCATCGGCGCTGCTGATGAGGTGCCGTTAAAGTTGTTTGTGTAGTTAGTGTCTTGAAAGTTTTGGTTTTCTCTTGGATTGTAGCCGTCATTGTCTGTTCGATCGACCGTAGCAATGCTGCCTCGATCGCCGAAAGCTGAAACGAGAAGCGGCGCGCCTGGATTGCTATAAGGGGCAACAATTCCTTGATTGTCGATCGCTGCTACGGCGATAACATTGCGGCTATTTTCGTAATCGCCTAAGTTAACATTTCTGCCGCGCTGACCTGGATTGTTGTTTAAATTCGGGTTAAAGTTTTCGCGTTCGTTGCCGCCGGACCAGACAAATATTGTTCCCAAGCGGTTGCGGCCGTTAGTAACACCATTTCTAATAGCTGCAATCTCTTGAGTATTTTGAGTAAAGGCTAAGTTAGGTCCCCAGCTATTATTGGAAACATCGAATCGCTGTTGCGCTTGCAAACTTGCCAGGATAATAGCTTTATCGGCTGCATCAATCTGCCCGGAATCTTGCCCGATAGATTGATTTTTGTAAGCGACAATTGTTGCTTGGTAAGCCACACCGACGGTGCCAGTATTGTTTCTGCTACCTGCAATAATTCCAGCTACAGCAGTACCGTGATCGTCTGAATCCTCTGGATCTTCCTCCGGATCGCTAGGTGCGGGAAACGGCCCGCCTAAATTGTCTGGCAGCGATCGAGTGCGATCGAAATTGTCTCTCAAATCTTCGTGTTGGCCATCGACGCCATCATCAAGAACGCTGACTGTGATACCTTCACCGGCATACTGCGGCCACAGGGGCAGTACGTTGAGGTCGATACCTGCAGTACCGGGTTCAATTGTCTGCGATCCGATTTTTTGCTGTCCGTTGTTAAGCAGCCACCACTGATCCTCTGCCAGGGTATTTTGTAAATCGTCTGGCAAGCTGAATTTATTAGTCACAACAAACCTCACACCTTGTAATTTTGGAATCCTATTTGGGGGAGCTCGATCGTCTTTGCTTATCAAGCGCGATCGATTTCCGCATCTATCTTAAGATACAGCAGATTGCAGGTTTATGAGCCGGAGCGATCGAAATATCGATCGTGAGAGTGGTAGGAGAGAATTCACGTAAAAATGCTTTGATTTGAGACCACCACAACTCGATTGCGATCGCCGCGATCGATGCTACAATTAATGAATTGGAAATACGCATTTCTACAGTTACTCAGTTAAAATAATTGGAATTAATCGGTCTTCGATTTCATCAATAACAACCAACTCAATCATCTATTTCTCCTGCAAGCACCCAATCTTCACCCTCCGCATCCCAGAATTCTCCGGTAGTTAAAGTTTGCTTTGCCCATTCTACATCGGGATGTTCGTCCAATCGTTTGGAACGAGTAAAACCCGATTTCGTATTGCTTAGTACGTGAACTTGCGAAGCAGTGAGTTCATCTACGATATAGGGAGAATGAGTAGAAAAAATAATTTGCAGGTTGTTGTTTTGTTGAACGATCTCTTTGAAAACAGCAATTAATTCTCGTTGCGCTTTTGGGTGAAGTCCCTGTTCGACATCATCCAACAATACTAAATTAGGTCGATCGGGACTCATCAAAACAGTTAACAATCCCAACGCGAGCATCGTTCCTTCGCTAATGGCATGGGCTGGAATCCGATCGCCAGAATTCATGTTTAAAACAACTTCTTGACCTACTATTTCTTGATTTTCTACATAAGAGATAGATTTGCCATCAACTTCGATTAACCGCTGGCGATCGACTGTAACTTTAGCTCGCCTTACTCCTATTTCGCGGACACCTGGAACGATCCGTTTTAACATTTCTTGTAATAATTGAAATTGCTCTATAGCTTCACCGCGAAGATAGTCCAAAGTAGGTGCTAATCCCGAGCCGTCGAACTCAATTAGGGGTTTAATTGCGTCACTGTAAGCTGCTTTAGTAAGATTAGTAACTGCTAGATTAAGATGAACAGCAGAGTCCAAAGATTCACGAATAAACTTGGGAGCGTTACTTAACGAAGTAAATATTGGTTTCCTGAGTCTTCCAGATTGTACCCAAAATTTTGGAGTTTCATCGGGTTCCCATAATACTGTCGGGATTCCTTGGCGAGTAGCTTCTGATTGCCAATTATAGGAAGCTTCCCAATTCTGTCTTTCGTTGTCTCCCCAGAAACCGCTTGCGGTAACAGACATATTATCTTGCCCAATTGTCGTAATAAATTGAGGCGCTCTTTCATTATGAAAAATATTTTTAGCCTCTGAATTGGTAAGCTGACTTAGATAATACAATGCTTGCAAAACTGATGTTTTACCGGAACTGTTTTTTCCTACGAGGGCGTGCAGGCGCGATCGATCGAAATTAAGCTGCGTATTTTTATGGCTTTTAAAGTTATGAAGTTTTATCTGTTCTAGCATTCGATCGCTAACATCCTTTTATAGATATATGATTGATGCAGATTGCCACTTTTGGTAGTTAATCCCAAATCCGGTTTAGGGGCATCCTTGTCATACAGCAGTTTTCATGTCGGTGAGGTACAGGAGATCGTCGGTAGGGACACGGCACTGCCGTGTCCTTGGGGGGATTGTCCGATAAGCGCGTGTACTTCATAAAAGAGCAATCTGCTGTAAATTGTATGGTGCGTCGCTCGTTTAATCGAGGTTTAGTGCAATAATTATTCGTGGCGACGCACCCTACGAGACAACAGTTTAACGGCATTGTTTTCTGTTGGTTTGATAAACATTAATCGGTCGATCGATACCTTTAAAACGAAAATCTCCCAACAGTCCAAAACTTTGGGACGATCGCACCAAATTATAAGTTGTTTCGCTCAGCACGCATTCCCCCGGCTGACAAATTCCTTCCATGCGGGCTGCCAGATTAATTGTCGAACCCAACACCGTATAATCAACTCTTTTAGAACTGCCGACATCGCCAATTACCGCCTTGCCACTATTAATAGAAATCCGCAATTGCAGCGGTTCGCCCAAACTTTTAGTAGCATTGAGTTTGTCAAGACGATCGAGCATTCCCAAAGCTGCCGCCACGGCTCGATCGGCATGATCTGCCTGCGGTTCTGGAGCACCAAAAAATGCCATAATGCAATCGCCAATAAACTTATCTAAAGTGCCGCCCGCCCCAAATACTTCTTGCAGCATTTCCTCAAAAAAACTGTTGAGCAAGCGGGCAATTTGCGGGGGACTCAAGCGTTCCGACATCGCAGTAAAACCGACAATATCGGCAAACAAAATACTGATTTCACTTTCGACGGGGGGGAGTCGATCGTTAATTAAAGTTCCCGTATTGATTAACTGCTGCACGACAGCAGGAGAATGGTAGCGTTCCAATCTTTGCCGCATGGTTTCTTCGTTGCGGAGTTTTTGCGTCAGCAGCCACCGCTGCACGCTAGAAGCTACGATATTTCCTAATGCTGAAAAAAAGCTCAAATCTTCGTCGCCGCCGTAATACCACTCTCTAGAAGCTATCTGAGCGTCGCCGTAAAGCACTCCAAAAACTGTATTTTCATCCCACAAAGGAACGGCGATCGCGGTGCGAATTCCTTTGTCGATCGTACTCATATTATCATCAAATTGTTCGTCAAGTTGAGCGTCGGCAGTTTTGAGAGCAACTTGTTCGGAAAATACTTTGCGGCAAATCGTGCGACCGATCCAACTGCCATCGGCGGGCATATACAGATTTTTAGAAGATTTTTTAGCTGCGGTTTTAACTACTTCCAATTGACCGTTATTGCGGAAGTCGATTAACAATGCCAGCCGCTCGATATTTTTGATGTCGCGGAATACGATTTGCTGGACTCGATCGAACGTTGCTTCGATCGACTCTGCAGTGTTCAAATATTTAGCAACATCAACCAGGTATTTTAAACGAGAAATAGCTTGTTCGTAATTTTTTTCTACTTTTGTACTCGGTTCGATCCACTGTTTGTGCAGTTCTTTGACGTTGCCGAGAATTGTCACTCCTTCAGGCATTGTACCGATTTCTGGCAGCTCGGTATCCGGGCGATCGAACAAAACAACAATTAAATTAATCCGCTGTCCCAAATTAATCACATCACCCTGCTGTACTAAATGAGGGCTGGTGAGAGGGCGATCGTTTAGTAGCGTCCCGTTGGTACTTACCATATCCTCAACCAGCCAATCCCCTGAAGCCGATTTAAACAAGCGAGTGTGGTGGCGGGAAATATCGGAAAAAGGCAGTTGCAAATCGCATTCTAGCAAGCGACCGATAATAAATCGATCGCCTTCAACTGCTACTGTTTTTTCGATAATTCCATTAATTTGGAGTTCGAGATTTAGTTCTTTCATAAAAGTTACGGCTGTTGAATTTTAGAGGCTTTTATAAGACTTAAATTCACCAGACCAAATTTTTCGCGAGCTTTATGCAGCAGGCGGCAACTCCAAAGCAAGCTTACCCAACACACCAGTCCTAAAATCATTTAACATCTGCCGCGCGGTTCTTTCCACATCTCCTTTATACCTGTGTTTAGCTACTTCGTGCAAATAATCTTCGCCGTTCATCGATGCAGCATCTAATTTGTAGCGAGATTGAAAGCCGGATAGGGAAATCAAACCGCTGTTAGCCGCCTGAAGGTTGACCAGCAAATCTACCATCGCCGCCGCGACTCGCTGGTTGTCGTAGCCGGCCTCGCCAATATCTTCGCAGATCGCTAATTTTACAGCATTTTCTTCATTGCGAATCCGGCTGGGAATCACGCCGGGGGCGTCTAACAACTCTATTTCCTCAGAAATGCGAATCCAGCGGAGCGATCGAGTAACTCCGGGCCTGCGAGCGCTTTCTACCACTCTTTGCCCCAATAATCTGTTAATTAAAGCAGATTTTCCCACATTTGGAAAGCCGATCGCCGCCGCCCGCACTGGACGCGGTAGCATCCCGCGATCGCGCCTTCTTTGATTTACCCGCACTCCAGCTTCCTGGGCCGCCACCGTCACCGCATCGATGCCTTTTCCGAGTGCGGCATTGGTAAAATAACCGATTTCTCCTGTTTCTTCAAACCATTTTGCCCACAAATCTCGAACTTGCGGCGAAATCATATCCATCCGATTAAGGACTAAAACTCGGGCTTTAGAACCCACCCAATTCGGTATTTGAGGGTGGTGAGTAGCTAAAGGAATGCGCGCGTCTCGAACTTCGATTACCGCATCTACTTTCTTTAATTGTTCTTTTAATTGCCGTTCGGCTTTAGCTATGTGACCGGGATACCATTGAATTGTCATAATATGAAGGAAGAAGGAAGAAGGAAGAAGGAAGAAGGAAGAAGGATGAGGGAAGAATGAAGAAGGAAGAAGGATGAGGGAAGAATGAAGAAGGATGAGGGATGAGGGAACAAGGATGAGGGAACAAGGATGAGGGAACAAGGAAGAAGGATGAGGGAACAAGTAAGAAGGATGAGGGAACAAGTAAGAAGGATGAGGGAACAAGGATGAGGGTAAAGAGAAAAAGGAAGAGGGAAGTGGGAATCAGTCAAATAAAACTGAGATCTTGCACCTTTCTCAATTAGCTGTAGGGGCGGGTTCGCCAACCACCTTAAAGGTAGCAAACAGGCTAAATAAACCCGCCCCCACCTACGAATAACCCCCTTATTGACATTGCTGCAAGATCTCAAATAAAACCAAGTCGAAGCAAAGTTTCAGTTATCTCACCAATCCTACAGGGAATAAACAAGAAGAAATAATGTCATTTTTACTTATTTATCCTGCTTGCTTGTTTACTTCTTCTCCCTTCTTACTTGTTTCCTTTCTGTTGCCTTCTGCTTTCTGCCCTCATTTTTACTTATCGATCCTGCTTGCTTGTTTGTTCCCTCTCCCTTAGTTCTTACTTCCTTCCTCTTTGCTTCTTCCTTCTTCCTTCTTCCTTCATTAAGGCACAATCAAAACTGCACAAGGAGACAGATTGATTACCCGATTGGTAACGCTGTCAGACGCCCCATCATCAGTTAAACCCATCCCCCGGCAACCCATGACAATCAAATCAGCCCCAATTTCGTCAGCCACATCGCAAATCGTGAAAGCTGGTTTGCCCTCTCTTTCGATGATTTCAGCTTGGATTCCCGCCTGGGAAAATACTGCTTGGGCTTCAGACAGCAGCTTGGCGACTGCTTCCGGGGAACTCATGGGCTCGGAGGGGGTAGCAGCATCCTCGGCTGGGGGTTCGACTACCGACAGAATAACTAAGCGAGAAGAATAGGTTTTCACGATATTGACAACCTTTTCTACAGCTTCGCGGGCTTCTCGGCTTCGATCGACAGGAAATAATACAGTCTTGAACATACGCGGATCTCGGAGACACGGACTCCGATAAAATGTTTACGTTGAGCCAATCTGTGCAGTTTGTTTCATCTTCCGTTTGCGGTACGGACGCTGTTTAACGTGTCCGGAGTCCGAGTGCGAGCGATCGGTGCCGCCCTGGCAGCGGAATTAGACAAAAACACACATATACTTAGGAGATCGATTCTGTGACAAAAAAACTGTAGCAAATTTATCGGCATCAGACTTATCGGGCAAGCGGGTACTGGTGCGCGCGGACTTTAACGTACCGCTCGACGGCGGTAATAATCACAGATGATACTCGCATCCGGGCTGCTCTGCCGACAATTCAAGATTTAACT
>JAAUPF010000170.1 GCA_012034575.1 Richelia sp. CSU_2_1 | reverse complement strand
CCAGACAGGATATCAGCATCTGCACCGCCAAATAATTGGTCGTCATCCTTGCCGCCCAACAGCAAGTCCAATCCTCCAAATCCCTCCAGAGTATCATTTCCTCCAATGCCTCGCAGAGTGTCTGCTTGAGATGTTCCTCTCAAACGGTTGTCGCTATCGTTACCAATTCTTACTGCCATGTTGTTTACCCTTGAGTGAATTAATTGACGGCAAGCCCAGATTATTTGTACTTGGGAAATAATCTGTAGCTTCAATTACAGATTCACCGGTAATGATGAGTTTATGATGAGAGATTGGTGAGAAAATTTTAATTGCGTCTAATATCCCCCCTACCGCTCCTTTTTAAGAGGGGGGAGCAAGATAGTTAAAGAAGATGCAAGTAAGCTACAATCTAAGTCTTTTGAAATACTTAAAGAAGATTTTTATGGAGTTGAACCCCTCGTATCTGCTATATTGGTTTGGGGGTTTACGCTCCGGAAATTGATTTAGAAGATCGGGCAGTGCGAAATCCTAAACCTAATACCAATTTAAAAAAATAATGCAACAGTATTCTTATCCTTCCCTTGGTAAGGGGAGGGAGTAAGAAGTTCACAAATGATTTGCGATCGCTATATCAGGCAGCTCGATCGCAATTAATCATCCACGGCGTACCAAATCGATCGACCAGCATTGCAAAACGTTCTGCCCAGAATGTTTCTTCAAATGGCATCTGTACTTTCCCGTTTTCTGCTAAAGCGTTATAGCCTCATTCTCTACCTCACTTACCTGAAATTTGCTGTATCTGTTTGTAGCTTGGCTGTTTCTGTTTGAACAATTTGAAATCGATTGCCGTTCATCTTCCTTCCTAAGTGTTGCCAAAGCGATCGCGATCGTGCGGTTCGTCGAAATCGATCGTTGGCCCTAACGGCACAATTCGATCGGGATTAATCTCTGGCATACTCATGTAATAACCGCGCTTAGTCTGCTCTAAATTGCACGTCGCTTTGAACGCAGGAAGCTGATAGAGATCTTTAAGATAATTCCAGAGGTTTGGGTAGTCGATGATTCGCCGCAAATTGCACTTAAAATGTCCGTGATAAACTGAGTCAAACCGATACAGCGTTGCAAACAGACAAATATCGGCCTCAGTCAGGCGATCGCCGCATAAATACCGCTGCTGGCTCAGAACAGTTTCCCACTCATTTAATCCCTCGAAGAGTTCAGTTACTGCCTCTTCATAGGTAGCTTGCGAAGTAGCAAATCCCCCACGATAGACTCCAGCATTTATAGGTAGATAGAGAGCATCGATCGTTTCATCAATTTGCGGTTGTAAGTCGGGCGGACATAGGTCTATATTCTGCGTTGCGAGTGAGGCAAACTCGACATCTAACATCCGCATAATTTCGCGGGATTCATTATTGACAATGGTTTGAGTTTGTTTGTCCCACAAAACTGGTACAGTGACTCGTCCCGTATAATTGGGATTGGCTTTTACGTAGATTTCTTGTAAGTATTGAGCCTGATTTACGGTGTCAGGAATCGTTTCCGGTGCGTCTGAAAATATCCAGCCTCGATCGCTCATTACTGAATCGACGATCGACACTGAGATAGCATCTTTTAATCCTTTGATTTCCCGCATCAGTAAGGTGCGATGAGCCCACGGACAGGGCAAAGCGATATAGAGGTGATAGCGCCCTACTTCTGCCTTAAATCCACTCGATCCATCAGCAGTCACCCGATCGCGAAATGTAGTTGGTTCCTCCTCAAAGTGACCGCCGCGATCGAGTTCGCTTCTGCTTATCCACTGGCCTTGAATCATCATTCCTGGGGACATAATAATTCTCCTTGCTTACCGGGTAGAGGGCGATCGCCGGCTGGCAACACATTTTTAAATTGCCCTTCACATCTATCTTAAGAAAGGTTATCTTAATTTACCGTCTTAATTTAAGGTGCCACTAATCGATCGTCATGTTGTGGCTCACAAAGAGTGTATGAAAAAGTTGAGAGGTATTAAGTTTTGCGAATTTTAGGCTCCCGAAGCGCGATCGCCCGCAGCTTGCAGTGTCACAGCCAGGTTGTGAATTCGATCGCGAATTTGCGAAAACACTTTATGTCATAATGTAGTTATCACAAGAATGCAGACAAGTCCAGTTAAAAAGTCCATTAAAAAGTCCATTAAAAAGCCCAACAGAGCGAGGTAAAACCATGATGAAACGCAATTCGATCGCTGCGACTCTCTTAGTTGCGCCCTTACTGTTGGCCGGTCCGGCCCTAGCTAACAATCCCGAGCAAGTTAAACAGTTGCTATCAACCGGGCAGTGTTTTCAATGCGACTTGTCCGGAGCGGATTTAACCGGAGCCCATTTAATCGGTGCCGATTTGAGAGAAGCCAATTTGCAAGGAGCAAACCTATCTCACGTCAATCTCGAAGGCGCAGACTTGACCGGTGCCAACTTAACCGATGCTAACTTAACCGCAGCTTTTCTGACTAACGCCAGTTTGAACGAAGCCGATCTCGATCGAGTAAATCTCACCGCAGCCATCATTAACACGGCAGATGTATCGGGCGCTTCGATGGAAGATATGATTATCACTGATGCCAAAATCTACAACACTCAAATCGGCGTCGGCGGCAGCTACGATCAGTGATAGATTTGAAAAATGCTAAATCCCCAAATTCGATCGGTTAAAAAACCCGCTTTCTCTCTCCTGAGAAAGCGGGTTTTTTTAACAGTATGTAGTATGTAGGGTGCGCAATGCGCACCTTACCGCTACTCATGTCGGCTAGCTAATTAGTTGCAGGCTTAGCTTCTTTGGCATCTTCAGCAGACAATCCTTCACCTTGCACGCCAAAATACCACAAACTTGCAGCAGCTTCGGCGCGAGTAACCGATTTTTTCGGCTGAAACAAAGTAGTAAAACCAAAAACTCGCCGAATATTTGCCAAATCTCCATTATTAAAATCAGCTAAAATTGCCCGCGACGCCTGCGAATCAATCTTCGACGCATCTTGAAAGCCCCACTTATCTTTTACCGCTTCGATGTTCGCTGCAGGCAACATTTGGCGCGTATCCAAAGGAACTTTCCAGAAAATCATTGTCTCGCGAGTTAAAGGCGCATCCGGGCGAAATTTAACATCTTTAGTTTGTCCCGAAAGCGAACTCGGAATTAAACCCGCTTCTGCCAAACCTTGAATTGCTGGAAAATCCGGGTCAGTTTTCGGTATGTCGGAAAAAGCCGGTTCGCTAGACTCGGATGCCAATCTAATTTGTTTGGCTTGGCGGCTGGCAAAAATCTGATTGTTAGCAGCTACTAACCAGCGGGCATATTCGCGGCGGGTAATCGCTTTGTTCGGTTCCGGCAAGGTGCTGGCTGCTTCTAAATTGCCACCCGGTTTCGATCGCACTTTCAGCACTCCCAACTGAGCTAAATCTGCCGCGTACTGCTGCAATTGTTGGGGAATTTCGCTGTTTTGTTCGGTAGCTTTTTCCGATTTTGGCGACGGCGTTGGAGTTACCGCAGTTTCACCTGCATTAGGTGCATTTGGCAACGGACTTGGAGACGGGGTAGACTCGGAATTGTTGGGTTGAGGGCTGGCAGAAACTGCTTCATTGTTATTGCTGTATTCGATGCCAAATTCTGTAGAACCCCCCACTTTTTGAGTAGGAGAAATCAACACGGAAACGCGCAAATTATCGCGCTTGGCAACTAAAGAACCTTGCCCTTCTGTTGGGGGAGTGCTGACTATTTCCCAGTTGCGTCGCGCAAATTCTGTGGCGTAAAAATTTTGAATTGAATTAACCGGATCGGCAGTCTCCCAGCGCAGCTGGACATTTTTTTCTGCTGGATCTGTCGGTCGATCGACTGCGACCAACTGAGCATTAGGATAGAGGGGAATCTCCGTCGGAAAATCGGCAGGCAGTTTGACATTTGTGCTATTATCAACTTGCGTTGCGGGGGGAGGAACGGGGACGGGCAGGGGAGTTTCTTGCAATCTGGGATCGGCGGCTAAAGATTCTTCCAGCGCTTTGCTGTTGGGGCTGTTGGCGCAAGCAGTAACGGATACAAGCAGACTGATGGCCAGCCAAGTATTTACAGCAGCGAGTATTTTGGTTTTACTGGTTTTAGCGGTCGATCGCCCTCGATCGAAGCCTCGCCGTTGAGTAAATGTAATGTGGAGCATAAATCCCCCGTTTGCGGACATACTTCTAGGCTAGCGCAAATATAGCTTGTCTCAGTAACTTGAGTATATTGCGGGGGTTGGTAATTGAGAGTTGAGAGTTGAGAGTCGATCTATGGATTGATTAAATTTTTATAAGTATTTAATCCCAACACACAGGAGATATTACAATGGATACCTTAAAAAAAGATGTGGCAATTAGCCCGAAAGAAGCGATAGAAAAAGTGCTGCAAGACTATGCTAACATTCCTTACGCTTACGGGCAGCTCAAATCTGAAGTTATTGTCAGTCGAGATGAAAAACATTATTTGTTAATGACATCGGGATGGTCACTTGAAGATGCTCGCGTTCATTACTGTTTGGTCCATCTAGAATGGGTTGAAGATAAAGTGTGGATTCAATATGATGGGATTGAAGAAGGAGTAGCAAACGCTCTAGTAGCAGCGGGAATTCCGAGCGATCGGATTGTTTTAGGCTTTCATTCTCAAGAACTCAGGAAGTATACGGGATTTGCAGCAGATTAGCTACTTTCTGAGTTTTTTAAACTATTTCGCGAGCAATTGCTTGCAAATGCAACCATCCTTTTCTGCGCCAAAAAGAATCGAGTGTTTGCGCGCTAATATTCAACTGTTTGGCAAGGGCGGTCATTTTTTCTGGCACGGACTGCAATAACAATTTTTGAGCGATAATTTGACAGTTGCAATCGGGACGGTTGCGGGGATGGCAGCGCCGCAATTTTTCTTCTGGATCGAGCTCGATATATTGTTCGATCGCCCGCACCCAATTTTTTTTCTCCTCAGCTTCAAGCTGTTCGATCGCGGAATTAAAACCGCTAAAATAGCCGGATAATTGTTCGTAATTTGCATCTGCAATGTAAACAACATGAGTGTCTCTTTGAAGATATAAATCTTTGATGCGATAGCGAAGAAAACCATTAATCCAACTGACGAAACTGTCTCGTAATGGGGAACGATTCGGCTGGAAATTGTGCAGGTTTTTGTCCAGCCATTCCCAAGTTAGATTGAAAGCTTCCCAATAATCGGGATGGACGCTTTTTGATAATTTTGGCAGGCGCTGTACTTCCAGCAACAACCGATTCATCGCCCGCCTGCGGTCCCAACTCCTGCGGGGGTGCGAGCAAACTTGGATAATTAGTTCGCGTAAAGTTTCGTCAACCGGCGTGCGATCGGAATAGGATTGAAGTGCCAAATCTAATTCATGTAAGGTAGTCATATTAGTTCTCCTACTCAAAGAAACAAAATGTCAATGAAAACTGCCGGATAACTTGCTAGACTGGGAAGGTAAATATTTACGCTACTGCTGCTAGCTAGGTTTGATTCGCGACTTGGGGTTGGCGACTTTTGATTAGCGACTGGGAAAGTCAGAGCCCAAGCTTGAACCCAAGCAGTATCTAGAGGATTTCGATCGAACTGAAATTTAAGGTAGGGCATTAATTTTGCCCAAGTAAGTTTTCCCAAAATGGCTGAAACCCTGGTAAAATCTGGGTTAGCAGCTTGGGAAATTACAAACCTTGGGATTTACCCTTGGGATTCCCAAGGTTTTTCAGACAATTTTTGATAATCGAGCCATGCAGAATCAAAGAGGCAGGCATCTTAGCTGGAAAAAATGTAAAGAAAACGCAAGGCTATTAGTTAAGGCTTTGCACATCTTGATTGATGGAGATTTAGACAAATTTAAGGACTGTGATTGTCTGAAAAAAAATATTGATATTGATTGGGAAGGAACTAACCTGTGGGTGAAAAAGACAAGATTGCGAGATTTAGCTGAACTGACACATAAATGCGGCAGAAGATTAGAAACGGAGGAAATTCGCGACGCCATTCACGGCTTAAAAAAGTTGGAAATTTTAGAAGATAAGCGCGGGGCAAATAACTCTAAAACCATCACAGGCTCTGACAAATGGTGTTTTATGCTGAAGTTGCCGCACATCGACAAACAAGAGAATCTAGACTGGCTGTTTGGTATAGAAAACAAACAGGGAGAATGGGAACGCCGCAGAAACGAAAAGCCAAATAGCGATCGACCCACTCAAGCAAAACAAACAGAGTTAGCTGAATTTGCCAGCACAATTACTGCACGGGAAGCTAGTAATTATAACGCCACCAAAAACCTTGGTGAATTCAATCAAGAAACACCTCCGGATCTAGCTACATTTACCAATTCAATTACTTCACAGGCAGCTAGCGATCGCGTGACAAATAAAGGGGCGATCGCCGCTAACAATCGCGGGATACAATTAAAAAAAGAGAGCGAATTCGTCGAAGCTAGAAAGCAGTTCGAGCTAGCAATAAAACTCAACCCAGATAATGCAGCAAGTTACTACAATCTCGCCGAAATGTACGAAGACGCAGAACAATTTGACAGCGCCATTAAACTGTATCGGGACGCCGCATTTCGCGGGTTTGCGGCCGCTTACTGCAAATTGGCTCGCTTGTACGTAATTGAATATAAAGACTGGACAAAAGCAGTTGAAAAAAGCCGTCTGGGTTTGCAACTGATTGAAAATGAAAGAGTTGAGGACGATCGAATATTAAAATCAGTTTCGATCGTCAAATCGGCCTTGTTGATTTATCAAGCTTGGGCGTGGAAGGAACAAGGACGCTGGCAAGAAGCTTTGGCAAAGCTGCAAGCAGCAGTTAAACTAGAGAGCGATCGGGGTTTAACTTACGGCATCATGGCAGAAGTTTTAGAAAATTTGGGGAAAAAAGCAGAAGCTTTAGCAGCGTGGAAAAACTGCCTCGCCTATGCTAGATCCGAAGAGCGAGATGAAGACATTTGGATCGGGAAGGCACGCCAGCGTTTGGGGTAACTACGATCGCCCTTTCCCCAGATTCTGCGCTAGAAATTAAGGACAGGAAAATTCATTACCGTACTTGTCCTGGCAAATTTTTTGAGATAAGCTGCTTGGCATTTAAATCTAAGACAGGGGTAAGCTATCCTAAAATTGTCGATCGCCCCTTTTCATCAATCTCTTTCGTACAATTTAAAATTAAGCTCAATGAAAATCTTCCATTTACTCCCAATTACGATCGCCTTGCTAGCCTCGTCCGTCAAGTTTGTCGCGCCCCTACAAGCTCAAACAGCCCCCGTGCGGGCCCAGGTTCCTCAAGTGGAATGGCAGCAGTTTTGCTCCGCCGAGGGTCAATTTGCGATCGATATGCCGGGAAATCCTAAAATTAATGTCGAAACTTTTTCAACTCAAATTACCGCCCATACCTACAGGTCTATCTTAAAAAATAAAGACAACAAAGAAACTTTTTTACTGCAACACTTCGAGCTCGATCAGCTTCGCCTCAGCAACAGTAACATCAGAATTACTTTGCATACCGCCGTCGATTTCTTTGTCGTGGGTGCCAATGCCAAATTGCTGCAAGTGCGGGATATTTCTCTAGACGGCTATCCCGGCAAAGAGTTTGAATTTCAGCCACTTTCCCCCAAGGAACCTGCAGGAATCGGTCAAGTTTTTTTGGTCGATCGGCGCGTTTACGGACTCGTAGCCAGTACCCCAAAACCAGAAAATGCTCGGGAATTTCTCGACTCATTTCGATTGTTTTAAACGAGAGTTGATAGTTGACAGTTGACAGTTGACAGTTGACAGTTGATGAAATTTATCTGCGTTTATCTGCGTTTATCCGCCTTGCATCTGCGGTTGCAAGTTGACAGTTGATAATTTATACTATGTTCCCAACATCATTGTATATATCTGTAGGGTGAAGCATTCGGGCGATAATATCTGCAATAAATTTCAGGCTTTATACCTGAATGCTTCACCCGAAGGTCTGCGCGATCGATTACCAATTCCCAATTATCAATTCCCAATTCCCAATTACCAATTCCCAATTCCCAATTCCCAATTATCAATTCCCAATTACCAATTCCCAATTCCCAAATCCCAAATCTAAAATCGTCTGAATCTACCTAACGACATAGATCGAGGTTACACCTGTGGGGCGATGCGGCCGAGACTGCAAATTTCTATCTTGGATCTAAAGACTTGAAAATTGTAGAAAGTACGAGCTCGCGCATCTGTCTAGCTCGCTGAAAGCATACCCGGAGGGTAATTTACGATGAACAAACTAACACCATTTCTCCTCAGCGGCATCCTGTTACTTGGGGCAACCGCTTGCAGCGAAGGAGCTAAAACAAGTGCTGACGCTCCTAACTCTCCCGCACAAACTACTGCTTCCCCGCCATCAGCCGATACAGTTAAAGAAACTCAATCCGACGCAACTAGCGACGTTCGCAAAGCGCAAGCAAATTCAGATATTAGGGCGCGAGAACAGCGCAATAACGTGACAGGTGGCGACGCAATCAGAGCTGACGGCGACCTTCAAAGCGAAGTTCGCTCTAAACTGGAAGTAAATATCACTAAAGGTCAGCTAACAGTTGATGCAAAAGATGGCGTTGTCACCGTCGGCGGTACAGTTCCCAACCAACAAGATTTAGCTAAGATTGAACCGCTAGCTAAAGAAATCAAGGGTGTCAAAGAGGTAAATGTTACGGCTGTTGTGGCACCAGCTACCTCTCAATAAAAGTCAGTTTTCAGGTTGGGGGAGTTTTGAGTTTTGAGTTCTAAGTTTTGAATGCTAAGTTTTGAGTGACGGCTATTACCTAATTCAAAACTCATACTTGCCCAAAGGGTGCGTCGTCCAACGCACCCTACAATTTATGGAAAATTCAAAGGGAAGGAAAAACGGAAGCAGGCTCAATTACCAATTACCAATTACCAATTACCAAATACCCATTACCAAAAATTGTGTTGTTTGACACTTGGTAAATTGACGAATTATTCCACCTGCAGAACGATCGCAAGATCGACCAGAAGATAGAGAAACCAGTTCTTCCCAGCGACCGATGAAAGTTAGCTGCCAAAAATGACTAAATGTTAGCAATAGCACCGAGCAGAAAAGAAAAAGAATCTGTAGCTGTGTAAAAACAGTATATTGAGAAGGAGAGAAAAAAATGGCTTTAGGTCAACAAAAGCGAGCTGTAGGAACATTTTCTAATTACCGAGAAACTGAACTCGCTTTGATGGAATTGCAAAGTACCGGGTTCCCCATGAATAAAGTTTCGGTCATCGGGGAAAATCTTGAAGGTGGTAACATTGCTGGTGCCAGTACGGGCAAAAGTACCGAAGAGCAAGCAGGCGGCGGTGCCAAAGCAGGCGCGACAGCGGGAGCTGTAACAGGCGGTTTAATCGGGCTGCTGGGAAGCATCGGCGCGCTGGCGATTCCGGGAGTCGGACCTGTGATGGCTGGCGGCGCGATCGCAACTTTGCTGGCGGATACGGCTATAGGAGGTGCAATCGGCGCAGCCACGGGCGGTTTGGTAGGCGGTTTAGTTGGTTTGGGCGTTCCCGAAGACAAAGCTAAAATTTACAACGATCGCATCTCGGCCGGAGAATATTTGGTATTTGTAGAAGGAACTGACTCGGAAATCGCTACAGCCGAGCGTATCTTCAGCGTGCGCAACATTCGGGATTGGGGCGTTTACGACGTGCCGCCAGACAGTGGCCACCAAGCTTCGGGCCGCCACAAGCGCGCTGTGGGGGTATTTTCCACCCGCGGCGAGACCGAACGAGCCCTGGGAGAACTTAGAGCCGCAGGTTTCAATATGGATCGGGTTTCTGTCATCGCCAAGGATGCAGACTCCAAAGGCGATATCGCCGGGATTGATGTCAAAGAAGGCACGGATAACAAGGCCGATGAAGGCGCGACTAAGGGCGCTCTCACGGGTGGCGCGTTGGGCGGTTTGACAGGCTTGCTTGTCGGACTCGGGCTGCTGGCAATTCCGGGCATCGGGCCGATTATGCTGGCGGGGGCTGAAGCTACGGCGATCGCCACTACCCTTGCCGGTACGGCTTTGGGAGCGACTGCTGGCGGTTTGATCGGAGCTTTAGTAGGTTTGGGAATTCCTGAAGAAGAAGCCAAAGCCTACAGCGATCGGGTGGCTCGCGGCGATTATTTGGTGTTGCTTAACGGTACTGAATCAGAAATCGCTGAGGCCGAAAGAGTTTTGAGCCGTGGAGGCATTCAGCAATGGGGCGTTTACGACTATCCCGCCACCCGTACCGTTCGCACCGAGCGCGCCCTCGATGATGATGCTTACAGCCCCAATCAAGGCGTGACCGGCCGTCGGTTCTAACTGCGAGCGATCGCTATTCTCCATATCATCTTTTAAGCAGGCTATTTTCTGTCAATTACCCACCACTGAGCGGAGTACCGCTACAGTGGGGGCTTGCATCTAGGCTCCACCGCAACTCCGAAAACCTTTGCAGGATTTCGGCTTTGGTTTCATCACCCGATACATCAGGGCACATTGACAAAGTACCCGCACTCGTCCAGTCTTGCCGAACGAGCAGCGTTCTCATTGCAATATTTCGCGCACCAATCAAATCAGAATGCAACTCGTGGTTGCAGCATTCACAGCGAAACAGTAGTCCTTTGTTTGGTCGATTAGCCTTCGAGGTATGCCCACATTTGGGACAGCTTTGCGAAGTATAATGCGCTGGAACTTTAGTAGCTAACGAACCATTCAGATTGGCTTTGTAGTCGATATAGCCGTGCAATTCGGCGAAGGACCACAAGGCCTTATTTCGGTTAGCTCTACGCTGTTTCTTGCTTGCCTGCTTACCAGATTTAGACTTAGTTCTATCCCGTATTCCGGTTAAATTTTCTAGTCCAATTAGGCTATTGGGTTTAGCTATTTCTTTGCTGATTTGGTGGTTTACGTCAGCGATAAACCGTCTTTCTCTACCTGACAAAGCAATCAATCTACGCTTTGCCGAGCGAGTGCCTTTGCGCTGAAGAGTTTTACGTGCCTTGAAATAACGATTAGCTTTGTGTCTAGCGGCTTTCCCTGAGTAGAATTTAGCCTTATTGTGTAAGTCTGTTTCTACAGCTAAATACCGCATTCCCACGTCAACACCAGAGACTCTAGTTATGCTTAGTGGATTGATGTCAGCAGTTTCTAGCTCCATGCTAACCATCAAATAATAGGTCTTGGAAGATCGTTGATATACGATCTCAGCTTCTCCTATCTTTTTGAGGCAGTGCGGTCTTGGGGTTTCCCCAAGTGGAGCACCTGCCGTACAGTTGGCAATTAGTTCTAGGTGTTTATCATAGCCATCGTAAGAGACTTTGATTCGACCATCTAGTGTATTGATGCTAACTGTTCGCTCTGGCTTAAATGAATAGTCACGAGGATAATTTAGGGTAACAGTCCGAGAGGCATATTTAGGGGCTTTGTCTAATCCCTTGTATCGTTTCTTGGTATGCCCAGCTTTAATCGCTGCTGCATTCTGTTTCACCTTAGTCCACAGACCTTTGTATGTTGCAGTCACTTGTCTGGTTACGCTGCAAGCCATTTGCGATCCAAGCCCAAATAAGCCGCGCAACTCGCCATAGACAACCTTCTGCAACTTAGCCCCATTACTAATCTTGCCATTATCAAAAGCAACGGCTGAAGCATGATTCAATGCCTCTCGATAAGCCAAAGCTGTGCGAGATACCAAAGCTTTTTGCTCGGCATCTAAATTTAGCTTCAGTTTAGCGGTAATTACTTGAGTCATTTCTTCAGCAAACTCTGAATATATTGTATCTGATGAAGATAGAGAATGCAAGGGCTAGAGCTAGGAATTTGCTGATCTCCTCATCCGGCTCCTCCCGTCCGAGAGCTATGCTTGTCGGTTTTGGTCGGAGCCGGAATCGTCGATTCGCGCGCATTCCTCCCACCACCAAACGGAGTACCGTTCTGGTGGGGGCATCCTGCTGTTCTAGGTGAAAATAGCCTGCTTTTGCACGATCGCGAACATAAAAAAACTGCACTAAAAAATTTAATTTCATCAAGTTAAATCATTTCAAATCTCAAATCTCAAATCTCCATTCCCAAAGTGTCTGTAACACTCGCTACTGTTTGCTGGCTAATTCCAGAGTGCTATCAAAAATCGCAAGATTTCACAACATATGTTGCTCGGTTCAACTTAAGGGACTATCCTTAATTATGGGACAGCTAATTTCAGCAAATCATGCAGGTGAAGTAGCCCAGTCCCACGCGCCGAGTACGGCCTGCGGTGGTCGGCAATTATTTAGAACAATATTGTCGCCCCTTGCCGAGATTGAGGGGTCTAAAGTAGATTCCCGCAAGACTTAGGCTGGCAATTGGTTGGCTTACCGCAGCTCAATTGCCGCTGGCAAGACCTGCTACAGGAATACAGTTTTTCTGGGAATGCCTCAGCTTGTGCATTTGAGAAGCCCAGAAACAGCTTTTATATCCGGGAGCGCGTCTGGTGTTTGGTGTTCTGGTAATTAGAACCGCAAGCGCTCATGGATCGATCGAAATCATACAGCAAGCACAGCAGCGCGAGAGTCGAGAAATTGCTCGCGCCAAACTGTTTTGGGCAATCTCAAGCTGGGGGCAATGTCAAGCGAGCCTGGGCTGCAAGTCGATGGGCGATCGGATGGAAACAGCCTTCTTGTTGGCTTTCACTGGCACAGTACGCTGTGGGGGGAGGTGACACTAGCTGAGCTGACCGGGCGCTGCGATCGGGGTCACTGGAAGCTAGAAGGTAGAATTTAAAAGACAAAAGAGCTTGAAGCTCCGCTCTCTTATTTCTTTGAGCCCCCAATCAACTCGATGGCTGATACCGACAATTTTTCGGGTCAGAAAGCTGCGCTGATGGTGACAGCGATATCTCAAATATTCGATCGCGCTTGGGAGCGATCGATAACTTCTCGATATTTTGGTAAATGGTTAGTAATTAATAGTTAGCTGTTAGCAGTTCGTCAAAAATACAACTAATAGCTAACCGATGAGATCGACCAACAACTAATTGCTATAGCAATCCTCCTCATAACCGATTGAGGACTGCTGCGGGCAAATAAGACTTAGATCGCAAGATGATGCTGAAAACCACTTTTAGCAATTGTTGTTTCAGCAATCGTCGATCGAAATGACTGGAAAACTCAAAATTTAAAAGTTTTCCGACAGTAGAGAACATCGAAAAATCAAGGAAACTCACTCAACTTTTTTATGAATTCCACTGAGCTTTTAAGCGCTGATGAACTTTTAACTAGACATAGAAACGGGGAACGAGATTTTCGAGGGGCAAACCTAATGACCGCTCATTTGAGTGAAGCCAATCTCAGTCGGACAAATTTGAGTGGCGCTAATTTAAAAGGTGCCAACTTAATTAAAAGCAAATCGATCGGAGCCAATTTGAACGGAGCCGACTTAAGCGGGGCAAATTTATCTAAGGCGAAATTAATTGAAACTAATCTCGGCAGTGCTAGTTTAACTGGAACAGTGGCGATCGCGGCCGATTTTAGCGGTGCCAACCTCAGCGGAGCAATACTGTCTCGGGCGGATCTGAGCAAAGCTGTGCTGACAGGAGCGAGTTTAGTAGGAGCTTGTTTGCTCAACGGCTCGAAATTAACCGAGGCTAATTTGAGCGGGGCGACACTGAGCAGAGCGATTATGAGCGGGGTCGATTTAAGCAAAGCAAATCTAATTAGGGCGATTCTCAGCGAAGTAGATTTGAGCGGAGCAAACTTGAGCGGCGCAACTTTAATTCGAGCTTATATCAATCGCGGCAATCTCGGCGGTGTCAATTTAATCGGAGCTTCTTTGAGCGAAGCCAGCCTGCGGGAAGCTTGCGTGTGTGCTGCCAATTTGAGCGGTGCTGACTTAAGCGGTGCTGACTTGCAAGGTGCTAATTTAAACGCATCTAATTTGACTGGTGCTGACTTGCAAGGTGCTAATTTGAGCCGCGCCAATTTAAATGGCGTGATTCTGTACAAAGCCGATTTGAGGACTGCTGATTTAAACAAAGCTTCTCTGCGGGGAGCGAATTTGAGCGGTGCTAACTTGTCGGGAGCTAGCTTGCTCGAAGCCGATTTGCGGGGAGCGAATTTGAGCGGTGCTAATTTGTCGGGAGCCGGTTTGCTGTTGAGCTCTTTGAGCGGGGCTGATTTCACGGGAGCAAATTTGTCGGAGGCGAATTTGATCGGCGCGAGTTTGAATGTTGATAATTTGAATGAAGCGTCTTTGAACGGGGCAATTTTGCCGAATGGGGCGACTCACAGCCGAGATTGAGGGGTCGATCGATCGTTGAAAAACAACAGAACGCGCAAAAACCTGGTTAATTCAAGAAATCGGGTTTTTGCGCCTGGGTGCCTAAGTCCTAACTATATTTAAACATTTTTGGAAAATTTACTTGAAAATTTCTGAAAACGGTGCTAAGCTCAAAAGGTTTGACACATTATAGGGTGGAGGAAAAACCCGACAGAATGAAACAATTGGGAACCCATCTGGTCGCTGATGCTTGGCAGTCTCCTGGAGACCTGCTCAACGACCCAGAACGCATCCGCCGCGCCATGCTCGATGCGATCTCAGCCGGCGGAGCTACTCTTATCGATTTGTGCGTGCACCAGTTTAGCCCACACGGAGTTACGGCTACTGCTACTTTGGCAGAGTCTCACATAGCGATCCATACTTGGCCCGAACACGGCTACTTTGCAGCAGATTTATTTTTCTGCGGAGCGGGCGATCCTCACCGAGCCATGCAGGTTTTGCAGGAAGCTCTGGAAGCTAAACAGGTTAAACTCACTGAGTTTACACGCGGTTTCGAGCCAGGGTTGGGCATCCTAGATTCTGCTTGTGGAGAGCAGTATGCGCCTCGCTTTGCTGAAGCGAGTGCTGCCAGAGGATGATTGAAATTAGCGTAACTTTAACAATTTTATGCTAGGTTTTGTTTAAAATCCCGCGGGTCGCCGAATTGGAATCGATCCGTGGGATTCTTCTAAGAAGGCAGAAGGCAGAAGGCAGAAGGCAGAAGGCAGAAGGCAGAAGGCAGAAGGCAGA
>JAAUPF010000026.1 GCA_012034575.1 Richelia sp. CSU_2_1 | reverse complement strand
TGTCAACTGTCACTGTCAACTATCAACTGTCAACTATCACTGTCAACTATCAACTGTCAACTGTCACTGTCAACTGTCAACTGTCAACTATCAACTCAAAACTTTATGCTCGATCGTCAAATTCCTACAGGATTAATTGTTTCTTGTCAAGCACCTGCCGACTCGCCGCTGCACGATCCGATCGTCATTGCAGCAATGGTTTTAGCAGCAGTCAATCGAGGGGCTTCAGCAGTGCGAATTGATTCTCCCGCCCACGTTGCGGCAGTGCGAAAACAGACATCTGTACCGATAATTGGGATTTGGAAACAACTATTACCGGGATGCGAAATATATATTACTCCTCGATTTGAAGACGCGCGGGCGATCGCCCTTGCAGGAGCCGATCTTATTGCCGTTGATGCTACTCTGAGAAACCGCCTCCCAGGAGAAGATTTAAAGACATTAATTGCCAGAATTCACGGTGAATTAGGCAAATTAGTGATGGCAGATGTTGATACAATAGAAGCAGCAATTCAGGCGGCAGAAGCTGGTGCAGATACAGTAGCAACTACGATGTTTGGCTATACTGCCGCAACGCAAAATTTCTCGCCTCCCGGCTTTGAATTGCTAGCCCAAATGGTGGAAAGATTGCAAGTTCCGGTTATTTGTGAAGGCGGGATTTCCTCGCCGCAAATGGCAAAAAAGCCTTGGATTTAGGTGCAGTGGCGGTTGTTGTAGGAACGGATATTACGGGAATTGATAATAAAGTTATGGCTTATCGATCGATAATTGATAGTTGATAGTTGGTCAACTGTCAGCTCTCAACTGAAGCTTGAAATGGTTGCAGCAATATTCCCAGGATTTTATCGACTTCTTTGATGTAGTATTCAATGCGATCGATATAAACAGTAGCTGCCTCTAAAATCAAGAATTTCCAGTTAGTTCCAGTCGTAACCGCTCCGTAAATGCGATCGACTTCATTGCCTCTATTTTGATTGAAGCTTTGGGCTGCCAGCATTGCCGCCACGCATTGACCGAGACCGCCTATAATATCTTCTTTTTTAGCTTCAAAGATTGTTATTACCGGGGCATTGATAAATAGTTGCTCGGAAGATCCGCTAATAATATAATCGCAAAATCCTTGCAAACCTCTTGCGGGTTCGACATTAAACTCATTGCCAGAAAACAGCGAAATTTGGTTGTTTAATAAACGCCTTACTTCCGCAAGAATTGGAGCAATTAAAAATTCCGATCGAGCTTTTTCCGTTGAAATAGAAGTTGCCAAAGGAATGTAATCAATCAAAAGATCTTTTAATCTTTCTGACGGTAAAACACCTTCTGTTTCAGCAAACAAATTGCGGGTTTCATCCAGCGTTAAGCCGAAATCATTTTTTACCTTAGCAAGGCTGAAATCGCTGTAGGCCATTGGTTTGCCTCCTGAGTATCTTTAATCGTGCGATCGGACAGAATCTAAGTCTTATATACTCTATATTTTAGGACGATCGCCCCCACCAACCCCCTAATATCTCCAGACTTGCTACTCTAAAAGATAGTGAGATTTACTCAAAATCATCCCAAGCAATTATGAGCGGTACTGTTACATCCCCAAACAACCTCAAGCAGCAGTCACTTGCCGCGGCTACTACAGCCTCCAACAGTTCCCTGCTGGGCGACTTCATTCAAGAAACACTCGCTTTAACCAAACGCCTGTTCATTCAATTGCAGCGCCGCCCCTCGACGCTAGTTGCAGGAGTTATTCAGCCGCTGATGTGGTTGGTTTTATTCGGCGCTTTGTTTGAAAA
This sequence comes from Richelia sp. CSU_2_1, assembly GCA_012034575.1. Lineage (GTDB taxonomy): Bacteria > Cyanobacteriota > Cyanobacteriia > Cyanobacteriales > Microcoleaceae > Microcoleus. Next base: position 49,292 of record JAAUPF010000026.1, on the reverse strand, counting down.
TGCTCCCGCAGGCTTGTTCGGCGAGAGTCAGAATTACGGACAATTTCTCGGCGCTGGTGTAATCGTTTTTACCGCCTTTGCCGGAGCTTTGAATGCCGGTTTGCCGATCATGTTCGATCGCGAGTTCGGATTTCTCAACCGCTTGTTAGTCGCGCCCCTGGCTTCGAGATTTTCGATCGTCCTGGCTTCGGCGATTTTTATTGTCACCCTCAGTTTCATCCAAACCGGCGCAATTGTAACGGCCGGAGCCTTTTTAGGCGCGGGATTCCCCGGCATTGCCGGACTCGGGGCGATCGCGCTGATTGTCCTGCTGTTAGTTTTGGGCGTCACCGGTTTGAGTCTGGGTTTAGCTTTTGCTCTCCCCGGTCACGTAGAATTAATTGCAGTAATTTTTGTTACCAACTTGCCGCTATTATTTGCCAGCACGGCCCTCGCGCCACTGTCGTTTATGCCAGACTGGCTGCAAGTTGTCGTGACTCTCAATCCTCTAAGTTATGCGATCGAACCCATTCGCTATTTGTACCTGCACGGCGATTGGTCGCTAGCTAGCGTCGTGATGCACGCTCCTTGGGGTAACGTTACTTTTGGAGGGGCGCTGTTAGTATTGCTAGCCTTCGATTTGGTAGCGCTGCTGAGCATTCAACCCTTGTTGCGGCGCAGGTTTGCTTAGGGGAGTTTAACCCGCATAGTCAATTCTCGGACACGGCACTGCCGTTTCCTGAACCCGATCGAAATGTCGATTGTAGGGACACGGCAATGCCGTTTCCTGAACCCGATCGAAATGTCGATTGTAGGGACACGGCATTGCCGTGTCCTGAACCCGATCGAAATATAGGGATTCTCCTGAAGCCTGAGGTAAAATCTCAAGCAATTACCAATTACCAATTACCAATTACCAATTACCAATTCCCAATTACCAATATCTGAAAAAGGCTATAGTATAATATTTAATCGCCAGTCAGAATATTGTTGAGATAGAATTGTTTTTTTAAAGGTTCAAGTAATAAATCATGAACGGGAAAACTTCTAAATCGAGTCAATCGAGTCATTGGATAGTGCGAGTTGCTGTCAGCGCGATCGCCTCTGGGGCGATTTTCTTACCTCAAGCAACCTTCGCTCAAGCCAGCGGTTTAACACCCAATTCCCAACCGCTGCAAGACTTTAGAACTAACGACAATCCCGACCCTTTTACCGGCGGTAGCGGAACGGGAATGTGGGATTTATTGCACAGATACCGATTGGGAGGCGGTCGCAGCATGGAAGAATTTAGCACGGAACAGCGCGAAAATTTGAACGATGCGGCGGCAGAATTTCGGGAAAAACAGCGCCAAATCCTCCAAAAACAAGAACAAGCAGCACCTGCAACAGGGGCGATCGTACCTGCTGAAAATACCGCCCCAGTTCCTTAAATTTGTAACCGCATTCTGCTGTATTGAGAAATGCGGATTGTCAGGATACGGCAGCAGCCAGGATGTGGCAGCCAGGACACGGCAGTGCCGTGTCCCTACAGATATTCCGTTTGGGAATTGGTCAAATTTAAGACCGCATAGCTGCTTTTTGTTCCGCTTTCAAATCCCGGCTGCTAGCAGCATCCAACTCTGCATCCAACAAAGTTTTGCCCGTAGCTGCTAAATAAACATCGTCCAAACTCGGGCGAGATTGAGCGATGCCAAAAGTAGGAAGTCCCGCATCTTTCAATGCTTGCTGAATGCTGACAAGGGCGTCGCTTTGCGAAGTTACTACTAAATTGAGCGAATTTCCTTGGGCGCTGTTAATAATAACTTCTTGGACGAAAGGCAAAGATGCCATTAAATCTTTCGCTGTTTGAGCTTCTTCAAGGGGCGAAAACTCCCGAATCCGCAGAGTTACTCGATCGCCCCCAACCCGATTTTTCAACTCCTCCGGCGTCCCTTCAGCAATTACTACACCTTTGTCAATTATTGCCACGCGATCGGCCAAAGCGTCCACTTCTTCGAGATAGTGGCTGGTAATCAAAACCGTAGTTCCTTCTTCCCGCAAGCGGCGCAAGAAATCCCATACCACAACCCGACTTTCAATATCCAGCCCGACAGTAGGTTCATCTAACACCAAAACATCCGGTTGATGCAGCAATCCAGCAGCTAAGTCAAAGCGCTTGAGAATACCGCCGGAATAAGTACCTGTCTTTTTATTTTCCCACTCCTCCAAACCGAGGAGTTTGACTGTTTTTGCAATTCGTTCTTTAATTAAATTGCGCGGTAAATGGTAAAGGGCGGCTTGCAGTTGCAGCATTTCTCGGCCCGTGAGCACCTTATCGAGAGCGACTGCTTGGGCGACGTAACCGAGTTTTTGTCGGGCAATTCTCGGCTGGCTGACAGCAGAAATACCGGACACTTCAATGCGTCCTTTATCTGGCGATGTTAAAGTACAAAGTACGCGCAGGGTAGTAGTTTTGCCAGCACCGTTGGGGCCTAGCAAACCAAATATTTCCCCCGGTTCTACCTTGAAGGAAACATCTTTAACGGCTTCTACATTGCCGTAGCGTTTCTGAAGATTTTCAATTAAAACGGCGGGAGCCATATTATTTTAGGATGAATTGGTTTTTGGTATTATAGCTGTTTTTTGTGCTGTAACGATCGCGCGATCGAATCCGATTCGCCGACCATCGGATAATGCCGGACACAACAATGCCGTGTCCCTCGGTCAAAATTTGAGGGTGCGATCGAATCCGATGCTATCCCATAAAAACCAGATCCGCCGGGGGTTTAAACCCCCGTTTCACAGCCAAAGTCGAGCGCCCTTATAGATCCAAAAATGCGATCGCACATTTCTCTCAAATTCGAGGCGATAGAACTCGGCGGTCAAATCTACAAACATTGCTAAACCTTCGTCATCAACTTGCAACCGAAAGTTTTCAAGGTAAGTAACCCAAGGTAAATAATACGATATTTTCTAATTGTACCAATATCTCTGGATTAACTTCACCAATTTTATTTCGCAATCTTGTTCGATCTAAAACTCGCAGTTGATGGCATAATGCAACAGAATCTTGAGCTAATCCTCCTTCACCGCCGGGAATTAGAACACAGGAAGGAAGAGAGGCACGGCGCAGATTTGTGGTGAGAGGAATACTGATAACAGTAGTCGTGTATCTAGAAATAGTATCATTTTGAAAAATAATTGTGGGACGCACACCGGCCTGTTCGGAACCTTCTGTAGGATCGAGGTTGGCAATCCAGATTTCACCTCGTCTAATAGTCATACCAAATCCTCATGTTTGAGGAGGTCTGCATATTCGCTGATTCCGAGTTCTGCAAGTTGTCTGTCTTCTTCGGCAAATTCGCTGTAGAGTGCAGCTAAGTTAGTTTCATCGATCGCGGGAACAGTCACTAATCTGGCACGGAATTTCAGGAAGGAAATAAATTCAAATACTTGTTTGAGTTGTTCTCGATCGAGCTTTTCTAACTCTTGTTGGATTAACTCTTTCATGACAGTTATTTTTGGAGTCAATTTTTTTATATTATAGCCGATCGCACCTTTCCCTCAAATGCGATCGCGCGGCCCCAGAAACCGGGTTTTTTACGAAAATACTCGATCGCAGTCCATAAATTCAATAAAAACCCGGTTTCTTTGTCGGAGTCCCTAAGCCCTGACACGCCCTCATCCCGCCAACAACTCCTGAAACCGCACATCACCCCGAATCCCATCAAAATCCGCATCAGTTTTCGCTAACTCTCGATATCTTTCTGGTTCCAATTGAATCGCGCGCCGCAAATTTTCCAGCGCTAACTCCACCCGATCCTGCAAGGCAAAATAGCAAGCTTTATTATAATAAGCATTAGCATAATTTGGATCTATTTCTAAAACTTTATCCCAATCAGCCATTGCCTCATCATAACGACCTAAGGTTAGTAAAGCGTAAGCTCGACGATCCAATATATCAGCATCGTCAGGCTGTAATTCTAAAGCGCGATCGTAACTGGATATTGCCTCTTCAGCGCGTCCCAATTTTTGCAGAATAACCCCGCGACCTCACCATAAATAACCTTTATACTGCTACTTTTTTAATTAATTTTTCCTAAAAAAACAGAATTTTGAGTTAGCTGTAATTTCTCAGTAAGTAACTCAAAACTCTGTTTTTTATATTAGTAGATATGCACCAAACACCTGTTATTTTATAATTATATCTACCTAAAGGTTGATGTCGATCGCACTTTTAATAATTAAGCACCGACCTAAAACCTCAAACAAAAAACATCAAAAAAACATCAAAGCATTTACCAGGATCGGGAGGGCAGACAAGAGCCACCGCCAACATTTTCTACTTCTCACTCCCCTGTAGGGAGTTGGGCATTTCACTTTTAATCGACAATCTTTACCCAACCGCGGCGCACGTTGTACAGCAGTCTATTGATGATTGCATACTCATCTTCGTTGAGGCTGCCTCCTAAGAGTGCGGCTCTAAGCTGCCTCCGATCGTGGCGAGTAACCACGCTGGAAAACATGACCTGACCGAATAACTCTTCTAGCGTAATGTGGGAAACTGGCATGATACTTTACCTCCTGACTAATTGGTAAAAAATGTTTTTGCAGGTAACAAGCTACCTGCAATCCTAGTATGATATTTGCGATCGAAAATTTGGGCGATCGCAAGCATTGACAGTTGGTGATTTTTCGGGTAATCAATTGTGACTGATACTGGTACGGCAAGTGACTCGGATCGGAGCGATCGGGTGATGCTTGTCACCTGCTGCTAGACACCAGAAGCAAGAACGCTGTCACTCAAAACTCAAAACTCAAAACTCTCAACTCAAACACCGCGAGACAGTTGCTGCTACCGACTCGCCCAACTCTTTGAGCGCGTAGCCTCCCTCCAAACCAAAAACAATGCGGCGGGTGACTTGCAAGCAGTATCCCGTGAAAGTTCCGTAATCTGCAGGCACCAAATTCATGCTCGCCAAGGGATCGGAAACTGTCGCATCGTAGCCGGCGCTGACAATCAGCAAATCCGGTTCAAAATTTGACAAAAACGGCATGACTTGAGATTCAAAAGCCGCGCGGTATTCGGCAATCCCGCCGCCTGGGTACATCGGAATGTTGAGCACGTTTTCGTAAGCCCCGCGTTCGTCAGGATCTCCCGTTCCCGGATAGCAGGGAGATTGGTGCAGGGAACAGTAGGCAATTTGACGGCTGTTTTCCACCAAAGATTGAGTGCCGTTACCGTGGTGCACGTCCCAGTCGAGGACGGCGACACGTTGGATTCCGGGCTGTTCGAGGGCGTAGCGGGCGGCGATCGCAGCATTGGAAAACAAGCAAAAACCCATCGCGCGGGCGTTTTCGGCGTGGTGTCCCGGCGGCCTGGCCATTACGAAAGCAGGTTCTCCCCCCGCCAACACCCGATCGACCCCATCCAACCAAGCACTCGCCGCCAGCAGCGCTACGTCGTAACTTTCCGCAGAAATCGGCGTATCTCCATCGAGGTAGCCGCCTCCCTGGTTCGCCAAATGTTCTACCTCCCGGATATATTTTTTGGCGTGAACTTTTTCGATCGCGGACAGCAGTTTTGGTTCGCGCAACGCGACGGGAGTCGGCAGTTGCCATTGGAGGCGATCGGCCCAGGGGGCTGCTTTCAAAGCTTCAACGATCGCGCTCAAACGTTCCGGTCGCTCTGGATGGAGCATTCCAGTTTTGTGCAGCAAGAAATCTTCGGAGTAGATGACGGGTAGCATCGGTCGATTTTAGATTTTAGATTTTAGATTTTAGATTCAAAAATTGTCGGTTTGTCTCAGCAAAGCAAAAGCTTTATCAAAAAACTAGGGCGATCGGGGAACCATTTGTGTTTTTTAAGTGGCAGTAAGAATTTATCTAGAATACCTGCTGCCGATCTTGGCAAAAACTTTGGCAAAAACCTCGGAAAAAACACTTGCTCGCTTTTACCGATCGCCGAGCGAATTACCAACGGCAAAACGATCGATTGTTCTTGTTTAGTCAGTTGATTTTTCTGGCTACTTTTTTCACAAGTGAAAGACAAATTATGATATAATTTTATAAGTAATTTGCAATATTTGGCAACTCTACCGAATCCAAACCGATTTTATCGCATTTTTTGGGTTTATAGCGGTCAAAGTTTAAGTTTTAACGGAGTTTTTCAACCTATGAGCACCTCTGAGTCGCGGATAATCCCGACGGATCTGGGTAATGAGATGTCCCGATCGTACTTGGAATACGCCATGAGCGTAATTGTGGGTCGGGCGCTACCAGATGCCAGGGACGGTCTCAAGCCGGTTCACCGACGCATTCTCTACGCCATGAACGAACTGGGCTTGACACCCGACAGACCCTTCCGCAAATGCGCCCGCGTCGTCGGGGAGGTGCTGGGCAAGTATCACCCCCACGGAGATACAGCGGTTTACGACGCCCTGGTGCGGATGGCTCAAGATTTCTCGATGCGGGAACCGCTAATCAACGGTCACGGCAATTTCGGTTCCGTAGACAACGACCCCCCCGCAGCGATGCGGTACACCGAATGCCGCCTCACAGCCCTGACTAGCGACTCGATGCTGCGCGATATCGACTGCGAAACCGTTGATTTCGGCGACAACTTCGACGGTTCCCAGCAAGAACCCCTGGTACTCCCGGCACGCATCCCCCAAATTTTGCTCAACGGTTCCTCAGGTATCGCCGTCGGGATGGCCACCAACATTCCGCCCCACAATTTGGGCGAAATCGTTGACGGCTTGGTAGCGCTAATTCACAATCCAGGCATCACCGACTTGGAATTGATGCAATACATCCCCGGCCCGGACTTTCCCACCGGCGGGCAAATTCTCGGGAAAGCCACCATCCGGGAAGCGTACACCACAGGCCGCGGTTCGATTACCATGCGCGGCGTCGCCAGCATCGAAACCATCGAACATCCCGGCCGCCCCGACAAAGAAGCAATTATCATCACCGAACTGCCTTACCAAACCAACAAAGCAGCCTTAATTGAGAAAATTGCCGAACTTGTAAATGACAAAAGATTAGAGGGAATTTCCGACATTCGCGACGAAAGCGACAGAGACGGAATGCGCGTCGTTATCGAACTCAAACGCGACGCCTACCCGCGAGTTGTCCTTAACAACCTCTACAAACAAACACCCATCCAAGCTAACTTTGGAGCCAATATGCTAGCGCTAGTAAATGGGGAACCCCAATTACTTTCGCTCTCGCAATTCCTCAACGTCTTTCTCGATTTTCGGATCGAGACAATTACTCGCCGGACGCAATACGAACTTCGCAAAGCAGAAGAACGCGACCACCTGTTGCAAGGCTTGTTAATTGCCCTCGACAATCTAGATGCCATCATTCAGTTAATTCGCCGCGCCCCTGACACGGCTGCAGCCAAACAAGAATTGATGGATAACTACGGTCTTTCCGAACAGCAATCTGATGCCATCCTGCAAATGCAATTAAGGCGGTTGACTGCCTTGGAAGCGCAAAAAATTCAACAGGAACACGAAGAACTGCGAGCCAAAATTGCCGATTTAGAAGATATCTTGGCGCGCCGGGAACGCATTTTAGAAATCGTCGAAGTTGAAGCAGTTGAAATCAAAACCAAAATCGCCACTCCCAGGCGCACCGTCATCGAACACGCCGAAGGAGAAATCGACGAAACAGATTTAATTGCCAACGAACAAGCGATCATTCTGATTACAGAACAAGGCTACATCAAGCGGATGCCCGTCAGCGGTTTCGAGGCCCAAAGTCGCGCCACTCGCGGTAAAGCAGGGACGAAAATGAAAGAAGATGACGGCATCGAACATTTTATTTCTTGCTGCGATCACGACAGCGTTTTGTTCTTCAGCGATCGAGGCGTAGTCTACTCTGTCAAAGCTTATCAAATCCCCGTCAGTTCCCGCACGGCGCGGGGAATTCCCCTGGTACAACTGCTGCCAATTCCCATCGAAGAAAAAATCACTTCGATGGTGTCGGTAACAGAATTTACCAACGAAGAATACTTGGTGATGCTGACGAAGAGCGGCTTTATTAAGAAAACTGCACTTTCAGCTTTTAGTAACATCCGCACCAACGGATTGATTGCGATTTCTCTGGAAGAAGGCGACCAATTGCGGTGGGTACGCAGAACCACAGACGATGACAGTATTATCATCTGTTCGCGTCAGGGAATGGCAATTCATTTCCGCACCGATCGCGAACAGTTGCGCCCGGTAGGTCGCGCGACGCGGGGGGTAAAATCGATGAAATTGCGATCGGGCGATGAATTGGTCAGCATGGATATTTTGCCGAGTTCAATTGTTGCCGACCTTGAAGATTCGGAAACTGAAGATGCGGAATTAGAAGAAGCTAATACCGCTCAATTGGAAACCGAAGATGCGGAATTAGAGGAGGAAGAATTAGAACAGCAAGCTGAGGAAAATGAGGGGGAAGATGCTGAAGAAATTTCTTCAGAAAGCAGCGAAGTGCCGGCTGTATTGGTAATTACAACCAACGGCTACGGCAAGCGGGTTCCTGTGTCGCAATTCCGGCTGCAGAGGCGCGCTGGAAAGGGATTGACTGCTATTAAATTCAAGTCAAAAAAGGCAAAAGATGCGGTAGCAGCTTTGCGCATTGTCAACGAAGATGATGAGTTGATGATTATTACCAATCGGGGGATTATTATCCGTCAGGCGGTGAGTGCAATTTCCACGCAATCGCGGACTGCTACGGGCGTGCGAGTGCAGCGTTTGGATGAAGATGATTCGATCGTGGCTGTGGCTTTAGTGCCGCCTTCCGGTGAAGAATCGACAGAAGATTTGGAATCTGAGGAAGCGGCCCAAGAGTAACTATTTGTAGGGTGCGCAGCGCGCACCTTACAGTTCGATCGATCGCTATAAATAAGGTTCGATCGTGCGGACCTTAGTCCTTAAAATGTGCGGACTTACAGCATTTTTCAGAAAGCGTGAGGTACACAGAGATCGGGGTAGGGACTTAGGCTAATACCAATTTCCTAAAGTCCTGCTACAATGCCCAGCGAGCAACCTATACAATTAGATTTGAGCGGTACAAACTACTGTTGCATTATTTTTAAGAATTAGTGTAATTTTACTCGTGTAAATACCCAAAATCGACTCTGCTTGAAGCCTGCCACCGCCTCCAAGCAGAGTCGCCACTTAAGGTATCCTAGTAATTTTTATGATGATTTAGCTTTCTTTGTCGGAATCCCCACAGCAAGCGGTAATCCGCTTGGTGTTGGGATGGATAGACCGGTCAACGTAGGTACGAAGTTGACCAAATCTTTGTATTCTTTGTGTTAGAATTAAATAGTAACAGCAAACAGCAACGAGCGTGAGAACAGCCTACCAGTATAAACTACGTCCCACAAAACAGCAAGTTACTGAGTTTGACAGATGGCTATCCATGCTGTGCGCTCAGTACAATTATTTGTTGGCAGATAGGTTTAACTGGTACGAACAAAATCGCTGTGCGATCGATGCTTGCTCTTTTGTCTGTCACTTACCCGAATTGCGGGATTGTCCCGACTATTTTTCACAGAAAAAAACCTTACCTCAACTCAAAAAAACGCATCCTTGGTATCGCGATATTTACTCTCAAGTCCTCCAAGATCTAGTCAAGCGAGTTAAGATAACATTTGACAGATTTCTCAGGGGATCTCGCAACGGTAAGCGTAGCGGTAGACCGAGGTTTAAATCTCGCAGCAGCTATAAAACTTTTACTTATCCGCAAATGAAAGATGGATGTTTGCAGGGTAATTTAATTAACCTTCCCATGTTGGGGAAAGTTAAAGTTATTTTGCATCGTCCGCTCCCAGATGGATTTAAAGTAAAAACTGCTTCGGTTACTAAAAAAGCCGATGGTTACTATTTAACTCTCAGTCTCGAAGATGCTACAGTTCCCACAATTGGGCCCGACTTTAATCCTGATTCTATCGTGGGAATTGATGTAGGCTTAAAAGAGTTCTTGACAACTTCTGAGGGTGAAACGGTTGCCATTCCTCAACACTACCGTAAAGCTCAAAAACGATTAAGAGTCATCCAAAAACGTGTTTCTCGTCGGAAATCGGGAAGTAAGCGAAGATTAAAAGCGGTAAAACAGTTGGGCAGGCAACATAAAAAAGTTGCCGATAAACGCAGAGATTTTCATTTCAAAACTGCTAACAACTTATTGAAACAATATGATATTATTGCAGTTGAAGATTTGAATGTAAAGGGGCTGGGACGCACCCGATTGGCAAAGTCTGTACTTGATGCTGGATGGTCAAGCTTTCTCTCGATACTGACAAACAAAGCCGAAAATGCTGGTTTGTTGGTGATCCCTGTTAAAGCGTCTGGTACAAGTCAAGATTGTTCTAATTGTGGCGTTAAAGTTCCTAAGAAGCTACATGAGAGATGGCACGACTGCCCCAATTGTGGATGCAGTCTCGACCGCGATCTTAATGCAGCAATAAATATCAAAAATAGAGCGGTAGGGCATTCCGTTCTTAAAGCTCAGTTAACGTCCGAAGCAGTAGCTGGAGTCACTGAGAAGCCTACACTGTACTGTAATCAGTCAGTGTAGGAGTATGTCACTTATCATGTATTTGATCCTATAAACCAATACCGTTTACTCAAATGCGAAGGTTTCCCCTACAGAGTGTTTTAGTTATACCTTTTACAATCCAAATCTTTGTCGCGGTCGGAATGACAGGATGGTTATCGTTACGCAACGGGCAGAAGGCTGTCAATGATGTATCGGCTCAACTGCGAAGTAAGATTAGCGATCGAGTAAAAATGTATCTCGACAATTACTTAGAGAAACCTTTTATAATTAACAGGCTGCATAAAGATGCGATCGAGCGTGGAGAATTGAGCTTTGATTTGAAGACACCCAATCAAAAAGCTGATAAATTTATTTGGCAACAAATGCAACTTTTTGATTCGACAAGCTGGATTTCTTTGTGCTCGAAGGAAGGGGAATTATTAGGAATAGAGCGCAGGGAAAAAGATAATACTTTGCGACTTTACATGAGTAACAATAATACTTTGTTTTATCCTTATTATTATGAAATGGATAGTCGAGGAAACCGAACGGGCAAAATAGAAAAAGCTTCCCAGAAATTCGATCCTCGTACTCGACCTTCCTATGTCGATGAAGAACAAAGAAAACAATCGACTTGGAGTGAAATTTACCCAGAATTTAATACGCTCCAACCCCAGATAACTGCGGTATCCCCTATTTATAATGACGCCCAAAAACTTCAAGGTAAGATCGGTACCACTTTTTACTTAACAACTATTAGTAAATTTCTCAACAATCTCAAAATTAGTCGATCGGGGCAGGTTTTTATTATGGAAAAATCGGGATTATTAGTAGCAAGTTCAACTCAACAAAAGTTATTTACATTAGAACCTAAAAAGGACGCTAAACCCCAACGACTTAAAGCATCAGACAGTAGCAATCAATTAATTAGCGTCGCAGCCAAAACACTCACCCAAAATTTTGGTGATTTGAACACTATTAAAAACCCACAAGAACTAGAATTTACCATATCCGATCGGCAGAGACAATTTATCAAAGTTTTGCCATATCAAGATGAAGAAGGACTAGATTGGCTAGTAGTTGTAGTCGTTCCAGAAGCTGATTTCATGGAACAAATTAATGCTAATACCCGCAATACAATCTTGTTATGTTTGTTGGCTTTATGTGTAGCCACAGGAGTCGGGATTATCACCGCAAATTGGATTGCGAAACCTATCCGCAAATTAAATGAAGCTAGTGAAGCGATTGCTAGTGGATACTTAGAGCAAAATATCCCTGACTCTCCCGTGCAAGAACTAGGAGCTTTAGGCAAATCATTTAATGTGATGAGTCAGCAATTAAAAGATTCTTACCAATCCCTTAAGGATTCTTACCAAACCCTAGAACAACGAGTCCAAGACAGGACAGCGGAATTAGTAGTAGCAAAGGAGAAAGCCGAGGTAGCTAACCAAGCAAAAAGTACCTTTATTGCCAACATGAGCCACGAGTTACGCTCTCCCCTGAATGCCATCTTGGGTTTCTCTCAAATCATGAGTCGCTCTCAGACCCTAAACTCCGAACAACAAGAAAATGTTGCGATTATCTCCCGGAGTGGGGAACATCTACTCAATCTGATCGACAACATCCTCGACTTATCTAAAATCGAAGCAGGTAAAACCACCCTGAATCCCAAAAACTTCGACCTGCATCTTTTGCTAAATGACATTTACGATATGTTCCAGATGAAAGCTGAAGAAAAAGGTTTGCAGCTATCGATAGAGCATGAACCCCATGTACCGCGCTACGTCTGCACTGATGATGTGAAATTGCGTCAAGTAATAATTAACCTAATTAATAATGCCCTGAAATTTACTGAAGAGGGAGGAGTTTGCCTAAGAATTAATAGCAAAAAAATACCTCAAGAAACAACCGAAATAGTCGAGAAAAACTACCACATCCTACACTTTGAAATTACCGACTCCGGATCTGGGATTGCAGCCGAAGAACTAGGAAATCTATTTGAGGCGTTCACCCAAACAGCCAGTGGCAAACAAGCTCAAGAAGGCACAGGATTAGGCTTACGTATTAGCCGTCAGTTTGTCCAACTCATGGGAGGAGATATCACCCTCAACAGTCAACTCGGACAAGGCACAACCTTCTTCTTTGATATTCAAGTTGCTGAGGTAGAAGCAAGCGATATTACCAGCAGACAGCTTTCTCGCCGGGTCATTGCTCTGGAACCAAATCAACCGCAATATCGCCTGCTCGTAGTTGATGACAAAGCCATCAATCGCCAGTTATTAATTAAACTACTTTCTCCCTTAGGATTTGAACTCAAGGAAGCCAGTAACGGGCAAGAAGCAGTTAACATTTGGGAGACATGGGAGCCACAATTAATTTGGATGGACATGAGAATGCCTGTGATGGATGGTTACGCGGCAACCCAAAAAATTAAAGCCCGCACAACAGATCGTAAAACGGCGGTTATTGCCATAACTGCTAGTGTATTAGAAGAAGAAAAAGCTGAGGTGCTATCAGCAGGATGTGATGATTTATTGAGAAAACCATTCCGAGAGGCAGACATTTTTAAGGCGATGAACAAGCATATTGGAGTGAGATATATTTACGAAGATTTAAGTTCCATCAATACGGATCTAAAACCGACGATAGAAGCTTTAAGCGTAGAGGCTATGGCAGAAATTCCGCAGGATATATTAATTCAACTTCGAGACGCAATAATTGTTTGCAATCTTGAGTTGACGATGACGCTTGTGAAACGAATTTCTAGTCACGATCGGGCTTTAGCTCAGGCTATAGAATTGGCTGTGTATAATTTTGAATATAAAAAGGTTTTGAACTTAATTTCAGTAGTTCAAGGAGCCAAAGAGTAAAAACAGCGAATATTGAGGGTTTAGCTAAGGTGAGAGCCATAGCTCCTCGATAGAAGATTTTCAGCAATTTTGCTAGTTTTTTTAAACTCGATCGCCGACATGAAGTATAATCATAAAAACATAGTTTGCAGTTTGTAGGGTGCGCAATGCGCTGCAGTTTGTAGGGTGCGCAATGCGCACCTTACAGTAGGGTGCGCACTACGCACCTTACGGCTAAAAACAGATTGTAGGGTGCGCAGCGCACACCTTACAGCTAAAGTCCTGCTACAAATATGGCGTCTGAAGTCACTAACGGCGCACTGTAAATTAACTTGTAAAGCCGTCCTTTTAGGACGGAGTTTCCAACCCATTTTTCTGATGACTGGCCATGTTGTAGTGTTTAAGGCACCGCGACGCTTAAATTGTTGGAGGGGAAGGAGAAATTTTGCTCGATCGCTCTCAATATCTCATCGACTACTTGTTTATCCGATTCCGATGTTAAATTGCGATCGATCGCGCTCAATACCCCATTCAACAATTGAATATCCGGTGCTGTAGGTAGACCATTACTATTAGTCAGAGTGCTAAAGGTAATGTCTGTTTGGGGCAAATAACTCATCCGACTTCCCCAGCCCAATCCACCGCCAGTATGCTCGACTACTCGGGCTCCGTTGGGGAAAATCGCAGAGTAAATGCCCAAGCCATAGACATAGTTTAAGCCATTGCTAGAGTCAGGCAAACCATCTGCCTGCATTTGTTCCAAGGTAGCAGGTGAAAGCAATTCGCCATCAAACAATCCGCGAGTAAAACGATCGAGATCGGCAGCGGTAGAAACTATCGCACCTGCTGTTCCTGCAACGCCAGGAAAATTGGTATTGCTAGTATCGAGATCGAGAGTTCCATTGCCATCGAGATCGAGATAGCCGCTGGTAAAACCGCCCGGAATTCGATCGGGTGAGGCATAAAAACTGTCGTTCATACCTAAAGGTTCAAAAATGCGCGCTTGCAGTTGCTGCGACACAGAGGTATTGGTTGCCGCTTCGATCAGATCTCCCAGCAAAAGGTAGTTGGTATTGCTGTAGTTAAATCCTTCTCCCGGTGCAAAATCCAGTTCTTTGCCGGAGATATAACGCGATACTAATTCTTCTGTCGTCCAAGATTTCAATCCGAGAGTCGGATCGCTGAGCAAATCTGCTCCAAAACCTTCATCCAAGTAATCTTTGATGCCGCTGGTGTGGTTGAGTAATTGGCGTACCGTAATTTGCTGGCTGTTAGGAATAGATTCAGCAATTTCGGGCAGCCATTTGTCTAAAGTATCGTTCAAGTTCAATTTTTCTTCTTGCGACAGTTGCAGTATCACAGTTGCAACCATCGGTTTAGTAACGCTGCCAATATTGAAACGATCGCCCGCATTCATCGCAGTTTGAGTTGGCAAATCCGACAGGCCGCTGGCACCCGTCCAAATCGTTCCATCGGACATAGTTACAGATACTGTAGCGCCTGGGGTTCCCGTAATTTCGACAGCTTTTTCGATCGCACTTTGCAAATCTCGCGCCAGATTGGAATTGCCAAAATCAAATCGATCGCGAGTAAGTGCGATCGCTTCAATTCCATTCAACACCGCTACATCTTTTCCCTGGTAATTAATAACAGCCCCAGCTTGGCTGGATCGAATTTGCAACTGTTCGTAGGCGAGGCCGATTTCTAATAATTTCAGCCGATCGCGCCCTGTCTCAAAATCGGCGATTTCCGTTGCTCCTAAACTGCCGTTACCGATCCAAAACTCGTCGTTACCGCCGCCGCCAATTAAGGTATCTCCGCCGTCGCGATCGATCGCGATATCATCTCCTTTACCACCATTTAAAACATCGCGATCGGTTCCACCATCGAGGCGATCTTTGTTACCCGCACCCAACAATCGATCGTTCCCAGACCCCCCATAGAATTCGTCTTTACCATTTTTTCCCAACAGCAAATCGCCTCCAGCCCCGCCGAATAGTCGATTGTCGCCGGTACCTCCCCAGAGGCGATCGTCCCCAGCATAACCGTTGAGGTAATCATTACCCTTACCACCAACAATCCAATCGGCTTCGGAGGTTCCCAGTAGCGCGTCATCGCCGATCGTACCTTGAATTTTTGAATCATTTGGATCGGATGCGATCGCAGAATTCGATCGGATTAAATCTGTAAATTCCGGTTGCCGATCTGCTTTCCAGAAGTTAGTTAAAGACGCATCCTGTGGAAAGAGAGAGGAATTCCATGTATTGTTAACGTCCAACATAGATTCACCACAAAATCTTGTAAATTACGTTATTAATTTATCCGGCAACTCGAACGTGACGCATCAATCTATTAGTTTGACCGATCGGACAATTGTTTTGTAAGCTCGATCGATCCATCGGCCAGGCCGATCGGGTGATTTTAGATTTAAGATTTAAGATTTAAGATTTAAAATTGATTAGACTGAAGATTGAATATTGAAGATTTAAGATTGATTAGATTAAATATTTTGGACTAAAATGGATACTTTCAAAGTCTGGCAAAAACTGCAAAATCGATTCATTCAGCCTCTGGCGGGTTGGTTGCAGCCTCCTACAGAATCGGCAGAATATGTGGCGTGGCGGAATCAATTTTTGCTCGATCGCCTGCAGATTACCCTGTGGATTGCATTTCCTGTAATTGTGGCGCATACAGCCAACACTTTTGTAGTTTTATTTTGGCAATCTCAAGAATTTGAACGAGATCTGCTCAAACTTTACGAAGATGCTACTTTAATGATGCGATTGCGAACGACAACGATCGTTAACCTCGGCGCGCTGTTTGCCCTTCTATTTATTTGCCTTTTACTTCGTAAAAGCCGTTGGGGGCGACAGCATCCCACCGCGATTTTCCTGTTTCTGTCTTTATCTCTCAATTTAATCGATCTAATTGTAGGTACGTTTTTTGGGATTCCCGCTCAACCTGACTCGTATTTATTCTTAGCACAGGCAGTTTTGATTCCGGTATGTTGGCGCTTGCACCTAATATCGCAACTCGCGTCGATCGGCTATTATGCGATTATTTATCCATTGCTGGGATTGACGAAGATTGGCAACCGCCAACTTTATAATACTTACTCAATCCAGCTCGTAATTACTTTGTGTTGGATCGGCATAATTTGTATTTTGAGCGTGTATTTATACGAGCGCCTGAAACGCTCGGAATTTGAATCGCGGCGGCAGTTATGCAGCGTAATTCATGCTATATCCCACGATTTGAAAAACCCCGTGATGGGAACTTCCCTCGTGCTGCAAGGTTTGTTGTCAAAGCGCGATCCTAAGTTATCGATCGACCGCACGGTTTTAGAGCAATTGTTGGCCGGCAGCGAGCGCCAGCTCAATTTAATTAATTCCCTTTTAGAAGCACAATCAGCGGAAGTTGGGACAATATTTTTACACCGCCAACCGCTGCATTTAAAAAATACAGTCGATCGAGTTGTGAACGATCTAGATGCGATCGTCCGCCTGCATCACATGACGGTCGTCAATTTAGTTGATGCGAATTTACCTGCGATCGATGCTGACAAAACTCAACTTTGGCGAGTGTTTAATAACTTAATTTCAAATGCCTTGACGCACAACCCAAGAGGTACTAAAATAGAGATATCTGCTGAAGTTACGGGCGATAAATCGCAATGGATTCGTTGCAGCGTTCGAGATAACGGTATTGGTATTGCTCCCGCTCAGTTACCTCATTTGTTCGAGCTATACACGAGAGGCAAAAAAGCGCGGCGAATGCCCGGACTCGGATTGGGATTGTATTTGTGCCACCAGATTGTCACAGCTCACGGCGGTGAAATTGGTGTCACCAGCCAGCCGGGAAATGGCAGTAATTTTTGGTTTACTTTACCTGTCGCTGAATCTTTGAACTCTGAAATTTAGAGGTTATACTGTTCTTGATGCGCGATCGGGGACGATCGCACGATCGACTATAGGACTTACGCAAAAAGAGATTTAAAATACTATTTATAGTGGTAAGGTGCGCAGTGCGCACCCTAGCACTATAGCAATCCTCGCTGGAGTCATAAATTTTTTACCCCACCCCAACCCTCCCCTTACTAAGGGGAGGGAGTAAGAAGTTCACAAATGATTTACGATCGCTATAGATCGATCGACTTTGAATAATTTAGAAAGACTAGAGGGGTAAAATTACCAATTCCCAATTCCTAATTACCAACTGTCAACTGTCAACTGTCAACTGTCAACTATCAACTCTATACTAAGCCCGATCGCAATGCAATGACTGCTGCTTGTACTCGATCGTCCGCAACTAATTTGTTCATAATATTGCGCACGTGAGTTTTAACGGTACTCAAACTGAGATGAAGCAATCGGGCAATTTCGGGATTGCTTTGTCCTTCAACAACTAATTTTAAGATTTCGATTTCGCGCGCTGAAAGTTGCGCCCCAGAAAGATTGGGGCGCGGCGAATGCAAATGCGCGATCGCGGTGCGGGCAATTTGGGGGGCTAAATAAACGGCTCCATCTTCAACTGCTGCGATCGCGACTGACAATTGCTGCAAACTGGTGCCCTTAATACAATAAGCATCGGCACCGGAAGATAAAGCGGCGATCGTTTCCGTTTCTTCCTCGTGGGAAGTCAGTATTAAAATTCGCACGTTGGGAAATTTTTCTTTAATTTGGCGCGTTGCTTCAATACCGTCAAGTTGCGGCAAACCGATGTCCATAATTACCAAATCTGGTGTTAAGTTACCCGCAGCTTCAATGGCTGAATATCCATCAGCAACTTCCCCGACGATCGCGAATCGATCGTCAGTTTCCAGAAACTGTTTTAACCCCAATCGCATCAGCGGATCGTCCTCCACAATCAAAATTCTCAGAGATGAAAGTGGTAAGTTTGGAGGTTCCTGCAATGGTGTTTTTGTCATCTCATTTCAGCCAGGTTTGATGAACGTAGAATTAGCACTACACGATCGCCAGTAGCCGTCCTAACTTTCATCGATCGATCGGACGATCGCTTCAGAATTTCCCCGCACACTTTAACATGATACTATTTGCCCGCCTCCAGCAATTTGTTAAACCACCATACTTATATGAGCAGCAATTATATGCCAATTTCCGCTAGCAGATACCGCCCAAACGCGCGTATAACGAAAGTTACCATTGGCAGGACTGCCATTATAACTGCCAGACACTTGCATTCTGACTGAAACGATCGCAACCTCTCCATGAATTTGAATGTGCCGATCGGAAGGTATCAGTTCATTTATTTTAAACAAACCTGATTCGTGAGCGGCTAAATCGTCTTGTTTCTTTAATAATTCTCCCAGATGACTTGTAATGATAATGCCGGGCGCAATTAGTTCATTCAAAACGCCGACATCAGAAGCAAGCATCGCTTGTCTGAGTCTTTCTTCTGCTTCGATAATCTGAGTTTCAATTGTTTGATTCATTTTGTTTGGGAATTGGGAATTGGGAATTGGGAATTGGGAATTGGGAATTGGGAATTGGGAATTGGTAATTCTTTACCCAGTAAGTGTCTTGAATTTAAGCAGACGATCGTATCGGTGGGAAAAGTTCAGATTCATATCGATCTCGATCGAACTTAAATGACCCCAAATTGTATTGCTAATCCCGATGAAACCGATATATCTAAATTTTGTTGGCATTTCGATCGATAGTTTCCTATTTCAGTAGAAGCGATTTATCGATCGCCTTGAGTGTTGCGGGTAAAGGAGATAAATCGCGAATCGGATAGCGGCGTTGCGCGATCGTTTGTTTTAAGGTTACAGTGCGATCGCCAGGGGCGGGGTGAGTCGCAAGTAAAGCAATATCTAAGTTATTTTCTCGCGCCAATCGCTGGAAAAAATCTGTTGCGCCGGCGGCGTGTCCGTAATGAGAAACGAGGAGTTTCAAGCCAAATTCATCAGCTTGAGATTCTTGATTTCGAGAAAATTGGGCTTTGCTTAAATCCGATGCAATAGCGGCAGCAATATTTGCGAACCCGCCCGTATCTCCGACAAACACCGCGACAACCAATTGTAACGCCAAGCCCCGTCCGATCGCCCGCAAATGGTCGCGATTGGCAAAATGACCCAACTCGTGACCTAAAATCATCATCAATTCATTTTCTGATTCTAATTGCTGTATTAAACCCCGATAAACAATAATAGTATCTCCGGGTAAGGCTAGCGCGTTTGCAGTATCATCTGGAATGTAAAGCAAGCGATAATTGCGATCGATCTTCTGTTCTTTGGGCAGTTTAGTTTCGAGTCTCTCGAGAAGTCGATCGAGAGTATCTTGTGCGGGAGAATGTGCCGCAAGGCGTTCGTAGGCGGGAACAACTAACGCCCCCAACTGTTGTTCGACGCTGGGGGGAATTAATAAAATCAGTCCATCTACAAGTTTTAAGGTTCCCCACAGCAACAAACATCCTAATGCTAAAAATATTCCTAATATAATTAGCAGTTGTTTATTACTTGTCGGTGGATTTCGATCGGTCATAAGAAGAGTTGACAGTTGACAGTTGATGAAATTTATCTGCGTTGATCTGCGTTTATCCGCCTTGCATCTGCGGTTGCAAGTTGACGAAAGGACAGTTGACAGTTGACAATTTATACCCTATTCCTAACATCATTGTATATACCAGTAGGGGTGAAGCATAAGCCCTTCGGGTAGGATTCGCCAACGGGCGATAAGATCTGAAATAAATTTCATGTTTGATAGCCAAATGCTTAACCCTGGGACTGCGCGATCGATGCACCAGATGCGATCGAATAATCGAGCGTTGGCAGTTAAATATTAACTTTTTACCGGTCGGAAAGGATTTAAAAAATTAATGAGGGGAAACAAATTGCGAGATTGTATCCACAATTTCCCCTCTCCACTGAAACGGCAAACAAAACCTTCTCCGCCTAAAATTCCCGTTTTCAAGTTTTTCCAAGATAGCCCGCCCATGACTTCCACTTGGTACTTTAAAGTATCCTCAAAAGCGACGATATAACCGGTATCCACGATATAACTTCCATTGACTGGAATTTCTACGATCGCGCCGTAAGAACTAAACCAGATATCGCCGCGCCCAGTTGCTTTCAAAAGAAACAAAGATTCGCCGCTAAAAAAGCCTTTAAATCCCTGAAATTTGCTATCGATTTCTACAGTCGAACTCGATGCCACGAAAGCAGAAGATTGCAGCATCAAGGAATTGCCATCGAGGTGATAGTGTTGAATATCGCCGGGAGCTCCAGGGGAAACGTACAGCGTCCCAGGACGATCGGGCGCAGTAAATTCGGTAATAAACAAGGACTCACCTGCTAGCATTCGCTTGAGGCCTTTCATTAAGCCGCCTTTAACTTTTGATTTCAGGGTAATGTGACTGTCCATCGCTGCCATACCCGAAGCTTCTACTAACACTGTTTTGTTGGCAGGTATTTTGAGTTCTAGCTGGGCATAGGATGGAGAATGCTCGATCGTATATTGGATATTGTTAGGCATATAAAGTTGATAGTTGACAGTTGATAGTTGACAGTTGACAGTTGACAGTTGGGAATTCAGCGGATTGGGGCAAGTATGTTTTGAGTATTAACAGTTCTTAATTCATAACTGGTAACTCAAAACTCAAAACTCAAAACTCAAAACTCAAAACTCCCTCTCCCTCTCTCTCTTCCCTTCTCCAATTCCTATTATCTTGGAGGTAAACGACTGCCGACGGTTTGACCGAACGATCGGGCATTGTGGGTTTGACAAAAGAGGCGACCGTTGCCTTTAAAGCGACAAACTAAACCTTCTCCACCGAGAAATGCACTCAACCAACTACTACCTGGAGGTTTGGTAATTTCAAAAGTTAAAGTTTTCTCAAAAGCGACAATATGCCCCGTATCAACAATGTATTCTCCTTTAACAGGAACTTCGTAAATTGCGCCGAAGGAACTCAATAATAAGTCTCCACGACCGCTGATATCCAACCAGAAAATACTTTCTCCCGAAAACAGCGATTTAAAGCCTTGAAAACCCAAGTCAATATCCACATCCGGCGCGCTGGCTAAATAGGAACCCGCTTGTACGACTAAGCCTTTTTTTCCTACTTGATAGTGCAACACATCGCCTAACATTTTAGGTGCTAAAAACAATGTATTTTCCGGTGTTGGCGATCGAAATACGCTGAGAAATAATGACTCTCCAGCAACCATTCGTTTGAGTCCGCCGAAAATACCGCCACCTTTGCCTTGTCGCAAAGTCGTATTTGCTTGCAAATTGCCACTCATCGCCACCATCGCACCTGCTTCGGCAACGATTTCTTCCCCTGCATTAAGGGTAACGCGGGCGATCGTGCTGTCGGGCTGTTGTAAAAGTTCAATTTCCATATAAACAATTGACAGTTGATAGTTGACAGTTGAGAAAATTTATCTGCGTTTATCTGCGTTTATCCGCTTTGCATCTGCGGTTGCAAGTTGAGATCGGATTGGGGCAAGTATAAGTTAATAGTCGATCGTTGATAGTCGATCGTTGATAGTGGAGCATTGAGAATTGATAGTCCAGCGTTGTCAATTGTCAACTATCAATTATTAAGAACTCGCACCTCAATAAAGTTTACTCGATAAAAACCGCACTAAACCATCGATACTTCTAGATTGCAAGTAAATCGTTCCCTTACCCGTCACTTTATTCACAAACCCTTCGCCCGAAGTTATCGAACCCAACAAACCACCTGCCATTTTTACCGACATTTTTAATCCCGATTCGTAAGCTACTAAATGACCTGTATCGACAATAAAATCGCCATTAATTTGCTTGCGAGTCAAACCACCATAAGCGCCAAAAAACACCGTTCCCTTGCCGCTAGCTTGTAACTTAAATAAACCTTCTCCCGAAAACCAACTGGCAAATCCCGCCCACCGCACGCCTAATTTAACACCGGGGGTACTCGCAATATAAGCACCGGGTTGAAAGCACAGATTATTTTCTTGAACTTGAACTTCAGCAATATCTCCGATCGTCGGTTGAGAAAGAACTACTTGGAGAGACTGCTTGGTTTTATTGATAAATTGATTAACAAACAGCGATTCGCCACCAAAAAACTTTTTCAGTATTCCCGAGAAGAAACCTCCATTAAATTCTGTTTTCATGGTGAGTTTTCCATCCATTCCCACCATCGCCCCCGATTCCGCAATGATGCTTTCTCCCGGTTCGAGAGTAATAAAAATTGTGGCAAAAGAAGGTTTGTAACGAATGTCGATATCCATGATTGAGTTGCCTGTAATGAGTTTGTCAGTCGATCGGGATGTCGGAGTGCGGTTCGTAAGTCTGTTTCTGTTTTACTGCGATCGAATAAGTAAGTCGTTAATTCTTCAAGAAATGTAACATTTGTAGAGCTTGCGCAAAGAAAGCCAGTTTCTCAACACCCGTGCGTCCAGGACTATCATTCAGACTCGCTATATATCAAAAATATCGCGCGCGATCGAACTTTCATCAAGGTCCTCCGATGCGTTTATCCGATTCGCGGGCGAGCAATTCATTGACGATCGCCCGATTGTTTTGATAAATTTCTAATCGGATGGCATTCGGTTCTGCATATCGGAAACTGATAACATAAGTTTGTTTGCGATCGCCATCTACAAATCGATATTGCGGTCTGCTAGTCGTACCCGCGACATTGAAACCTGTAAGATTAATCTTGCTACCAACTTTCTTGTTTTCCACATAAAGAATGTAATAAGCCGGTTCCCAAGCCCAAAAAGAAGCCCGCCAATTCGGATTAGAAAAAGTTCCGCGAATCGAAAACCGCCCCACAGTTATCGGACAGTTATTTACTTCATCATCAGTTCCTTTGCTAGTATCGACAGAAGCCCGACAAGGTTGATTCGGTCGGTCTGCCCTTGCTGCAAACAATAAAAAAAACGGTAAAGTGCAAATGATTGTTAAGGCGATCGATCTAAATTTCATGATAACTTCGAGCTCAATGGTCGATCGTCCATCTTATCCCTACTTCAGCCCATCTGCGTTCATCCGCGTTAATCTGCTAATATCTGCGGTTGCAAACTTCTACCCATCCCATCTGCGTTCATCCGCGTTAATCCGCTAATATCTGCGGTTGCAAAAATCCCCCGCTACAGCATCACCATAGCGAGGGATTTTTGTCAACCTACAAACTCAATTTTCTAGCAAGTGGTTAACTGCGATCGATCGCGGCCACAGGTTCAAAACTCGGAACCACTAAATCGTCATTCTGCTTAGTCAATTGATTGTACAGCCTTTCCGTATTCGGGAAATTAGCAGCAGGCAGAGTCGGGAAGCGGCGGTAAGGAACAGTATCCTCACCAAAAGCCTCAGCATATTCAACGCTATTTAACATCGCGTTGATAAAGCCTTTAATCCCGTTAGTTGCCAAGATTTGGTTGTAAGTCCGAATCTCTGCTTGATTGCGGGGAGCTCGGCCCAAGAAGTGCTTAGTTCCCAACTCAATCACCTTCGTATTCGGATACGGCGCGTAGAACTGTTTCACGTACAGCGGAGAACAACCCAAAGCTTCAATGAACTCCTTGAGATTGATTTCATTGTTACCGAGTTTGCTTTCCAATGCAGTGAATTCATTCTTCACAACATAAGGATTGAGATCGCGCTCGAAAATTTGACGGTAAGCAGCTTGAATTAAAGTTTTCAAAGCGACCTTATCCGAAGTATTCGTCAGCTTGAATACCTTCGTTTGTTCGCGACGCTTGCTAACACCTTGAGCGATGCGATTTTGCAACTCAATATCGCCCCGATCGCCCGCAGTACCCAATTCGATAAATCGAGGAGTTTCATCAGCCGCAACACTCGGTTCAGCAACAGAACTGCTGCGCATCGTCCGCATCGACAAACCAGCCGGAGTCAGATAGCGCTCGTAAGGAACGGTATCTTCCCCGAAAGCTTCGTTGTATTCCACGCTGTCGATAATTTTATCGACCAGCGCGTAGAAACCCTTTTTGGAACAAAGGTCAAAGAAAGCATTCATTTCCTGGCGGCCGTAGGTAGGGCGTCCCAGGAGGCGGCGGTGAATGTATTCGATCGCCTTACAAACGTACAGCTTGCTCCAATACATATTGCGGAACACATCCGACTTCGCCAGCATCCGGATAAACTCGCGCATCGTAATGTCGCCGTTTTCGAGCTTAATTTCTGCCACCTTTTGGCGCTGGCCGTCAAATACATCGCGGCCGAAAACTTGCAGGTAAGCTGCCCGAATCACCGCTTGGGTGGAACTTTCGCTAAATTTGACACTGGAAGAGCTGCTGTAGCTGCTTGTTGCACCGCGAGTTGATTTTTTCGGAGATGTGTAGCCGCCGGGAAGTTGGTCTAATTTGAACACCTTCGGACCCAAGGAGCCGGGAGCCTTGCCCCGAGCGCTAGGATTGCTCAGTTGGTTGTCGATGCCAGCACCTTGATGGATCAGGATGCGGCGGGTGTCCTTGCCGAAAGGAGCCGGACGGTTCTTGGGATTGCGAGTTTCTTTCGGGAAAATCGCACCGAACTGAATTTCCAGAGGATCGTTACCGATACCGTAAACGTGCTGGTCTGGCAGCGGTTGATTGTAACCCGCGAACAAAGTGATGAACTGAGGCACCTTGCGGAACGGAGCGCTGTAATTGAACAAATCAATTTGCGGGCCCCAGTTGCGGCATTCTTGAGCTTCTTGGCCCAAACCGCGCAGGTAAGGGACGGTTTCTTCACCGAAGTAGTCGGAATATTCCTGGGAATAAACCATTGCATCTACCAAAGCAGACAAACCGCCTTTAGTGACGATCGCGAAATACTTGCTGAATTCTTCACGCGAGCTCAGGCCCCGGCCCAGGAAGTGGCGGGCTGCCAATTCTACAGCACGGCTGTTGACAAACGGCTCGTAGAATTGCTGGCGGTACAAAGGAGATTTGCCGAGTCGGCGGATAAACTCTTTCATCGAGATTTCGCCGTTTTTGACCTTCGATTCGAGGTCAGAAATGCTCTGGCTGTAGGCGCGGGTAATGTCGCGCTCAAAAACTTGGCGGTAAGCTGCTTTGACAATTTCTTGCTTTTCACCGGAAGACAAGCCAGTTTTCATGACGAATTTCGATCGTCTCTCCGCAGCATTGAAGTAGATTTGAGGCAGTTGCAATCCTTGCTGGTCGTTGCTTTCGCGCTGGCGCACCTTGTCCGAAGGCGTCGGAGCTTTAAATTCTGTAATCGCCACGTCGAAATACTGTCCGACGATCGCGGCAGCATCGGCATCTTGTTTGAAATAGCCCAAGGAAGCCGACTTCATTTCCTGCATTGCCACAATTGTCGCCGCCGACGAGCAAGCATTTTCAATAATTTCCCGCAATCCGCGCACGTTCACCGAAATAATATTCGGATCTCCAGCAACGATCGCGTAGGTGATGTAGCGCAAAAACCAGCTCAAATCGCGCAGCGATTTGGTCATGTTGCCGGGGCCGTAACGCGAGACGTTAATCGGCTGGAATCCCGCCGGAATCGGGCCGCCACCGCCGCCGTTGGTCGAAAACAGATTTCCCAAGCCCAAAAAGCCGCCACCACCGATGCTGCTACCGCCAGCGCGGCCTTCAACGTAGGTGACAGTTCCCAGTTTCATGCCTTCGGAGACACTCGCCGAACCGCCGCGAGCAGCGCCAGCAGCCACCATGACTTGTTCTTGCGGCCTTTCCAAAAATGCCAGAGGCGAACCGCCGACAAAAATCCGGTTAGCGGCGCGGGATACTATGAGTTCCGAGTTTTTGGTCAGCGTCTCAGAGATCGCGATCCGTTTTGCACCGGAGCTGAAATAGGTTGCCAGTTCGCTGAGTTCGCCGCGCTGCAAGAAGCGGTCTTGCTGTTCAGCTTGCGAAATCGTTGCGACTGGTACAGTTTGATATAGTTGCGGACGCGCAACTGAGCTTCCACCACTTGCTTTAACAGTCATCAGAAAAATCGGTGTGAAACCCCGTCCTGTTAAGACGGCTTTACATTTCCCCTTGCAGGGTGCTGGATTTTAAGTGCCGATCGGGCCAAGATCCAGCAAACTCGTTTTAGTCTCGAACCGCAACACAGTTAAGATGTCTTGGCTTTACCCAACCCCTTCGCTGCGCTGCGCCCGAACCAATCGGGTTTACAGATAGCCCGGACGCTTAGAAGCATCCGGAGCGTGCGTACCAAACTGTATCTCGATGCGGTATTCAACTCTTGCGTTGCCCGAATTGGTTCGGTCAATCCCCGTCTCTTTTAGGGCGGGGTTGTTGAACAGACTCCATCGCTTCCTATGTAAATCATTTCAGCCTTTCCCAGACTAACCTTGGCAAGCCTCGCGGCTAACAGGTCTAAACAAGCATCCGTGCAGCTTTCCTTTTCTCCCTACGCGGGAGGGGTTCATGGAGAAGGGAGATTTTTTGTCCCAAGGACTTTCCCAATTGCCGATCGGGCAAGCTGCACGCATTGCTGTCAGGCATTTTGCATTTTGCTATTTGCCTTGTCGTGGCTTGAGGTTTTAGCCTACTTACTTTCTCAGATTAAAATGTTTTGGGTTCATCACCTTAATTTTGTTAAAACCCTGCCGAGACTTATTGTATAGATTTCAGAGTGCGTAAATGAGAAATAATGATAAGTTTTATTACAGAGGCGGGAAATAGCAGGGGAATGGCAAGGCTGTAAGATTTACTTTGCGACCGATCGCCCGTCGCCAACACCCCAACACCCGTTACCGATCGCCCTTATTTTATGGAAACAACGCCTGATATTAGCGCCGCCGTGCGGCGGCTTTACGATACTTTTCCTTTCCCGCCCGATCCCCTGTCGGACGAACCGCCCCCAGGCTACAACTGGCGCTGGAGTTGGCCTGACGCTTACAGTTTTTGCACCGGGCAAAAGCCGCCCAAACTCGATATCCGCATTTTAGATGCCGGCTGCGGCACTGGTTCGAGTACCGATTATTTGATCCACCTCAACCCAGAAGCCTCTGTAACGGCGATCGACCTGAGTTCCGGTGCTTTGAAGGTAGCACAAGAACGGTGCAGGCGTTCGGGCGCGCGCGAGGCGGATTTTCGCCACCTCAGCTTGTACGATGTTGCCGAGTTGGAGGGCGAGTTCGATTTGATTAACTGCGTGGGCGTGCTCCACCACTTGCCCGATCCGATGCGCGGCATTCAAGCACTGGCAGCAAAACTGGCTCCCGGCGGCTTGATGCACGTGTTTGTCTATGCCGAGTTGGGGCGCTGGGAAATCGAACTGATGCAAAGGGCGATCGGGCTTCTCCAAGGCAACAAAAAAGGCGACTATGCCGATGGCGTCAAAGTCGGTCGTGAAATCTTTGCTTCTTTACCAGAAAACAACCGCCTTGTCAAGTACGAAAAACAGCGTTGGGCGGGAGAAAATCAGCGGGATGAATGTTTTGCCGATATGTACGTTCACCCGCAGGAAATTGACTACAATATCGAAACTTTGTTCGAGTTAATCGATGCTTCGGGATTAGAATTTATCGGTTTTTCCAATCCGGGATACTGGCAGTTAGAAAGGCTGTTGGGTAACGCGCCGGAACTGATAGAAAGAGCGCAGAATTTGACAGAACGAGAGCTTTATCGCTTAATTGAATTGTTGGATACGGAAATCAGCCATTACGAATTTTTCTTGGGGAAAAAGCCGCTAGTTAAAGTTGATTGGTCTGACGATAATGCACTTTTGAATGCAATTCCTGAATTGAGTATTTGCATTCACGGTTGGCCGAGTCAACAAGTGTTCGATCGCGACTATCAATTAGTCAATTTATCTCAGGCAGAATTTGAGTTTTTGCAAGCTTGCGCGCACGCACCAGCCGGGGCGGGCACGGGGGCACCGCCCCTACAAGGTGGGAAGACAATTGAAGAGATTTTAGGGGATGTGAAGATTGGGTTGGATGAAGTGCGATCGATCTTGTCAAAACAGCTAATTTTGCTAACACCGAGCTAAAATAGTATGGTGCGTCAGCAAGCGGAATTTCAGAAAAAATTGACAATCTACCAACTGACGTACCAGACAAATTTAATGCTGCCACTTCCTCGGGCAGAGGAATTGCCTCGATAAATATCGCAATCCTGGAAGGTAAAAAATGGTACAAGCCCGCACACAAAAACTCACCTTTGAAGAGTACCTCACCTATGAGGACAACACCGACAACCGTTACGAATTAATTGACGGAGAATTAGTAACATTGCCGCCTGAATCTGAACCGAATATCGCCATTGTCAGCTATCTATTTTTAGTTCTGGTCAATGCTGGCATACCTTGGCGGTGTATCAAGTCTCATATGTGCGAAATTCAAGTCCCTATCTTACACGGTGACGATGCAGCTAATCGCTACCCCGATTTGGTAATTGTGCAACCCGAACACATCTTGCTGACAGCAACTAGGCTAACTATTACCTTAGATATGCCACCTCCTCAGTTGATTGTTGAGGTTGTCAGTCCCGGTAGAGTTGGTCGGGAACGGGACTACATTCGCAAACGAGCTCAATATGCAGCGCGCGGCATCTCTGAGTATTGGATTGTTGACCCTCAAGAGCAGTTAATAGTAATATTCCAACTAGAATCTGGTCAGTATGTTGAAGTTGGGATTTTTCAAGGAACGCAAGCGATACAATCGCCGACTTTCCCTCAGTTGAATTTGACGGCGGTGCAAGTTTTTGCAGGGGAGTTTTAATCACATAATTTCCGCCAAAAATAGTAATCCTGGAAGGTAAAAAATGGTACAAGCCCGCAAACAAAAACTTACTTTTGAAGAGTACCTCACCTATGAGGACGATACCGACAACCGCTACGAATTAATTGACGGAGAATTAGTAACATTGCCGCCCGAATCCGGACCCAACAATTTCATCGCTAACTATCTACTATTCACCCTGGCTAGTAGCGGGTTAATCCCACTAATGCTCATCAGAACACACGTGTGCGAAATTCAGGTTCCTATTTTGCGCGATGGCGATGCAGCTAACCGCTACCCCGACTTGGTAGTTTTGCAACCCGAACATATCTTACTAACAGCTTCCAGACTAACTGTTACTCTCGATATGCCGCCGCCTCGGTTGGTTGTCGAGGTAGTTAGTCCCGGTAGAATTGGTAGAGAAAGAGATTACGAACGCAAACGAGCTCAATATGCAGCGCGGGGTATCCCCGAATATTGGATTGTTGACCCTCAAGAGCAGTTAATAGCAATATTCCGACTAGAATCGGGTCAGTATGTTGAAGTTGGGATTTTTCAAGGGACGCAAGCGATGCAATCGCCGACTTTCCCTCTGTTGAATTTGACGGCAGGGCAAGTTTTTGCAGGGGAGTTTTAGTCACATAATTTCCGCCAAAAATAGCAATCCTGGAAGGTAAAAAATGGTACAAGCCCGCAAACAAAAACTCACCTTTGAAGAGTACCTCGCCTACGAGGACAACACCGACAACCGCTACGAATTAATTGACGGAGAGTTAGTAACATTGCCGCCCGAATCCGAACCCAATAATTTTATCGCTTACTATCTGCTATTGATTCTGGCTAATGGCGGGTTCCTCACTCCAAGGCTCATCAGAATACATAGTTGCGAACTTCAAGTTCCTATCTTGCACGGTGACGATGCAGCTAATCGCTACCCCGATTTGGTGATTTTGCAACCCGAACACATCTTGCTGACAGCCTCCAGATTAACCATAACTCTCGATATGCCGCCTCCTCAGTTGGTTGTCGAGGTCGTCAGTCCCGGTAGAGTTGGTAGAGAACGGGATTACATTCGCAAACGAGCTCAATATGCAGCGCGAGGCATCCCCGAATATTGGATTGTTGACCCTCAAGAACAGTTAATAGCAGTATTCCGACTAGAATCGGGTCAGTATGTTGAAGTTGGGATTTTTCAAGGAACGCAAGCGATGCAATCGCCGACTTTCCCTCTGTTGAATTTGACAGCCGGGCAAGTTTTTGCAGGGGAGTTTTAGTCACATAATTTCCGCCAACCATCTACAATCTACCCGCTGATGCACCGGACAAATCTCAATCTGGTTTGTAGTAAAGACTTTAGTCTTTATTATCTCAAAGCCAGAGAGAGGACTGAAGTCCTCACTACAAACTTTTCTAAAATATCTAGCAATAATTGTTAATTTGCGGAATCTTATCGATCGCAGGTACGATCGCGTGCAGCCTGAAACACTTTGGAATATCATTAAAACAGTGCTTCCAGATTTGTTAATTCAGTTAGAGTCGCTACTGCCACCTTGCCGCTAGATGAGTAATAGTAGCAAGGTGCGCACCCTACTAAAGTAATAGCGGTAAGGTGCGCACTGCGCACCCCCTACTAAAACGAGCGATCGCCCATTTAATAAAGCTGATTTTTCGATTCGCACCTCAACATGGTATAAAGTTTGTTGTTGTGAAAAAAGTCAAGTGTTAGGATATGAGTTGGAATCCACTTAAGGAAACAAGGGAATGGCATTGTGCTACGAGTGAAGAAGCCTGTTTGCAAATGGAGGCAAGATTTAAAAAAGAGGGTTTAAAGTTAAAACTTGTTGCTACTCCGAAAACAAGCGATCCGATTTTAAAAGTTGTTTGTATTTTTGACGGACTAGATGCCGACCCCCACGCTCAACGTTTCAAACCATATCAAGATGTAGATTAGGAGTTTTTAGTAATGAGTTATCTAGTTTTTTTTGAAGCGATCGCTAGTACCGATTACCAAAACGATGAAAATGAAAAAATCGAGTATCTCACTCACGTTCCAGAGATAGGCGATCGCATTTCTTTAGGCAGTCAAAGATTGTGGTATATCGCGGGAATCGATATGTATAAAAACCCGGAAAATCCTGAAGATATTGTCTATTTAGTTCACTGCACTCTTGACAAACAGCAAACTACATCTACGGATCGTTCGACTTGGTTTAGAGTCAAATTTTATCAAGATAGAGATCCGAATTTACAGCTATTTGTAGCCGAAGGAATTCTGTTGCACGTCGTGAAAAACTTAATTGGGGAAAAGCCGGAAACTGGATACCTTTTGCCTCAATATAACGTCAGCGAACATACACTCACATCTCAACCTTGGGGTATTGCTTCAGTGACTTCTTATTTGCCGGAGCCGAACATTGCTCAAACTTGCTACAATGCGATTTATGTCGGTCATTGCGTGTACGTTCCTGAAGTTTTAGAATCTGAAGCTAAAAATCGTTTAACAACTGCTTGAATAAGATAGTTAACGCTGGCTGTCGGATAGTTCAACCACCGATTTGAGACATGGTGCGACTGTAATTCCCTGCATTAGTTCCTGAATCCCGCTGTTTGAAATTAATCTCCGGTTTAATCTCTAAAATTTCCCGCACTCGATCGCGCAATTCCCTAGTAGGAACTCCCTCGCGCAAAGCCGCTTTCAAATCGATTTGACCCGTTTCATTCAGCAAGCAAGGCCGCAGCCACCCATCAGCAGACAAACGCATTCGATTGCAGCGATCGCAAAAACATTCCGACATTTGACTGATAAATCCTAAAGTACCCTTCGCACCCGGAATTTGAAACACATCCGCCGGCCCGTTTCCGCGCACGCCCGACTCAATTAACCCGTATTTATCGCGAATTTGCTGCCGCAATTCTTCCGAAGCAATCCAACCTTTATCGCCAAATAAATCGCCATTCCCGATCGGCATAAATTCAATAAATCGCACGTGCCAATTTCGGTTAATTGTTAATGCTGCCAAATCCAATATTTCACTGTCATTGACGCCCGGAATTACCACAACATTCAATTTCAGCGGATCGAAACCTACTTGATAAGCTGCTTGAATTCCCTCCCAAACTTGAGTCCAGCGCGATCGACCCCGACTGCCAATTATCTTATCAAAAGTTTCCGGTTCCAAAGAATCCAAACTAATATTAATCCGGCGCAAACCAGCATCATAGAGATTTTCGGCCATTCCCGCCAGTAAAAAGCCGTTAGTAGTCATTGACAAATCGCGCGTTTCAGGCATCGATGCGATCGCCCTTACCAAATCCACCACTCCGGGGCGCAACAGCGGTTCCCCTCCCGTCAGCCGAAACTTGGTAAATCCCACAGGTACAAAAACTTCCCGCAGCAGAGTTAACAATTCCGAGTGAGTTAGCAACTGCTGCTGCAATATGTAGTCCAACTCGCTACCTTCCGGCATACAGTAGAGACAGCGGAAGTTGCAGCGGTCTATTAAACTAATCCGAAGATAGTCTACAGCGTTCATTGTCAAGATTTTGTAATATAATTTAATTATAAAGGGCGATCGGATTTTTTGCAATTTTGCAATAATTACTTAAGACTGATTCACTGCATCAAAATCTTTTCACTCTTCCTCTCTTCTCTCTCTGCGCCCTCTGCGCTCTCTGCGGTTAATAAACATTTGATATTTGCCAGCGAGGTTTTTCAACAGTCGATCGAAGACAATTAACAACTCTCAACTCTCAACTCAAAACTATCAATTATCTTGCAACTCAAAACTCAAAACTCAAAACTCAAAACTATCTTTTATGTTCTTTGAATTTGAAGCTGATTTTGTAGAAGCCCTGCGCTGCATTCCGATGCAAGTGCGCCTGAAATTAGACACTTGCGGGATTAAATTAAAGTTGCAGGATTGGAATCATTTTAACCAGGAAGAACGCCAAAGTCTAGTAGAATTACCTTGCGCGACAAATCTAGAAATTGCTGCTTACCGATCGCGCTTAAACCAAATATTAGTCGATCGCACTGGCAAACCGGGAACCGATTTAGCAGTTGACGAAAATCCGCCGTGGATGGATGCGGCAAACATACCGGATTCTGTTACAGAAAAAGCGCAAGAGGTGGGCGTGACAATTACTGCGGAACAGTGGGCAAGTTTGCAGCCGCTACAGCGATTTGCTTTAATTAAATTGAGTCGATCGAGCCACGAAAACAAAAACTTTCTCCCCGCTGTTCGAGAATTTCGCATTGTTGAATAGTGGTTGAACAATCCTGGACGAACGCACTCTATTTGTAGGGCGCGCAGTGCGCACCTTACATTTACTAATCTATTTGTAGATGATTTAACCCGGTTTGTTAGACTAACCGGGTTACTGGCATTGAACGTCGGTTATTAGTAACGAGGATAAAGTTATTCTCCTCGCACCAACATAAAATTTCTGGGTCTTTCGTTCCTTTAGTCGGAACACCTTCATCACCAACTATCAATACAACAAGATCGGATTGATGATATAAAAGCTGCACCCGATATTCAGGATCGATATTTTCGTCCAACAAGTATTTGACAATCATTAATGCACTCGATCCAGTTGTTGCGATTTGTTTTTTTCTTCCTTAAGCTGGCGCATTTTCAAGACAAATGGAGATGGAGCGCGATCGTACTCAGCTTCAGCTTTCAGGCAATATTCTAACCAATCTCCTACATATTTACCTACAGTTTTTTGATTTTCCAGATAGTACAAAATCGTAGCATAAACTTGAGCCATAGTGACTGTCCGAAATTTTTGAGCTATGGCTTCTGGAGTTCGATCGCGGTAAATGTATTCGTAGAGAATGTGTTCGATACCGACGCGGGTTCCTTTGATGCGGATATCTTCTGGTGTTAAAAAATCAAAGTAATCTTCTAATTGCATGATGTTTTATAATTTTACCTGTGAGTTTTAAGTGTAGCTAGATCGTAGCATATTGTCTGCTTTCGCAATAAGTGCGAGTACGATCGAGTAGTTGAATGGCTGACTGCTGAAAGGTTGAGCGTCGAAGCATAAGGTCAATCCTGCTGTAGGATAGGGTGGATCGCCCCAACAATGTTACAGTGAAGTTTTACAGACTGGCGATCGCTACATAACACAAGTTTTCTCAGATCGTGGATTGGTATCAATTTTGTAGCAGAACTTCAGCATCTTTATGAAATTGGTATAGCTTAGAAAAAGTTGACCTTCGCGATGGTCTTGTTTGCCAAATCTTTTTTGGCAAGGGCCATCTTTGTCACGCCAATTTTAGTAACACAGTTCATGTCTAACAATCCTCAGTTTTCGGTCCACTTCCCTACTCAGCTTTCAACAATCCATCGGCGGGAACTGCTATCAGCCCATTTAGCCCAGTTAGGTTCACTTACTTTCATTTAGAAGACTTTGAAGACGGGGCTTTAAATACACCGGGTGTTACTGTTCGCGAATTTGCCACAACAAATATTGCAACAACCTTCAGCGACTCAGTAGACGGTGATGACGGTGTTATTGACGGTCGGGCTACAGGAAACACCAGCAGCTTATTCTCGAATTTCAGGATTAGCAGCTTTACCTTCGACTTTTCCGCTAATGCACTTGGCGGTCAATTGCCAACCCATGCTGGAATTGTCTGGACGGATATTGGCAGGAATGGTGGGGGAACACCCCGGTCTGGCGACCTGGTAAATAACACGTTATTTGAGGCGTTTGGACCATCGGGAGAATCTCTGGGGATTATCGGCCCTGTTTCGCTGGGTGATGAGAGTATTTCGCGTACAACTTCAGAAGATAGATTTTTTGGAGTCGTCAATCCCAGCGGTATCTCATCAATTCGATTGTCCATGCCCGGTAAAAATAATTGGGAAGTAGATCACCTTCAATACGGTTTCACACCTGGAACTATTTC
This sequence comes from Richelia sp. CSU_2_1, assembly GCA_012034575.1. GTDB lineage: Bacteria > Cyanobacteriota > Cyanobacteriia > Cyanobacteriales > Microcoleaceae > Microcoleus. The sequence continues at coordinate 14,351 of JAAUPF010000026.1, read as the reverse complement.
TCCTCCACCTGTTAGTCCACCCTCCAGTCCCAATGGTTTCTTCTTTAACCTTTCCACCGATGCCGATAACTTTACCATCGATCCAGCGCGAGTCGGCAATCTCTTGGTTCAAGGTTTAGATGGCAACGATTTTATCCAAGGGTCGCCATCGGCCGATCGAATAAATGGCAATGCCGGCGACGATAATATACTAGGAGGCGATGGCAACGATACGCTCTGGGGCGGCCGCGATAGCGATCGAATTGATGGCAATGCCGGCAATGATATTATCTCTGGAAACCGTGGAAATGATACGCTTTCTGGCGGTTCGGGCGATGATATCTTGCGGGGCGGACAAAACAACGACGTGCTGATTGGAGGAGCAGGTAACGACCAATTGGTAGGTGACTTGGGTAGGGATATTCTGACAGGTGAAGCTGGAAACGATTTGTTTGTATTGCGCGTGAATGCAGCCGCCTCCAGTGTATCTGAAGCTGATGTTATTACCGATTTCACTGCGGGTCAAGATGCGATCGGCCTTACCAACGGACTGACTTTTGCAGGAATTGCTTTAGATGCTTCGGGTGGCAATACAGCTATTCGGATTGTTGCTACGGGACAAATTTTAGGAGTCGTTACCGGAATTCAACCTGCTGCTTTAAGCCCAGCTAACTTTACCACATTGAATGGGGATTTTTAAAAGTTATTCAGTAGCCCGATAGTCCGACAGGGGTTGCAAACCCCTGTCTCATAGCGAAAGTCGTCGGTCGCCGACTCAAGAGGTGCAAAATTTTGAATAATCTCAGGCAAAAAGTTCGTAGTTAGGACTGAAGTCCTCAGACTTTTGATAAACTCAGAAAAAGCAGGCAAGGAGTTCAAAAATGTCAACTACGATTACATCTAGAGCGACTTTTCTAAATATTTATCTCAACAAACTCATCATAAAATCGATAATAATAGGCCAGATATCCACTACAAAATAAAGCGCAGCTAAAAACAAAATAGGTGGCAAAATTGGTAATTTCACAACCAAAAAGGCCAGATATCGGTATACTTGTTTAGCTATCGAAACTCTAATTAGTTGTTTATTTAAAATTACACAGGGTATCCAAATTTTTAATTCTGAATAAAAACCAGATTGGCGAATAAATCGGTAGCCGTTGGCCTCATAGAACTTTACTGTTGCCAGTGAGGACAATACATGAATAACTTCATGCTCTCTGTCTATCGCTATGTTCTCAACCGTTTTCAGCAGTCGCGTACCCAGACCCTGACGCATTAGATTTGGATGAACGAACACCCCACCAATTTGAGATATTTGATCTAATAAAGTTACAAATCCAACGATTTTCCCTTCGTTTTCTACTACAAATATTATCTCATCTCTAGTAAGTCTTGCTGATGCTTGACTGCGAACCAAAGACTCAATTTGAATTGAATCATAACTCGGTAACAACTCTCTAAGTGAGTGGCTTTGTAGTTCTATAATTTGCTCTAATTCTTCAGGCTGTGACCGACGAATTTGAAAATTCATAACTTGTAAAACTGTCTGCGATCGTCATTGCTGGGTATCCTAGATATATCGCAAATTTTAGCTCTTCTGAAGGCGCGATCGTTTGCTAGAATGACGGCAGTAACTTTTGCCCGACAAACGAACAAATTGAATCATTTCAAAATACCGCCCAGGAATATGAGTTCGATCGACACACCTACTTCCATCTGGCTGGAGAAGAGCCGATACCGCGATACCCCCACCAACTGCGAGTAATTTCAACCGCAGCGATCGACCCTCATTACTGAAATATTAGCATCCGATCTATCGGAGCGATCGCCTCAAAAATGCTACAGTTAAGTTTGCTGGACGGGCAAGCGGTCTAACATTACAAATATTTATCAAATCACCCCCTACTTGCATCAAAGCCTTATAGCTTCAGGCTGGGAAAAAATGTGGCGGGTAAGCCCGTACAGAGTACATCAGACAGAGCGTTCTCAGAAACCAACAAAAAAATTCATTTTTTTTAAGTTATGTTACCCGCCCGTGGTATCATTCGATCGAAGTGGACGAACTGTAACGCTCGTCACACTTATCGCTACAAGGCGGTTTCAACCGAATTAATTGTAGTGGGAGTCAACTAACACCGGCTGCTTTGAAAGTCAAGTAACCTTGTCAGATCGATCTAGCGAATCCACCACTGAAACGGGGGACATCTCTCAGACAGGTTCGTCCGAACCGGAGTCCACCGCCATGCAAGATTTCTACAAACTTCAACAACAGTTGTTTGTAATCGCGCTCGCGTTTGCGGGAATAATTTTTATCTCGGTGTGGATTTTTTACACCCTCAACATTGCCCTAAATTACTTACTTGGGGCGATCGCAGGTGTGGTTTACTTGAGAATGTTGGCCAAAGACGTTGAGCGCCTCGGCCCGCAAAAGATGAGTCTGAGTAAAACTCGGTTTGCTGTATTTATTGGGTTGATTGTAGTAGCAACTCAATGGAATCAGCTACAGATTTTGCCCATATTTTTGGGATTTCTGACATATAAAGGCGCGATCGTTTTTTATATGCTGCAAAGCCTATTCGATCCAGGCCCTGCAAACGGGTCCGGAAGTCGGTGAAACCTCCACTGTCTGAAATTCTTGTGAATGGAAATGCTAAATGTCTTAAATGCCTTTAGTGCTTTTCCCCTCGCTGAGTTGGAAGTTGGCAAGCATTTCTACTGGCACATCGGCAATCTGAAAGTTCACGGACAGGTATTCATTACCTCCTGGATAGTGATTGCTCTCCTCCTGATAGCTTCTTTAGCGGCAACTCGCAATATGCAGAGAATTCCGCGCGGAATGCAAAATTTCATGGAGTACGCCTTAGAATTCGTGCGAGACTTGGCTAGAAATCAACTCGGCGAGAAAGAGTACCGTCCCTGGCTGCCTTTTATTGGCACATTGTTCCTGTTTATTTTTGTATCGAATTGGTCGGGGGCATTAGTTCCTTGGAAACTAATTAAGTTGCCAGAAGGCGAACTAGCAGCACCGACTAACGACATCAACACGACGGTAGCGCTGGCTTTGCTGACTTCTCTGGCATATTTTTATGCAGGTTTCAGCAAGCGGGGTTTGGGTTACTTTACCAAGTACATCGAACCGACACCAGTTTTGTTGCCGATCGCAATTTTGGAAGATTTCACCAAGCCTCTGTCACTAAGCTTCCGTTTATTTGGTAACATTTTAGCGGATGAATTAGTGGTAGCCGTGCTAGTGCTATTAGTTCCCCTGTTCGTACCTCTGCCCGTAATGATGTTGGGTCTGTTTACCAGTGCGATTCAAGCTTTGGTATTTGCCACTTTGGCAGGAGCTTACATTCACGAAGCATTGGAAGGACACGGCGGCGACGAACATCACGATTAATACTCTCGAATTGGGTAAAAGCTGATAGCAAAAAGTCTCAGTCTAAAAAGTCTCAGTCTGATGAATAATGACTGATGACCGATTACCCAAAATCTGTCCCTCATTCTGTACACTAAGGTTAAGGAAATTTATCATGAATCCGACAATTGCTGCTGCTTCTGTAATCGCCGCTGGTTTAGCTATTGGTTTGGGCGCGATCGGACCTGGTATCGGTCAAGGTAATGCTTCAGGTCAAGCAGTAGAAGGTATTGCCCGCCAGCCGGAAGCAGAAGGCAAAATTCGCGGTACTCTCCTGCTGAGCTTAGCATTCATGGAATCCCTGACCATCTACGGTCTGGTTATTGCTTTGGTGCTGTTGTTTGCTAATCCCTTCGCGTAATTCTGAAGGACTGCAAATCGGGGCGGATTTCTTTCCGCCCCCAACACAAAGGAGGAACTAAAAGTGTTTGATTTTGATGCAACTTTGCCCTTTATGGCACTGCAGTTCCTGGTTTTGATGGTAGTCCTGAATGCGGTTTTCTATAAGCCCCTAACCAAGACGCTCGACGATCGAGATGAGTACATCCGCACCACTCAACTGTCAGCTCAAGAACGATTGGTAAAAGCTCAGAAATTAGCGCAGGAATACGAACAAAAACTGGGAGAAACTCGCAAACAGGCTCAATCAGTAATTGGTGCCGCTCAAGCAGATGCTCAAAAAATTGCGGCGTCAAAGGTAGCTGAAGCTCAAAAAGAAGCTCAAGTTGCGCGAGAAACAGCAGGCAAAGAAATAGAGCAGCAAAAGCAAGAAGCAATGCGATCGCTCGAACAAGAAGTAGATGCCCTGAGCCGACAAATTTTGGAAAAGCTATTAGGCGCAGAACTCGTCAAATAGCTCGATCGAACAGTTTTAAATTTGAAGTAAATTCTCAGATTTAAAATCAGTTCGCCCGACCCGCACGCGCAATTATGGAAGAGTATCATGGGGACTGTTTTATTGCTAGCAACAGAAGCTAGCCGAGAAGGTGGTTTCGGTTTAAATTTCGATATTTTAGAAACCAACCTGATTAACCTGAGCATTGTTATTGGATTGCTGTTTTACTTCGGGCGCGGCTTCTTAGGCAACATTCTTACCGAGAGGCGGACTGCGATCGAAGAGGCAATTAAAGAAGCAGAAACTCGCCAAAAAGAAGCAGCGGCAGCTTTAGCAGAACAACAGCAAAAATTGACGCAGGCCCAAGCAGAAGCGGAACGGATTCGCGCCGCTGCTGAAGAAAACGCCAAAAAAGCTAAAGAAGCAATTCTAGCTCAAGCGGCGCAGGAAGTTGAACGCATGAAAGCAACAGCAGGTCAAGAGCTCGAAGCAGAAAGAGAAAGAGCGGTAGCTCAACTCAGAGCGAGAGTCGCTGCTATGGCATTAGAAAGGGTGGAAAGCCAGTTAAAAACTAGCTTGGACGAAAACGCTCAACACCAATTAATCGATCGCAGCATTGCCTTACTGGGAGGCTAGAAAGTGAGTACAGTCAGCACAGAAGTCTTGCAGCCTTACGCATCAGCTTTGATGTCTCTGGCTAAGTCTAACAACCTCTCAGAGAAGTTCGGCGAAGATATTCGTTCCTTGCTAGCCCTGCTACAAGAATCCGAAGAATTGCGCATTTTTTTATCCAGTCCTTTGGTAAAACCGCAGGATAAAAAAGCAGTAATCGATCGCATCGCTGGTGAAGAAATGCACCCGATGATGCGCAATTTTTTGCGTCTTTTAGTAGATAAAGGACGGATTCTTTTTGTAGAAGGAATCGGCAAAAGATACTTAACCGAACTCCGAGAACTCAATCAAACTGTTTTGGCAGAAGTTACCTCGGCTGTCCCGCTTTCAGAAGCCCAAGAGCAAACTGTTCGCGAGAAAGTCAAGGCGATGACCAACGCCAGAGAAGTGGAAATTGAAACCAAAATTGACAGCGATTTAATCGGTGGCGTAATTATCAAAGTAGGCTCTCGCGTAATTGATGCCAGCCTGCGGGGACAACTGCGCCGTTTGGGAATTCGCTTGAGTTCTTAAACGAAGGAAGAAGGAAGAAGGAAGAAGGAAGAAGGAAGAAAGAAGAGGGAATCAGGAAGAGGGAAGAAGGAAGAATGACTGATGACATGGGAATACTTTGCTGTCAACTCTCAATCGCTCGACTCTTAACTATCAACTCTCAACTATCAACTATCAACCCTTACCTATCAATTCTCAACTATCAACTCTCAACTATCAACTAACATGGCAGCAATCAGACCTGACGAAATTAGCAACATTATTCGCCAGCAAATCGAACAGTACGACCAAGATGTTAAAGTCTCTAACGTCGGTACAGTTCTGCAAGTAGGCGACGGCATTGCCCGGATTTATGGCTTGGATAAAGCGATGTCTGGGGAATTGCTAGACTTTGCCGACGGTACTGTCGGTATTGCACTGAACTTGGAAGAAGATAACGTCGGTGCAGTGTTGATGGGACAAGGCCTCGGCATTCAAGAAGGTTCGGCAGTTACTGCTACTGGCAGAATTGCTGAAATCCCCGTCGGAGAAGCAATGTTGGGCCGAGTAGTTGATGCTTTGGCACGCCCGATCGACGGTAAAGGAGATATTAAAACCACTGAAAGTCGGTTGATTGAATCTCCGGCACCTGGTATCGTTTCTCGCCGTTCTGTTTACGAACCGATGCAAACAGGAATTACCGCGATCGATGCTATGATTCCCGTAGGAAGAGGACAGCGCGAACTGATCATCGGCGACCGTCAAACCGGCAAAACTGCGATCGCGGTTGATACGATCATCAACCAAAAATCGGAAGATGTAGTTTGCGTTTACGTGGCGATCGGTCAAAAAGCTTCGACTGTTGCTAACGTAGTTAATACCCTGCAAGAAAAGGGTGCAATGGACTACACAATTGTAGTTGCTGCTAACGCTAGCGACCCCGCAACATTGCAATATTTGGCTCCCTATACCGGTGCCAGCTTGGCCGAGTATTTCATGTACAAAGGCAAGCACACTTTGGTAATCTACGATGACCTTTCCAAACAAGCACAAGCTTACCGTCAAATGTCTCTCTTGCTCCGCCGTCCGCCCGGTCGCGAAGCTTATCCCGGAGACGTGTTTTACCTGCACTCTCGCTTGTTAGAAAGAGCAGCAAAATTGAGCAACGATTTGGGCGAAGGCAGCATGACCGCTTTGCCGATTATCGAAACTCAAGCCGGCGACGTTTCTGCTTACATTCCTACCAACGTAATTTCGATTACCGACGGTCAAATCTTCCTGTCTTCCGACTTGTTCAACGCTGGTTTGCGTCCGGCTGTAAACCCCGGTATTTCGGTATCTCGGGTAGGTTCCGCCGCTCAAACTAAAGCGATGAAAAAAGTAGCCGGTAAGGTGAAATTGGAATTGGCGCAGTTTGAAGAATTGGCAGCATTCTCTCAATTTGCTTCCGACTTGGATAAAGCTACTCAAAACCAATTGGCACGGGGTCAGCGCTTGCGCGAACTTTTGAAACAGCCGCAAAATTCCCCCCTACCGATGAACGAACAAGTAGCTGTCATCTACGCCGGAATTAATGGCTACATGGATGACATTCCTGTAGAAAAAGTCAGCAAATTTACTGTCGGTTTGCGCGATTATTTGCGGACTAGCAAGCCGAAGTACGGCGAAATCGTTCAGGGCGGTAAAGCGCTGACCGATGAAGCTGAGAAGCTGCTGAAAGAAGGCATCGCGGAATACAAGCAAACTTTCTTGGTTTCTGCGTAATTAGTCGTCAGTCATCAGTCATTAGTGATTAGTCATTAGTCATCAGTCATTAGTTATTAGTTAAGTAACTAAGGATTAGTGGCTAATGACTGGCAGCTAAAGACGTAAGTAAAAAAACACAAACTTAAAAACTGATGGCTGGGAACTAAAAACTCAGAGATAAAGGCTAAGGAAAAAGGAGAAAGTTATGGCGAATTTGAAAACTATTCGCGATCGCATTAAGTCGGTCAAGAATACTAAAAAGATTACAGAAGCGATGCGCTTGGTGGCTGCTGCGAAGGTGCGCCGCGCTCAAGAACAGGTGACTGCTACTCGGCCTTTTGCCGATCGACTGGCAGAAGTATTGTACGGTTTGGCGGAACGCTTGCAGTTTGAAAATCTCGATTTGCCGCTGTTGAAAAAGCGCGAAGTTAGAACAGTTGGATTGTTGGTAATTTCGGGCGATCGAGGTTTGTGCGGTGGCTACAACGGCAATATCATTAGATACGCCGAAAATCGCGCTAAGGAAATTAAAGCTGAAGGCTTAAACTACAAATTCGTGTTGGTAGGACGCAAATCTACTCAGTATTTCCAGCGCCGAGATCAGCCGATCGATGCTACTTACGCTGGCTTAGAACAGATTCCCACAGCAGCGGAAGCAGCGCAAATTGCTGATGAATTGTTGTCTTTGTTCCTGTCAGGAACTGTAGACAGAGTTGAGTTGATTTACACCAAATTTGTGTCGTTAATCAGTTCGCGTCCGGTAATTCAAACTTTGCTGCCCCTCGACCCTCAAGGTTTGGAAGCTCAAGATGATGAAATCTTCCGTTTGACAACGAAAGGCGGACAGTTTGAAGTGTCGCGGGAAAAGGTTACTGCACCTACGAAGAGTTTGCCTCGGGACATGATTTTCGAGCAAGATCCGGCGCAAATTTTGGAGGCACTTTTGCCTTTGTATTTGAACAACCAATTGCTGCGGGCTTTGCAAGAATCTGCTGCTAGCGAGTTGGCGGCGCGGATGACGGCGATGAACAATGCTAGCGAGAATGCTAGCGATTTGATCGGTAGTTTGACGCTGACTTATAACAAGGCGCGGCAAGCGGCAATTACTCAGGAAATTCTGGAAGTTTGCGGCGGTGCTGAGGCTTTGAACGGTTAAGTTAGAGTTGACAATTTGTTTGTTTTATGGTATGCGTCTGGGGGAACTCAGGCGCTATTTTTTTAGGGTAAATATTTGGATTCCTACGCCAAACCCTGCGACACAAACCCCGCCCAATAATGGGGACTGACAAAGGGCAATTTTTCCCGACAACGCAACTCTAATCGCACTCGCACATTGTTGACAATTTCTGCTTTATTTTCTCCCCATTCTTGCCCTTCAAAATAATTCTCTAATTGCAGTTTATACTTAGCAGATAACTCATCACCTGTCAAGTTACGCAGCTTATATTGTGCTTGACGCATCGCTTCCGATCGACTCTTGTCCTGCTTTTCTTGATAGTATAAAATGCAAAACAAAGCGGTTGCTAGATCGTCCACAGCCCACAAGGTACTGACCGCATTTCGCGCACCCGCACAGAGGAAACCGCTAGCTATCGAGAGCGGATCGTCGGTAATTTGGGTGAGGGTTAAATTGGTTTCGCAGCAGGAGAGGAACACTTCGGCTAAGTCGGTAAATCTCCAGGTAAAAACACGACCGAGGTTGATATCGCCATCAAATAAATGCAGTTTTGATTCTAGGGAATTATTCAGATCTGCACTGGCGTGATGGCTGGAATGAAGGACTTGCACTCGATCGAGTAAATTTTGATAGTTGCCGATCGTCGCTTGCTCATATTCGAGGCGGGAATTTTTATCAATTTGGTGCATGGTTGCCAGGGTTTCGCACTCGTAGCCGGTGAAAACGAGGTCGCCTGTGGCATTTTCTACGATTCCCATTGTGGCAGGTTTGAGGTTGCCTCGCTGGTGGCAAAAGTTGAGAATTTGGGAACTGGGAACGATGCGGAGGCGGAATTTATCGCTGAGGTATTCGGGTTGTTTTTGGGGTGGGGTTTTGGCAGGGGTGATGGTGGGTTTGCTGAGAGGTTTTAAGGCGCGTGTTCTGTCGGAAGCTGTATCGCTTTGGGGAATGGAAATCTCGTTTAATGGTAAGGCAGCAAAGGGGATTTGGTGCAGGTACAGGTGAGGGATGATAATCAGTTCTTTGATGTTGTTGAGATGTTGGGAAATTAGCCGATCGATTTGCAGGCGGTTGGCGAGTTCGTGGAGAAATTCACCCATTTGATTTTTCCATTCACCTTCGTTTTCTTTATAAGGTTTTAACCAGTTATTTAATAGCCAATCTTGCAAGGTTTCAACTCCTTGACCTTCGCAGGTGTGGAGTTGGGTCGATCGATCTTGCCGCAAGATGAAAATGTGGGTATGTTCGCCAGTGGAGTAAAAATTGAGGATGGCGGTTTCGGCATCGGGAATTAAGGCTTGCATATCCTTGACATAGAGGAGTTCTGGTTGCAATTGACCTGCCAAAACTTCGTCTTTACTGCGAATTTTCAGCCAAACTTTCTTTTTTTCCTTTTCTAATTCTTGAATCTTTTCGATGATAGCATCGCAGTTTGGGGTTGGTTGCGGAGTGGTGGCGAGTGCTTTCATTCCGTCATTTTCAGAGGAACGCAAACGGTTTATTTGTTCTTGCAGGCGATAGTATGCTTCGACTTCCGGGGGAATTTCGCCTTGGGGGTAGAGGTCTTTGCTGGCGAATAAGTCGGCGAGGTGGCGCGATCGGGAACGGTCTGCGGTTTCGACGGCTCGATCGTATTGTTTGAGGTTGATGTAGCATTGGACGGCGTTGGCGTAAACGGAGATAGCTTCCGCAATGATTTTTTGGCGGCGATCGTCGGTGGTTGAACCTTTGCGGAGTTGTTCGACTGCTTGTATGGCGGGTTCGTATCCTTCTAATGCAAGTTGCCAGTCGCTTTGGGTAAAGCCGATGTTACCGAGGTTGTGGCCTGCTGTAAAGCATAGGGGTGGCATCGTTTCGGAAGTGGCGATTGTGAGGCAGTCTCGATATTTCTCAATGGCTACCTCTGTTTCCTGCAATTGCTGGTAAACGTTGGCAATATTGTTGAGGGCAACACCTTCTAGTTGACGAGCTTTGATCTCTCTCGCAATATTCAAATGTTGTTGATGAAAAGAAATTGACTGTTCATATTGCCCTAGTGAAGAATAGACAATACCCAAACTCCCAAGAGCCGAAGCTTTACCTTGGGAGTCTTGAATTTCTTTAGCGATTTTCCAAGACTGCTGGAGGATAGTGATTGCATCTTCAAATCTTTTTAAGGCTTCGCAAACATTGCCTAAGCTATTTAACGAAACAACTTGGTGTCTAAGGTCTTTTATTTCTAGGGAAATGTCTAGATGCTGTGTGTAGCAAATAGTCGCTTGTTCATATTGCTTTATAGAAAAGTAAATATTGCCCAAAGCATTCAGTAAATTACCTTTAATTCTAGGATCGTTGATTGCTCTTGTAGTTACCAAAGATTTTTGGTAGTAATCCATTGCCTTTTCATATTGTCCCATTGATAAGTAGACATTACCTAAACTACCAAGAGAAGCTGCTTCTCCTTGATGGTCTCTAATCGCTCTGCTAATTCCCCAAGATTGTTCGTAGCAATTAATCGCCTTATTGTATTCGCCTATTGCATGGTAGATGTTACCTAAGTTGCCGTAAGGAACTGCTTTACCTTCATAATATTCAAGGAAATTATTAATTTTTAAAGCCTGATTGTTAAAGTTTAATGCTTCTTGATATAAAGACATATCATAATAAGCCCCACCCAAACTCAGAAGAGCATTAGCTTCTTCTTGAAGATTTTTTTTGATTTTAGATACCCTCAGAGACTTCTGGTAAAAAACGATCGCTTCTTTGTAATTAAAAAGATCGGTGTAAGCATTACCTAAATTGATTAAAGAATAGGCTTCTCCTTGATAGTCTTTGATTTTATGTTGAATTGCTAAAGTCTTCTGAAAAAAAGCGATTGCTTTTTTATGTTGACCAAGAGCATTATAAGCATTGCCTAAATTACCTAAAGAATCAGCTTCACCTTGACGATCGTTAATGTCTTGATAAATGATAAGGGAATGTTCCCAACACTGACAAGCCAGAATAAACTGGCTGATGTCATATTGCTTAATTCCCCAAGCCAATAAAATATTGGCTATCTGTTTTCTAATTAATTTTGGCTGCGGGTCACCACCGAGAAATTCCCCCAATTGCAAGGCAACCTTAGTTAAAAAGCTAGCATCATTTTGATTTCCGTCATCATCCAATTGTTGAGCAACGGCGATTATTGTTTGCAAAAGTCCGGGGTCGAGTAACTTGAAGTGTGCGTTTAAGATTTGCCTTTGTTCGCCATTGGGAGATTCCAGTAGTTTTTGAATAAGTTGCCAATAGGCATTTATGCGATTTTTGTCCATTGTTGTTTTTCTTCTTTCTATGCGAACGTGGGGACTATTTGTTGGGATGCTATCTGATAGCCGATCGACCAGGTTTGTTAAACTATAAAATGTTCAAAAATCACATTCGTGCATAAACTTATCATTTATGTTATAATTTAATTCCACCTTAACTTACCATAATAAATTGCCTTGGATTATAACTTTGATTGGAATCCAGCCAAAGAAAAGCAAAATATTCGCAAGCATCAATTAAATTTCCGTTTGGCATCAACTGTTTTCCGCGATCGTTCTCAATTAACAATCTATGATGAAGAACACAGTCAAGATGAAGATAGATGGATTACCATAGGCTTAGATGAAACAGGAGTTTTAAGGGTTGTCATCCATACCTTTGAACAAACCGATCGCACCTCCTGTATAATTCGGATTATTTCAGCCCGCAAAGCTACTTTTACTGAAACCCAAGCTTATCAAGTGAGGCAATTATGAAATCAGAGTATGACTTTTCCCAAGCCGAGCAAGGCAAGTTTTACCATACTGATGCTACGTTTCATTATCCCATTTATCTCGAACCCGATGTCGAGGAATTTGTGACTAAAATTGCTGAGCATAAAAATATTGAGGTTCAAGTTTTGGTCAATGAATGGCTGAGAAATAACATTAAACTAATTCAAAGTATTGAGTAGATGAGAAACCCGATTTCTTTGAAAAACCTATTTACGGTTTTTCCACCACCTCAAAACATTGATAAAAAACTTGCCAATTGCCTTGTCTTTCCAAGTGTTCAAATAACTCTTTAAGCCGTTCGGCATTCCATTCTGGTAAAGCTTCCTCTTCACGGGGAATCAACCAAGGTAAATTCAAAGGCTTCTCCAACGCAATTGCCAAAAACTCCTCCTTTACCAGTTTCTCAAACTTAAAATTTGTCTTGCTCTCATCTCGATCTGCCCAAGAATCCTTTTGAGGCAGCAAAATAGGCGGTTTCTCCACAATCGGATTCGGTGCATAGGCAGAAGATGGACAAAGTAAAAATTCCCCATCTTGGCTGCGATTCAACAACAGCAATTGAGAATTATCAAATTCTAAATCAATCACCATCCAAAGTGACTTCTCTACGGGAATTATTGGCGTACTTTTCTGTACCGCAGGGGGAGGCGGGGGCAAAACAAAGGATCTAGTTCCCCTTTGCACAGACGCCATTTCCTCTTTGGTTAAAAACTGTAGCCAATTGGGAGGCGATTTAGCTTTTTTCTGCAAAATTTGCCAGCCATTTTCATCAAGCCACCGCAGGTATTTGTGATTCCACAGCCAATGATAAACTACTTCCCAACTGCCTCTTTCTCCTGGCTCTCTATTCAATAAATTATCAACATCAACCCCATCGGCTCTCATTTCGGCTTCATATAGCCCTGAAATCGCTTTTTTGTGTTCGGTTTTCAATCTACCTACTATTGCATTCACAACATTTTGCACGGTTGTTCCGATCGAACTTACATAATTTACGCTGCCAAGAAGAGGATCTTTTGGCATTAGCTGTTCAGCAATTTCTTTGTGTTGAACTGCGACTGGTCTATCTTTATCAAACCGCAGTGGGAAAAATAATAGCTCTCTATCATTAAATCCTGGCTGCGTTTCCAGTTCTGTTGCAAGATCTTTAAGAAACTTTTTTTGTTCGGGAGTCATCGGGATACCTCCGGTTATGCAATGAGCGAGAAACCAGGTTTCTGAAACCTCTCTTTCAATCTAGCACATCCATAGCTGAAATAAAAGGCACTAAAACCATCAAACTATTTCAACTATTTCGACTATTTAAACTAAATAAACTAGAAAAAACAACTCGCTATCAAAACAACTACGTCAAGAGTATTGCCAACTATGTCAACTTTTTTATAGTGGAACTATGAACTTTGAATTTTAACCACAAGCAAATTGATTATGAATCTGACACAAGCGCAAAAAAGATTCAATCCCTACGCCACTGTAACTGGGATTGCCGAACTTTTAGCAACCGAAAAAGATTGCCTACACGCATTATGGCAACGAACTCACTATCAATTTGAAAAACAACCCAGTACCTATGACCCCTCAGAACATGAAGAAAAGCTGATTCAACGAGCAGTACAACTGCAAAATGAAGGTTTCACCGTCTATGTTGAAAATCAAAATTCATTCAAATATAAAGGTCAAACCTTTGATATCTGCGTTGCTGGCAGACCAGACATTATTGCTATCAAAAATGATTGGGCTGTTGTCGAAGATATCAAAACAGGCAAGCGCAAAGATTCACATAAAATGCAAGTGCTTCTCTATATGTCAATGTTGCCCTTTGCCCCGGAAACCAAACATCTGTTTAAAGGTCACATTCCGCACGGGCGTTTAGTTTATCGAGATGGCATTTTAGATATTCCCAAGTGGTATGTTAATGAGCAATTTAGACAGCATTTGCAGCAGTTAATTGCGATGCTTTGTAATTCTCAACCTCCAAACCCAAAACCTAGCGATTGGGAATGTCGCTATTGTAAGGTTCCTTCTGCCTGCTGTTCTGTAAAAATGAGCCGAGGAACTGATTTATTTGCATAAGTCGATCGCAGGAAATACCCGTAATAGCGACAACCGATAGGTAAAAAGTTGTCGCTATTAGAACCAAGGACGAACAGACTATCAATATATATGTCGGAGGTGATTCAAGACCCTAATTCTATCTGGCTCCAGCAAAATGGAAAGCCCGGTGCTAAGTACACTAAGACTGGAAAACCTGTAAAATGGCAGATTGAT
>JAAUPF010000169.1 GCA_012034575.1 Richelia sp. CSU_2_1 | reverse complement strand
TTTTTGCGAGCTATTTACTTTTTTTATTATACTATAGTTGCTGGTAGAATCAGGAATAATTAAAGCCGTCCTATAAGGACGGGGCTTCAGACCCATTTCTTTGGTGAAGGAACAGATCCAGCCGATCGCCTAATTGATTTTGGACGATCGTCTTTGCTGCGGAGATTCTGTGAGTAGTTCGATCAAGATTTTTTTGTACTTGACAAGGTTAGCTAAGTTTTGACTGTTCATCAGAAAAATGAGTAAAAACGTTTGGCTGCAATTAATCTAGCGAAACAATTAGGCTAGCACGTTCCTCCTCCCATTATAATGGAAAAAAAATACAATCTTTTGTCACCCTTTCCCAGGTAGCACCTTGAAGGGTGCTTTTTTTATGTCGGAAGATCGGTACGGTTTAGAGTCAAATTTTAAGTTTGCAGCATCCAGCGGTACGTTCGCCCAGATGGACCGAACCATTGCATTGCTGGAGTCGATCGACCGGGGAGTTCAAAGAACTGCCGACACGATCGCGGGGTCTAACCTGGGTCGGGATCTTGCAAAATCCCTGAATGCCCCGCGAGTAGAGAAACAAAGCAAGCAAATAGCGAACGCTCTAGTCCCCCTCAAATCCGAGTTTCGAGCATTAAGAGCCGAGTCTCGCAACATTGACTTCGGCGAACTGACCGATACGCGCCAATTCAAGAGAGCCTCCCGCGATGTGGAGGCATATATCGGGAAACTTAAGGAACTGGAAAGGCAAGTATCGGGAACCGCTCCAGCCGATCGCGAGTTTAAGGCGACACTGCAAAGCCAGCAACGGGCGGCAAGGGATAAAGTCAAGCTCGCAAAAGCCAACCGCGATGCAGCTTTAGCTTCAGAACGTATCGGGTTCTCACAGGCTGTCGGCGACATCGGTCGAAGCGTTACCTCAGCTTTTTCCGACCCCCTGGCAGCCGCGGCAGAGCTGCAAAAAAGTATGGCAGGGGTGAAAAAGTTAGCCGACGACTTGAGCGAGTCAGGTCGGACGACCCTGCAAAACGAAGTATTCAATTTATCTTCGCGACTGGCAACCGAAGATACTAAAGTCAGCTCTATCTTTGAAGATCTCGCGGGTTCTGGCAAAAAATTTAGCGATCGGGCTGACGGATTAAAACTGCGGATTGCAGAGGTCGAGCAAATATTGAAAAACCAGCAGGCGCTGGATGTATCAGCCGAATCAGCCACGCAGCTAGATATTACGCTGGGTTCGATCTACAAAAACTTAGTAGCCAAAGATCCGAAAGCGATCGTGGAACTCAACGCTAAAGTAGCATCGAGCATCAACCAACTCGCTGACAAGCTCAGCGACGTGCGAATTTCTGCAGAAGATGTCATCCCCGTAATGAACGTGGTGATGAACACGGTCGGGGACGCCGAGAATTTTCCAGTAGATCGGATCGCCGCTTACTCTGCCGCGATCGCTTCCCTGGGGACGATCGAACCGGAAGCGGCCGGCTCGTTCTTCAATCGCTTGAGCAGCAAGATGGCAACAAATACCGATTTGTTTGCCGGTGCATTGGGAATGGATGCCAAAACTTTTGAGAAAGAACTGAATACCGACAAGCTGGCGATCGTCACCAAGATCGCTGAAGCTTACAAAAACCTGCAGGGCGGGGAGTTGCAAAAAGGCAATTTCTTGCAGTCGATCGGCATCAATTCGGTACAAGATCAAAAACTCATTCAAGGGCTGTCCAACCAGTTGGAAGTGTTGAAAGATGCGACGGTTGTGGCTCGGGGAGGCTTTTTAGGTAAAGAGATTGAAGAGTTAGTCGATCCGCAAACGGGCAAAAAAGTTCTGAGGCTCGGAGAAAACTTGAAATCCCTGTCGGTCGATACAGAAATTGGGAACGTCATGCAAACTTCAGCATTTCAGGCTCAGAGGTTTGATTCTTCGGTAAAAGCCTTAAAAGACACGCTCGGCAGTGCGGTAATCGAAGTAATAACTCCACTAAAGAAGGTCGCATCCGACGTTATCGGAATATTTTTACAGTTGTCCCAGGCAGCCCCTTTTCTGACAAAAATTTTAGCCGGTTCTGTTTTTGCTTTCGGCTCTCTGGCGGCTGCCGCCGGAACTGCTGGAGTAGCGTTGTTCACCTTCCAACAGGCAGAGGCGATCGCGACTACGGCGGCGATCGGGATGAGGCGCAGCCTGATACCGCTGACGGGATTTTTTCAGACTTCTACAACTGCATTTGCAGGAACATTTCCTTGGACGAACGCTTTCAAGCAATCGACTGTAGTAGCTGAAGAATTCGCGCACGCGACCGGGGGCGCGCGCTTTGCTATTGCATCCGAACTGACCCCAGCTTTTATTGCCTTGCGAACGCAGGTCAGCCTGACGGCAAAAGCTGCAACGGGGATGGCGCGGGCGTTCTTGTTCTCCCCCCTCGGTATGACTGCGACTGCGATCTTGCTGCTGGACGGGCTACTGCAAAGGGCAAACCCTCAAGTTCGCCTGCTGGGAACTTTATTCAGTCTGGTAAGTGGTGCCGCGGGGTTTGCATTCGGAATTGTTGGAGGCTTTGTCGGGGCGTTTTTAAACCTGCTAAAGATTCCCGCAAAGGGCGCGGGCAAACTGCTGGCTTCTCCATTTCACGCTATTTCTGGCGCGCTGGAATTTGCGCTAGTATCTTTTCAAAATTGGGAGAAATCCGGCAAGCACATCGGCGAAAGCATTTTCAATATTCTGGCATTGCCTTTCGTATCTGCTGCCAAACTCGCAGGAAGTGCGTGGGAAGGAACGATCGACTTCATCTCCAGCTTATTGAAGCCGTTTGCCGACTTTGCCGCCTACATCGGACATTTCATTCAAGGATCGCTATCTGAAGCTTCGCCGGGACCTTCCTACTGGACGCGAGTTAACTGGGCAAAAACAGCAGTTGCCGTCGGCGCGAGCTTTTTGGCAATGGTCGAATCCGCATCCTTTGCGGGCGTATCGGTTAAAGATGCAATGGGTTCCGCTATCGGATGGGTTGCGAATACCTGGAAAAACGCGCTGGACTTGCTGGCGGGGGGCTGGACTAAATTCTCAAAAGTGCTGGGCGGTTCTTCGGAATCTGTTTCCGCCCTCAGCGCCGCTGCTTCTGCGGTCAACCCGTTGATTGCATGGGGGCTGCCCGATATTGTCAGCGAAAAATGGGACGGTTCGATCGGGTTGGCAGGAAACTCGCAAGCAACAGATAAGCAAGCGATCGGACCGATCGAACGGGCGAAACAGGCTTTAGCGGAAACAAAAGCAGAGTGGGAGAAAACGCTGGCGGACGCAGCGCAGTCTATCTCCAATTTTTTCGAGCCGGTAACGAGTCCGATCTTTCAAACCGTCGGGGCGATTTCGGTTGCAATCGAAGCAGTAGATCGCTTCAACAAGTCGAGCGATAAAGTGGCTTTCTTTTGGGATGCTGCGGGCAGCGCAGCTCGCTGGGGTGGCGAGCAGTATTTGAAAGCAATCGACTCAGCTTTCGGACCCGGTGCGAGCGCTTTCTTTGAAAACTTGGGGAAAATTGCCAGCGACACCGTACAAAATGCTGTTGCTGCGTTTCAAAAATTCAACGGAGAGGGAGCGACGCTGTTATCGCAGGTGGTTGGAGTCGGGGCTGCGGTGTTGGAATTGGTCAAAGGCATGGGATTCGCGAGCGCGCAGTTCATGACCTTGGAGGAAGGCTTCTTTCACAAAACTATTGAAGGATTCAACCTTTTGGGATTCTCCGCGCTAACAGCTTCCTCTATGCTGATGAATTTAGTTTCGGAACCTTTTGAGTCGCTGAAAAAATTACCCTTCTTCTTCGGCGACATTATCTCGGGAATTACTGGAGTATTGGGGCTGGGAGAAGAGAAACTGCTGGAAGAAGGTGCTAGTAGATATCTAAATTTCTTGAGGGTATTTGAAGGACCGGGTATCGGGACGGCTTTAGCAAAAGGATTGCCTGGGGTTATTGCCGTTTTGATGGGTACGGGATTCTTCCGCCAGCTAACAGGACAACTAACGGCAGACGCGATCGAGTGGTCGCGCAACCTACCGCAGCACGTTTCCAGCGTAACGAACGCTATCTTCCCCGCAGGCGAGATGCGCGATCGCGCGAACGAAACCATCGGCGAAGTCGGCGGAATGCTGGCTGCTTTTTCCAAAACTTGGCAGATTCCGCAATTAAAGCAGAGGGCTTTATCAAGCCAATTTTTGAGTCGATCGCTTCAATGAAGGTGATGACAATCCCGCAGGTATTCGCCAATTTCGTGGGAATGGGGGACGCGCTGCAACCAGTTACCGATTTCATTCACAGCCTGCCCTTGCTGGGAGTGCCCCTAGGCGAACTCGTAATTGTAGAATCTGCCCTGTCGGCCGCGATCGACTTGTTAAAAAGTCCTTCTCTGGCAGGATTTGTCGGATTCTTGAAGGGACCCCTGCTGGGGGCGATACAGTCAGTGCTAGTTGCTTTGTTCTCAGTGGTCAAAACCGCCGTGACGGCGGTTGCAGGTATCCCGATGGCTGCGTACCGTCGGGCTTTCCCCGCAGCTCAAAAAACCAGCAGCCTGCTCGAAAGGGTTGTCCTCGAACCGTTAAAGGCCGGAACGGTTCGGGCAAAAGAATACATCCTCCAGCAACTGCAAGTGCTGCCCGACAAAATTGCCGGGTTATTGAGGAAGGTTCCGGCAGTTGGCGAACCGCTCGCCGCAGCCTTTGAGAAGGCATCCTCCGGTATCGGCGCGGCATTCAACTCAATTAAAGAATTGTGGCCGGATTACCTGGCGTTGATGGAAAAGCAGGTTTCGACGCTCAAGGTTGCTTTTGGAGATCTGGGGTCTTCCTTCATTACACTTGGCAAAAGCTTGGGTGCGGGCGCTCGCTACATTTACAGAGAGGCGATCGAGCCGATCGCGCAAGCCCTTGCCTTTTTCGCCACTGGCGGCATCAACAAACTGTACGTCCAAACCAAGGGACTGCAAGGCGTAACCAGGGGTATCAACCCGATCGACTTGGGCGTCACTCTCTTCGACGATGCTGCGGTGGCGCTCCAATCGAGACTGGGTTTCTTCAAAAACCTTGAAGGCGAAGCCAAAAGGCAAGCGATGGGAGCCTCCAGACCCCTGCGAGGGCTGATGGCGGGATTGGGAGGTACGGCGGGAGCTGCAACCAAGGGTACGGGAGAGCTGCTCGACAATGTCTTCCCCGTGAGGATCTTGAGCGCCAAGCTCAAAGCGGTGCGCATGGCTTACTTGGGCGCGCAAGATATTTTGCGCCTCAAAAAAGGCTACGACACGGCATTTTCGCTCGGTCCGATAGTTGAAGGATTTATTACGTTCAAAGCTGTCGCCCCATCTGTCATCCAACTGCTCTCTCGCGCTGCATTTGCTTGGATGAGCTACTACACGGTGTTGGACGCGATAAAGCCGGAACTGCTTGCAAGCATAGATGCTTTTGCCAAGAACCACAAAGAACTCGGTCTGTTTGCCAATGCAATTTACGCATTTACCTCGATCGTCCGAGTTTTGAGATTTGCGATCGTGGACGTAACGAATGCGGTCGGCTATCTTTCAGTCAACTTTTTTGTCGCGTTTCAAAAATTAGCTCCGGTGGCAGGAGCAGGGGTTGCGGTACTCGCCAAGAGTATCGGACTGGCCATCAAAACGGTCGAAGTAGGGGCGAGGATTTTTGCCTCGCTGCTCCTGCTACCTGTTGTTGCGGTTTCTAAAACCCTTCAAGGAATCGCGATCGCCATCAGGTACGTCGGGATGGAGATTCGCAACGAGCTGCTGTACGTAAGTCGGACGTGGAGTGAATTTTTAGCTGCGCTGGGCAGGGGGGATTTTGCTGGAGCGCTTGTTGCGGGATTGCGACTGGCGCTTGTCGCCTTGCAAGCAGTCGCGGGGGGGCTTTTCCTCAAGACGGGTCGGATTGTTGCAGGCTCGATCGTCCTGCTGGGAGGCGTATTGCTGCGGACCGCCAAAGATGCAATTTCCTACCTAATTTTCAATCTGATACCGTTCGCGGTGAACCGCTCGATCGAGATCGGGCGGGCAGTTATTTCCGGAACGCTTGCCGGGATATTCTTTGGTCTTCAGTTGCTAGATAAAGGAGTGCTGGCAGTTGCTGCCTTTATAGAACGAGCGATCGAGCGGACGGCCCTGTTTTTATTCAACGCCGTCAACGAGAGGACAATCCTCGCAGTCAAGGGAATCGGCGTTAGCTTGCTAGTCCTCGGGACTGCCGTTGTCTTGTTTGTTACAAAAACTAACGAAGACATCCAGGCAGTAGCGACTGTATCGAGAACTGTCGCTGCCACAACAGCGAGAAGCGCGGGTTTTGCATTTCTGCCTTGGATCGCGGCTTTATCTGGAATCGCTTTCTTAGTCTGGCAGTTGCAGGATGGATTCAAGGAACTGACGGGTATTATTGAAGCCCTAAACAATCCTGCTAAGTGGTTGAAAGACAGTTTCGATGGAATTTCGCAAGCTTTCTCCGCAGCGATCGATACTGACGGCATTCGGTTTGCGGTCGAGCAGTTCGTGAAATTCATTCCCATCCTGTTGGGCGGGTTGTTTTTGGCCGGGGTAGCCATCAAGAAACACATTCTCGGCGGATTCATGCTCGTATGGGAAGTTGTTGCCGGAATTGCCAACTCGGCGATCGGAGCCGTGCGGGCGGCAAAAGCGATGCCTTCTGCAATGTTGGGCATCGGCACGGAAGGGCGGGTTCTCGAAGGCATCCACAAAGGGCGATCGGCTTTGGGGTTGTACGGAGATCCGGCCGAAAAAAGCGCTAGAGACATGGAATTCAAGCTAGCAAAAGAATCCGCGCTGTTCCGCGAGAGACTGGCAGAACGAACGGAAGCTCAGGTAAAAATACTGGCCCGCGAGCAGAAAGCAGATTACGGACACCTAGCAAAAGAAGTTTCGGTAATGCGGGGGGGATTCTTCGGTATCGGGGCGAGCAAAACTAAAGAGTGGCAGCTCACGGCAGCGGGCGAAGAATTCAGCAAAAAGCAGATGGCAAATTCGCTCAATACCAAGAGCGGGATTTTCGCCGACGACGCAATTCGGGCGATCGCCAGAGAGGTTTCCCCGATGCGACTCGGAATGATGGATGCCGACAGGTTGCGGGCGATCGGGATTGAAGGGAGGCCTGATTTGGCTGCTTTGGCTCGGGCGATGGACAGCATCAACACGCAAAACGTCGCTCAAATGAATGTCAGTCGCCTAAACGTGGCGGACTCTGGTGTCGGAAAAACGGCTCGCGACATCCGGTACGACAGGGAAGAACTGGAAAACTATGGAGTTGGGAGGCTCAATCCGGGACAGAAAGAATTTTCGGCAGGAAACTTGAGCTTGCAGCAACTGACCAATTTGGCCCAACATGCGGGCGTCGAACAGTTGCACTCGCTTGAGGATCTTGCTTCGCTGCCCGCAACAGCCAAAGAAACCATTCGCGATTTGCTATCCCACCAAATAGCGTCAGCCATGGGTCGGATCGAGTCGCCCCTTGCCGAGAATAAAAGTATTGCAGGTCTTTCTGCGATGCGAGCGCAACTTGCACTGACAGACCGAGAAAAGACGATACTTGCAACCGGCGACCAATTAAGCAGCGCGGATTTAAATCAAAAATTCGATCGACTTTTTAGCGTGCCAGCATTAGAAGGGTTTGACTTCGACAAGCACCTAGCGCGCGCGGAGGGAGCGACAAGCATTGCTGAATACGAAAGAACAATTGCAAAACTAAAAACAGAGATGCTCGCGCATCAGTTGAGCGCGATTCAAAACTCTACCGCGTTTCTCCCCGGCGCGTTCGACTCTGAAGCGGTTGTCGGAGGCGTTCCCGCAGATAAAATATCGTCAGGAGTAAAAGGTCTGATTGAGGAAGCCTTCGGGGCGATCGGCCAAGCCATTTCTCAAGGAATCAAGAAAACTCCTTTTTATGCTGGAGATTTTTCCAACAAAGAACTTGCAGAACTCGAACGCAAGCTTGCAGGCTTGATTCCCCTGGACGATCGCAAGGCACAAGAAAGCCGGACTGCAAAATTGCAAAACCTGCAAAGGTTCCTTCGCGAGCACCAAGGAGATTCCGAAAAGCAGCACCAAATCCTAAGGCAGATGGCAGCGATCGTAGAAAAAGATGTTTACGAGCTAGCTCACCCCACAATAGCTTCGGGAGAAATGCAGGCGCGACTGAGGCAGGCGAAAGAAAGTCGGAGGCAATTTTTCAGAAGCGCGAGCCAACCGCAGGCGGGAGGAAAATCCGCTTATACCAAATGGCTTGAAAGCTTTGCTACCCAGGAACGCAAATCGATCGAACAGCAGTTAGCTCGCGGACAGTTTCGAGGTGGGGCGCTCAACATTACCCGTACAGATACGGTAAAAGAGAACGGAATCGTAAAACAAATACAAAAAACAATCAACCGCGAAGCATCATTGGCTCAAGCCTTGGGATTCCGCAACATAGAAGAACTGGAGCGAGTGTTTTCCACGGAAGCAATTTTAGAAAAAGCAAGGGAAGGTTGGAAATCCAAATTTCTCCGATTTGTTGGAGCGAGCAAGGAAGCGGAATATTACAACGAACAGATAGACGAGTTGCGATCGCAACTTTCGCAACGAATGGCGAGGCAGAACGAAGGGTTTCAATCTCGCGAAGCCAAGAGGCAGCGGGCGATCGCCGAGCGGGAAACAGGATTTTTAAATCAATTGAGACAGTCCGGCATCGCTCGCGAAGAATTCATGAATCGATTGAACGCCCAACAGCAGCAAGTTTTCAACGAGTTTTTGAAAACAGGTAAATTCCGGCAAGAAATACCGGAAGCCAAGCTTGTTTCTATGGTCGAACAGCTCGGTTTTACCGATGTTAGCGCCTTCAAGAAGTTTCAGGCAGAACTGGCCAAGCCGGAAAATCGGGAGGTTTTTGACTACTTCAAGGAAGGCTTGAAAAACCCAAACAAGTTCAAGTCCATGAGAAACAACCTGACCCCTGGGGGGGAAAGGATGGAGGACGCGCTGCACGCGATCGCCTTTGATGAAGCGGGCGCTACAAATACAGCGGGGTCGCTCGCGTTCCTGAACGACCTATTTGAACGAACCCGCAGGATGAGAAGGGACGACGGAGGGTTGCACCAAGCGCTTCAAGACTTCGTAGCGTCGGGACAAACAACGATCGACCTGACCTCGGAGGAAGTCGCGCGCATCGGCCGCCAGATGAACCTGGCGGGCAGCGACGAGGAAGTTGCAGCGCAGTTGAGATCGATTTCCAACCGGAGGAGGGGGACTGCTGCTTCGATCGGGAACGGGATTAGAGATTTTCTCAAGTCGCTGCAGGAAGACGCTAAAAGCATTGAGGAATATGCGGACAACCGCCTGAGAGATCTGGGGAACCTGAGCGTCCTCGGCGCGACTCCTCTGGCGGGATTGAGCGACATCCTGCGCTATCGGGTTTTCGAGCCGATCTCCGGGGGGATTAAAACCCTGTGGAATTGGGCGGGCAAGTCGATCGAGCAAATCTCCTCAGCAGCATCCGAATCTGCAAAAAAAGCGCGAAGCTCTTTTTGGAGCCTGCCGGGTCTCAGGGTATTTAGAGCGGCCGCAGACAGGCGGGAGGCAGACAAAGACAGGAGCCTGCAATCGCTGATGTCCCGAGCTGGGATTGCCCCGACTGAATTTGAGGCAATGTTCCGACAGCGCCTTGCAGGTGAAGGAATTACCGATTCTCGCACCCAGGACGCCGCCCTGCAAGAAATCCTGAAGTCACGGCACAGGGGGGGACTGGGAGAAACCCTAAGTCAAAGCCGCCACGACAAAGTTAGGGGCGGGAGCGACGCGATCGCTCGGGCGCTGGCAGCGACGCTGCAAGTTGAGGGGTCGGAGAATATCGCAAAACTCCTCGCTCCGGGCGGATTTACCACGAAAGCATTGGGACCGCTGCGCAATTACCTCATCGGGGCAGTATTCCCAGCTATCTGGGATGCGGTTTCTCTGCCCCTGCAAGCAGTTGTCAAGGTGTTGAAAAATCCGAGGCAGGCGATCGACAAGATCGCGTCAAAATCGTCGCAAGTATTGGACGCGATCGCTGACTTTTTGGTCGGAACTTATTCCAACATCCGCAAAACCTTCACGATGGCAACATCTAAAATCCTCTCCGTACCGCTGTTCGGTCGGATTTGGGGGGCAGTGTCGGGATTCTTCGGGTCGATCGCCAATAAGATAAAACAAACTTTTGTCCCGAGTACCGTCCGAAGAATCGGACAGAGATTGGGCAACCTGCAATCCGAAAGGCAAGGAAGTGCGGGAACTTTTGCTGCTGCCCGCGAGGGCAGGATTCCAGCAGAAAACCTGCCGGATCTAGAGGACATCCAAAGGCTCAATTCCCGCATTCAGTCTGTATCCCAAGTTCGCGCCAGAGCGATCGCGAACCTCAATCCCTTCCAAAAAATCCTCGTGCAGGGAACTTACGCGGCAAAAAGCGTCGCTGCGGCGTGGGCGCAAACTTCGGAAGAAATTTCGCAGCGCGGATGGCGGGGGCTGGTCGCAAGGGCAAAACGGTTCGGATATTTAATCCAGCGCAACATTTCCGAAGGCTCGCCGGGTCCTTCTTACCACACCAGGCAAAACTGGGAAAGGACTCAAGAATCGGTTTCTGAAAACATGAGCGAGATGGCTGGCAGCGCTCGGATTGCGGGCCAGCAAATCCAAGGGGAAATGCAGCGGGCAGCAGGTCGGTCGGCGGGATTTTTGAGCGCTGCGGGCAGGGCGGTTGCGGGATTCGGCAAGGCGGGCACGGCTTTAGGAGGAGCGGTAACGGCGATCGGTTTTGCGGCCCAGACGGCAAGCTACTCGCTGGTAAATATGGGCATTATCAACGAAGAAGCCGGGGCGAAGCTCAATAAATTCTTGGAGATCTTCACGCTAATGGGTGCGGTCGGCGGGCTGTTGCCTCCAATCATGGGCGCGATCGGGGCAAGCGTTGGGGCGGTCGGAACTGCATTTGCCTTGCTCTTCAACCCGGTAACGCTAACAATGGGGGCGATCGTTGGAGGAATGCTGCTGGTGAATCGGGGGTTGAAGCAATTTTTTGGCATAGACTTGCTGGGGCCGCTGGCAACAAAAGTCCAGCAGCCCCTTGAAGGGACGATCTCTTTCGTTAGGGAACGGGTCGATTTGTTCTTCGGCTGGCTCAACGACAGGTTCGGAACGCAACTGTCCCCGATCCTCGAACCTGTTGTCGCTGCGGCAGGAACGGTAAAAACAGCGTGGCAGGGATTTGTTGATTGGTTCCAAACTATTCCCCTCGTTCAGTTCGCGATCGATATCGGTACGGGACTGATAAATGCACTCAATCACAACCCGACAGTTCAAATTCCCCTAGCTTGGGAAGGAGCGATCGAGCAAATTAAAAATATGCTGTTCGGACTGCCACTGGTCGGGGACTTGGTAGCGAAACTGCTGTCAGAATCATTTGACCCCAGCAAAATTTTAGGCAATCTGTTTCAGGGGTTCCAGTCGATGCTCGCCACGCTGGAGTCCAGCCCGATCGCCAAGTTAGGCGGGGGCAAACTGACAGCCGGACTGCGCGGACTGTTCGGGATGTTCGATCGCAAACAACCCGCTCCTTCTCTGCCCGCTGCGGAAGTTCCCCTTCCGGGAGTCAAACTCGACTACAATAACGCACTAGAATCCGCGATCGCGCAGGCAGACTTCAATGCAAGGTCGGGCGGGGCAGGAACACTTTCTGCTGCGACTAACTTGCACCGCCTGCTGCAACAGACTGACGGGCAAATGGATGCCAGCCAAATTGCCAGCGCCTATCAAAATCCGGGAGGAATGTTGCTACAAAACGCCATCTCCAAAGAAAATAACCGCCTTTTCCGAGATAAAGGAGCGGGATTTAGGGAGCGACAGAACGAGCTGCAAGCGGGGTTGGCACAACTGGAGAAAAAGCAAGCAGACTTGCAATCGGCGAAGCAGAAAGCGATCGAGGCTGCAAGCTCCGTAATGTCCGCCCCGCAGCCGACAAACTTTATTGAGCGAATCCTGGCGGGAAACAAGGAACAAAAACTTGCGGAGATTGCCAGTCAAGCAGCCTCCGCAGAAAAAGCGATCGAATCTCTGGGTCGGGAGCGTTCTAAGCTTCAGGAGCAAATTGCGACCGCCAGTACGGTGTTCGATCCGGGTACGGATCGGATGTTGCAAAGCATGGGCATCGATCCTGCCGGATTGAAGGTTGCGGTTGCTAGCGCCAAAACCGCGATCGGTGCGGGAATGAAAGAGGCAAGCTTGGCAATTTCCGATCGGTGGAGGTATCTGGAAAGGACGAACGGGGGCAACCTCGGATTGATGGTGGAAACAGACTTGCAAAAAGCAAGCGGAGCATTCCGAGTCCTCAAGGGAGATATTGCCGACTTCGCTCGCAGGGCCGCAACTTCACTGGTGCAGCTAGATTGGCAGGGATTCCAAGAAGTGGCGGGCGACTTCTGGGGCAACCTGACATTCGGGCTGGGACAGGCAGCGTCTGGATTTGCCGGAGCGGGGTTGAGCGCGGTGCTCTTTGCCGTGCATTTATCGCCACTGGCATTCATCTTGGGAGGAATCGCCCTTGCGGGATTGGCAGTTGCCACCAATTTCCTGGGATTGAGAAATATCGTCTCGGGGCTGTGGAGAGCATTCTGGGGGCTGGCAGATATTGCCGTATCCTCGCTGGTGGCAATATTAAATACCGTTCGGGGAGTTGTCAGGGCGATCGGGGGAATTCCCAGTGCCTTGCGCGGGGATTTCTCTCAGATGGCTGAAGGGCTGGAAATTGTGTGGGAAGCCGTCCGGAGCGGCGCTAGGGGTCTGATGCGCGGTCTGGGCGCGATTTTTGGCGGTGGCATCGAAATTCTTGAAGGACTTTTTCGAGGCCTGGGACAAATCATTGGCGCAATATTAGGTCCGACTCTGATAAACTCGGCTAGAGCTGCCGTAGAAGCGATCGAGAATCTTTTCCGGTCGGCCGGCGAAACAATTTCTAACGCTTTAAAAAACCGGGGCAGATCTTAGACGGAATTGCCAACAGGTTCCGCAAAGGCAAAGAGCAGGTCGCCGACTCGGCTGTTGGTAGAACTGCTTTGGAGATCGCAGACGTTGCATCTGGCAAAGCACCCAACCTCGAATCTGCCAGAGCCGCTCGCGATTTTGATATGAAACTGCGCGGGCTAGACCCAGATGCAGATTTAACCGCCGGAGACCGCGCAAGGCTCGCCCTGTCGCAAATGGATGCCAAATTTAATGAAGTAGCGGGAGTGCCGGGAAATGCGATCGCCAGCTTTACACGATCGCCGCAAAGTGCTGGATTCCTATCTCAGATAGATTCAGAGCTAGCTGCTGCGGAATCGGGAATGGGTCGGTTGAGAAACCGCACGGTTTCCGCAGCCGATGCTGCCAGCAACGCCCTATCTTCGGTTGGAATATCCTTGAGCGCGTTCGCTCCAGCAGTCGCTGCCCCGCTGTTCGCGATCGGAGATTTGCTCGCAGGATTCACGGGGCTGTCGGTTGCCATCCCCCAACTAGCAGCGCTGTTCCCGAGCGCGACCGCAGCAGCGGGAGGTTTTCTAGCAGCGGTTTCTGGAGGTAGCTTGACGGCATCGGGAGCGGTTGCAGCCTTTGCTGGGGCGTTTTCCTTCTCAATGGCCGCAGTTGGAACCGCTGCATCCGCTGCTTGGGCTGCTATCTCGGGGCCATTACTGCCAGTTTTCTTGTTGCTCGGCGCGATCGCTGCTGCATTCGTCGCGTTTAAATTCAATTTCTTGGGGATTGGAGATGTAGTTTCGGGAGTCTTTGAAGGTGTCAAAGCCGTCTTTGGCGAAGTGTGGGGGACGCTATCGGGAGCGATCGGGGAAATTGGGGGGACGATCGGGCGGGTCGCCGATGTCATTCTGGAGCCGCTATCTCCCCTGTTTCAGTTGTTCGGCATCAATACTGAAGGGGGTGCAGCGGCCGGGCTGCAAGCAGCGGGAGTCGCTGCCGCAATTCGGGTAATCTCCCTCCCCATAAAGGCGATCGGCGCAGTTCTTTCCGGCACGATTTGGACTGTCGCTCAAGTAGTTAAGGGATTGATTTGGGCTGGCGGAATTCTAGCAAGAGTCGTTTTGGCTCCCGCATACGCGATAGCAAGTGTTTTTACAACGATCGTGCGAGCAGTCCAGTTCCTCGGCTCTGCAATTTCAACAGTCCTCTACACTCCCTTCCTGCTTTTACAAAAAGCTATCGATTGGATCTGGGCGAGACTGAGCCAGCTACCCGCTTTTTTGGGGCAAGCGATCGGGCAGATCCCGCTAATTGGAGGATTGCTGCAAAAAGTAGGAGGAACCCTGTTTGAAAGCGGGGGGCAAGCGCAAACGCCCGTCCAGCAGTTTGCCTCCGGCGGTTTGGTAACGGGGCCGGGGTCTGGCACTGCCGACAGAATCCCGGCACTGCTCTCCAATGGAGAATTCGTCGTGTCCGCCGGTGCGGTTCGATCGAACCTGGGATTGCTGCAATCTCTCAATGAAGGTCGCGGAATTGATGTAGTGCCTTTGCCCGCCCCCGCGAAAATTCCCGTACCGAGACTTGGCGATCGGGAATCACAATCCGGGGATGCCGCGCCATCTCAAATGCCTCCCGTGGAAATCAACATCAATTTAAACGGCGATGTGGTACTGAGCGGAGGCAATTCGGCAGCCGACGCGCAAGAATTCCTCACTAAAATAGAGCCTTATTTGCAACAGGCTGTATGGGCAATGTTTAGAAATTGGGTGGATTTCAATAGATAGTTGTATCAAAGAAAAGCCAGGTTGATACATTGACATCTCCCCCGGTTGGAAACACGGGGGATTCTAAACTGATGTTGCTACGGCGACTAGAAGTCGCACTTCGCAACGTTTACGATACGATCTATTTAAGCGATTAAACAAATCGATTCGTTGCGGGACTGTCAAAATCCCTCTACCCACCTCGGCCAGGATTAAACCTAGCTGTGTGGCTACTTTTTTCATGATATTTGCACTACCATTGCAATCTGGATTACGGTCGGGAATAAAAACATTTCACCCAAATGCTCGCGGTGGATGTCTGACTGACCAAGAAAATGGGATACAAGCCCCGTCCTTATAGGACGGCTTGATGTTATAATTGCATTGGTTGAAATCCCCACCTAAGATTGCAGCGATATACACTCATGAGGAGTTGAAACCGGGACTGAT
>JAAUPF010000168.1 GCA_012034575.1 Richelia sp. CSU_2_1 | reverse complement strand
ACAGTTTAAAAGTACCAGCTTCAAAGCCATCAGTGAAGGTTAAATACCTTCTGTCTTCTGATAGCTTCCATCCGCTAGTCTTATATTCAACCGAAGCCTGAGTTTGATGCTTCTTGAACTTGGGATAGCCTTTCTTTCCTGCTAGCTTTTTCTGGCAGTTATCATAGAACCGAGCAATTGATGACCAAGCGCGTTCGGCACTGGCTTGACGTGCCATACTGTTTAGCTTCTTTGCCCAAGGGAAATCAGGACAATTGGCTAAAACAGCACAGTATTTACTCAAGTCGTATCTACCTATCCCTGAATTTTCTTGCCAGTATTTCAGACAACTATTGCGAATGAATCTAGCAGTACGAATTGCCTCATCGAGCGCGTCATACTGCTGCTGCATTCCTTCTAGCTTTGACTCAAATACTAACATTATTACGTCAAGTTAAAATGTACCTCACTAATCTGCAATCTGCTGTATGTAGGGTTCGCCAACAATCGCAAAGTTAAAAATCCGGCACATCAATTTCCAGGCACCGCCTGGGAAACAGCTAACAATGGGAAATCGCAAATATTATCGCCTGTTGGTCATATCCTTCAAAACTTGTTCTAGGGTATTCGCTTCTTGAGTTTTTCCTTGGTTTCTATATAAATCCCTAGCTTTTTTCACCGCCTCTACTGCATCTGACATTTTATTTTGCGCGAACAGCACCTGACCCAACATATAATGAAATTCCGGCGCGTTGGGCTTGATGCTAATTGCTCTTTGAAAATTGGGAAGTGCTTCTGCTAATTTGTTTTGATTGGCTAAAATGCTGCCCAAATTCGCGTAAGCTTCGGCAAAATTCGGATCGATTTGAATTGCCCTGCGAAAAGCTGCTTCTGCACCAGCCATGTTTTTCTGCATGGCTAAACGCACGCCTTCCTGAAAAACATCGTTAGCTCCGCTATTTTGCACTAAGATATCTTTGGCAGGCAATGCGGTCGATCGCCCCGATAAACCAATACTTGCAGCACTAACTGGCATAACTGCAAATACACTAGCAAACAAACCAGTAAATACACCAGCCGCAGCTAAAACTTCAATTTTTTTACAGTGATTTAACATTTGCACTCAACCTCCATTTGACGATTTTAGATTGTTTGATTGTTTGATTGTAATTGTAGGATTATTTGATTATTCGATCGGGAGAATTATCAACTGTCAACTGTCAACTGTCAACTGTCAACTGACTTCAATTTGTTGCATTTTCCAAAAATGTTTGTACTCGACCGTTCGGCCTCAACACGACTCGAATTCTCGGGGTTGTACCATCTGCAGCAGCAGAAACAAAAGGCTCGCCCACTAAAGGCATATTAGTCCGATCGATATAATCTCCCGCTGCTTTTCCCATCGGAGTAATGCTTTGAATAGACCCTTTTTCATCTATTTGCAAGCTGTACTCTAAAGTTTCTTCCATCCCTTCAGGAGGCTTCCAACGCTCCTCAAAATAAGCTTTAGCTTCATCAACTTGAGGGATTGTATTAAATAAACTGCGATTTGGCTTGCTCGCAGCGGCCTGCTGGTTAACTCCAGAGTCAGCCTGCGGTTGAGCATCTTCAAGCCGCGGCAATTCCGTACTTGCTGGAGGCGCGATCGGCCCGATGCGACTGGCGGCCGGTTGTTGCAAGCCCGGTACCCCAGAAGCAGTCAGCGGTGGCATCAGCGGCGGCAGTGGCGGCGGTACGGCGGGTGCGGAGCCGTGGGGGGTACGGGGGGGAGTACGTAGGGCGGTGGGGAAGCCTGAGCAGCCTTAGGAGTGGCGGAAATTGACGGTTCTTCAGGGGGAGCGGGAATTGTAATTACTTGCTCTCTAGGAGGCGGTGGGGCTGGCGGTTCGGAACTCGGCGCGCTGCTGTTATTGGGAAATAGTAGGGGCGGCTGCTGGATGGGGCTGGGTCTGTTGCTGCTAGGAGTTGCCGCCAGCGGGACGGGGGGCAAGGCCGGACTGGGGGATGGGGCGAGATTGATGGGCGGGGGCGGTAGGGGAGGCAGTGCCGGTGCTGCTGTCGGTGTGGCTGTTGGTGTGGCTGTTGGTGCGACTGTCGGCGTTGCAAAGGGAGCGACGCCGGTGCCGGCGGCTAGCTGCTGCTGTTCGGAAGCGGGGGCTGAGGCGGTTTGGGGTGCGGTGCCGGAGAGATCGAGCATTTTGATGATACCCGCACTCAAGCCTGCAGTTGCCACCACCATTGCTGCTATTGACAGCCAAGGCACTGCCGACTCCCGACGGTCGGGTCGATCGAGGTTGGGCACGGCCATCACTTCTGCAGCACATTCATCTAAAGCTGCAGCCAAGTCAAACAGTTGCAATGCGCTCAAATGAACTACCGGCGAAGATTCTGCGGAACTTAAAGAACCTAAAAACAAGTCGTGGGCGAGCAAGCCGCGGGGTTGCAAGCGGGGTCCTATTGGCAGGTAAGCAGTTTTAGCAGCCGAGTCGGCGATCGAACTTTTCTCGGAGGTTGCTGTTTCCTGAGGGTTGGGGGGTGGGTCTAAGACAACGGTATTGCGGGCGATCGAACTCGATCCTGTTTCTGCAACGGTTTGGCTGGCTGCGGCAGTGAAACTGGTTTCCCAAGATGGTGGCGCTTCTTGGCAGAGAAAGTTTTGTACGTAGTTACTGACAGCTTCGTGGAGGGCTTCTAATTGCGCTCGATCGCCCTTGAGGGTAACGTGTTTGGTATCCGGTAGCCGGGGGTCGTCGAGCCGCAGTTCAAAATTGACAGATTTAAATACCGGTTGGCCCGCCCAGCGAGATAGGGGCGAACTTTTAGCTGTAATTTCCAGCGTGCAAGTGGGGGGCGTGTACCGTTTCTGAACCATAGCAGTCAGTTGAGAGTTGATAGTTGATAGTTGATAGTTGACAGTTGACAGTTGACAGTTGACTGTTGGTAATTGGTATTTCTTCCAATCTCCCAATCCCTCAATCTAAAATCTAAAATCTAAACTCTAAAATCTAAAATCTCCCCTCTCCTGTTATGAGTATTTTTACTTTTTAGCGCGATCGAGCAGGGCCAGCCAGAGGCGGCGGTGGCCTCCGGGACTGCTGTAGAATAGCAAATCGATCAGGAGTTTGAGGGCCAAACCTGTCATTTCTCGGGAAGCTAAATTTTCTGCATCTTCCATGCGTTCGCCATAAGTATTGCTAAAACTGTCAATGTAATCTCCCAGCAAAGCCACCGTGTGGGGTTCGCGGTTTTGCTCTGACATCTGTTCCAGGAGGGCGACGGCGCGGCGGATCAAAGCTTGGTGCTGTTTTGCTAAATGACAGCAAATCAAAACGATCGCCCTGGCTTCTTCCACATCTAATTTTTTCCGCCCCCCCTGACCTTTGCGCAGCGGGCTCGACTGGCGCAACCGCCACAACGATACTCGATCGGCCACTATTGATTCTAAATTCAGTTCCGCTGCCGCTCGCAGCATGGCTTCTGAGCCGATGCCCGCCAGCGCTTCGAGGGCTAACAGCACTAAATCCAGTTGGGCTTTGATGTTGTCCAACTGAGTGGGTTCTGGCGCTTTTTGGGTCAATTCTTCCCAGTTGGGAGACGATCCCGTTTCGTTTGTGGGAGCGGAGGGCTTCACGGTCGATCGCATGATTTGAGCATCGGGAATAAGACAGGTTCAGGCGGGCTCTGCTAGTATTCGATTCAGTCGATCGCAGACTTGGCAATAGCAATTGAATTAGTTTTGCTCCATAGCTTGTGGTTTGAATTCCGGCAATCTCTCACCGACTGACGGAGTTGCCTGTAAAAAGTTGCATTTTTGAGCAGAAGGCAGAAGGCAGAAGGAAGAAGGCAGAAGGCAGAAGGCAGAAGGAAGAAGGCAGAAGGAAGAGACAAGAGACATAAAGGACAACTGCACAAATGTCAAGTGTCCGCTGCCAAGTGTCAACTGTCCGCTGTCCGCTATGAGCTCTCAACTCTCGAAAAACTCAAAACTCAAAACTAAAAATTCAAAACTCCCGATCGACTCTCAACTCAAATATGCTACCGTGACACCGGCACCGCCTTCTTTTTGACTCGCCAATTCGTAGCGGGCTACCTGCGGGTGCGATGCCAGAAATTCGTGGATGCCGCGCCGCAACTGTCCCGTGCCTTTGCCGTGAATTATCCACAGCGAACCGTATTCTACCGCTTTTGCCAGGGCTCGATCTACTTCGATTTCGGCGTCTGAGACTCTCGCCCCCCGCAGGTCGATCGTGTTTTTGTCCGTCCGCAGGGCGATCGGCGCTGAAGCTTTTGCCGGCTCCGATTCAGTCGGTTTAGCCTTGACATTTGTAGCAGTTTGTGATATTGATTTGGCTTTTTCGGCTTTGGTTTCAGGTTTTTGACCGTCGAGGGATTCGATTTCTGCGAGTTTGACGGTCATTTTCATGATGCCAAACCGCACGGTCAATTCTTCGTTAGCGTCGGGGCCGCTGAGGACTTCGGCGGTTTGGCCCAAGCTGGGAATGCGAATGCGATCGCCCGTTTTTGGCATGAAACCGGGTTTGGGTTTGGCCGGCTGTTTCCGCGAGGGCAGGTGTTTTTCGGCAATTTGATTGAGAGTTTCCGTGGCTTGTTGGGCATTTTGCGCCGTGCGATCGCCCGACTGCAAGCGCCGGATAATTTGAGCGATTTCAGCCTTTGCCGAGCCGATCGCCTCTTGTACTGCTATTTCTTGAGCTAATTTAAGCTCTCGCTCCCTTTCTTGCAGGGAAGCTGCTTTTTGCGCGACTTCTCGGTGCAGTTGTTCTGTTTGTTGCAGCAGTTGCGTTGCTTCTTTCGCTTTAGTTTCCTGCTTGCGCCGTTGGGCTTCGAGTCCGGCGATTACTCGATCGACATCTTGAGACGCCCCTCCCACATAGGTTTTAGCCGTAGCGACGATTTCCGGAACCAAGCCGAGCCTTTTGGCGATCGTCAGGGCGTTGGAACGGCCGGGAATGCCCCACAGCAGCCTATAAGTGGGCTGCATCGAACTGTCGTCGAATTCTACCGAGGCGTTTTCAAAGCGCGGATCTTGATATTTCAAGGCTTTGAGTTCGCCGAAGTGGGTGGTGGCGACTGTCAGCAGGGAATGGGTGGCGAGGTACTGTAACAGGGCGATCGCCAGGGCGCTGCCCTCTGAGGGGTCTGTCCCCGCTCCTACTTCGTCCAGCAAGACTAAAGATTGGGGAATCGGTAATTGGGAATCGGTAATTGAGGGTCGATCGGAATTCGTCAAATCATCTGCATTCTCAACTGCTGGCGCATCGGTCAAAGCTGCCAAAATGCGACTGATGCGCTTGATGTGGCCGGAGAAAGTAGACAAACTTTGCTGCAAAGATTGTTCGTCGCCGATATCGGCGAGGATGTTATCAAACCAGGGCAATTCAACAGGTTCGCGGGCTGCCACAAACATTCCGGCTTTTGCCATCAAGGCGGCCAATCCTAAAGTTTTTAAAGTGACAGTTTTGCCTCCGGTGTTGGGTCCGGTGATGGCGACAACGCGGATTTGCGGCTGGATTGTCAGGTCGATCGGCACTACGGAAAATCCCTGTTCGTATTGCTGCTGCCAAACTAACAGCGGATGCCGCAACTGGCGCAAAGTTACCGGCGATCGGAGGTTGGGAATTTCTGTTGCTTTTTCGGTTTCTGAGTTGTCCTCACTGGCATTTTCCTCAGCTTCTTTTACTTCATTTTCTAACTGTATTTTTCGCTCTTCCAGCTCGATAAATTTAGGAGGATTTGCTTGCAGCCAAAAGCTGTAGCGGGCTTTGGCTGCTGCCAAATCTAAAATTGTTACTACCGCCAACAATCTTTCTAAATCCGGTTTTACTGCTGAGACTTGCTCAGTAAGAGCGCGGCGCACGGCTTCTTCCTCAACTTGTTCTTGCCTCAAAAACTGCCGCATTTGGTTGTTGAGATTTACTGTATTGTTCGGCTCGATATAAAGAGTAGCGCCACTGACTGAGGAATCGTGAACTATGCCCGGTACGGCATCTTTTTGCGGAGCTTTTACCGGAATCACAAAGCGCGAATTTCTTTGAGTAATTACCTGTTCTTGGACGGCGTTGGATTGCCGCTGCAAAATGCCCTGCAAAATCTGATAAATGCGATCGCGCAATTGCCTGATTTGCGTTCTAATTCCGCCTAATTTAGGAGTAGCTCGATCGGCCACTTGACCGCGTTCGTCTATGCAGCGGTGGATTTCTTGTTCTAATTCCGGATAAGTCCGCAGTTGGGATGCGAGTTGTGCTAGTACCGGCAAATCCGAGTGGCTGTCGATCGTGCGGCGCAACTGGCGAGCTCCGGCAAGGGTAGTAGCAATTGCCAGCAACTCGTCGCCCCCGAGTATGCCTTGAAGTTCGGCCCGTTTCAGGAAACTGCCGATATCCTGAATGCCTTCAAAAGTCAGACTACCGTTGGGGCTGTTCTCTAACTGATAAGCTTCCTGAGTTTGGGCTAGGAGTTCTGCTGTCTGAGAACGAGTTGCGGGAATTTCGAGGCCCGCGGCTGCTGCAACGCCGAGTTTGGTGGCCGCGAAGGTAGCCAAGTGCTGGCACAAGCGCGGCCATTCTAATAGTTCTAGAGTTTCTGCTTGAATCAAAGTTGAGGGGTTGTTGGTAATTGGCATTCCCAGGCGCTGACCGAGAAGGGTAATTGACGGTACTATTAAATAATTTTAAAGTTTTTTCGGGTTTCTGGGTGCGATTTGAGAAATTCTCGATCGCGGGCGCGACTTTCGGTAAAGTTACTGAATCAACAGGCATTTGGACAAGGAAAGTTACCGCTGCCGCCAGAAGTTGCTTTTTTACAGCATTAGTTTAAAATTTAAGTTTAGGTCAAGATACTTCTGCCTTTCAAGGGAGTTGTGTTGACTGTTTTACTCAAGAAATTTAACTTTGATTCGGGATTTAATTACCCGGCATCACTCTGGTTCCGGCGTTTTTAAGGTGTGGTTTAAATCCCCATCCTAAAAATCGCTCTGTCAACTGTCAACTGTCAACTGTCAACTATTTAATTATTTTAATTGGGAATATGTCGGTAATTCTGGCGTTTGAATCGTAAAAATTAATTTTTGGAGTGTATTGGGTATGGCTGAGATTGTGACGATCGCAGATGTTGCGGTGTTTGAAACCGTGCGGGATTTGCTGGAGGGAGAGGGACACAGCTTGAAATTTGCTCCCGATGGCAAAGAAGGTTTGGATTTGGTGAGGCAAGTGTCCCCGGATGCGGTAATTTGCGACGGGAGTTTGCCTCAAATTGGCTGGTTGGAACTGTGTCGGTTGCTGAAGGCCGATCGAGCGTTGGCTGGAGTTTATTTTATCCTGTTGGCAACCCCCGAACAGTTGGGGGAGGTGGCTCAATTGAACGAACTGGTTGACGATTTTGTCTTGAAACCGATAGTCAAGCAAGAGTTGTTGGGGCGCGTGCGTGCGGGGTTGCGGGCTGGCAGCTTGAGGGTCGAATTAGAGCGATCGCAGCAGGAGTCGCAACAGTTTCGCACTCAAATAGTGGAAACTGAAAAATGTCGAATTTGGGGCAATTGGTAGCGGGCATCGCTCACGAAATCAACAACCCGATTACTTTTATTTACAGCAATCTGACTCACGTCCAAAGTTATGCAGCAGATTTAATCTCTTTGCTACAATTGTATCAAAAAGAGTTAGCAGAACCCAGTCCGAAAATCTTGCAAAAACAGCAAGATATGGATGTAGAATTCGTGCTTGACGATTTGCTGAAAATTGTAAGTTCGATGCGGACTGGGAGCGATCGCATCCGCCAAATTATCTTATCGGTACAGGATTTTGCCCGCACGGATCGATCGGGCTGGCAGCTATTTGATGTGTCTGACGGTTTGGAAAATATGCTGTTACTCTTGCAGCACCGCTTGCCC
This sequence comes from Richelia sp. CSU_2_1, assembly GCA_012034575.1. GTDB lineage: Bacteria > Cyanobacteriota > Cyanobacteriia > Cyanobacteriales > Microcoleaceae > Microcoleus. The sequence continues at coordinate 7,409 of JAAUPF010000168.1, read as the reverse complement.
GCCCAGGATGGCAGGCGGGATATTAAAGTGGTTAAGGAATACGGAAATTTGCCGCAGGTGGAGTGTTATGCAGGTCAGCTCGTTCGAGCTTTTCTGAATATTATCAACAATGCGATCGATGCTTTGGATATGTCTGTTGAAGAGTCGGAAATTTCCGAAAACAGGCAATTTAAACCTCAGATTTCGATCCGCACTAAAGTTGTGGATAATCGGCGAATTGCGATCGAGATTGCTGACAATGGTACAGGCATGAGCGAAGAAGTGCGATCGCGAATTTTTGAACCATTTTTCACCACTAAACCTACCGGTCAAGGTAGCGGATTGGGACTTGCTGTCAGTTACGAAATTGTCGTGCAGCAGCACAAAGGCGAATTGCAGTGTTTTTCCACACCGGGAAAAGGTACGGAAATTCGGATAGAAATCCCGCTGCGCCACAGTTAAGTCGGAGGCTGCAGCAGATACTTGAAATACGTAAGGTGCTTATGGGCGCACCCTACTTGTCTAATGTTCTAATTTTCCGATTAAGTATTTTTTAATCGCCTGCAACCACTCGATCGCGCCCCCTAGATTTAGCAGTATAAAGCGCTTTGTCTGCCGCTTCAATCAGCAATTTCGGCGAATGTTGACCCTTGCAGGCAAAACTAGCAACTCCCATACTCAGAGTCACCGTATCGCTGACAAAAGACTTCCCGTGAGGCAGGGCCATCGCTTTCACGCGGCTGCGGATTCCCTCAGCAAACGCCCGTGCAGAGGCCAGATCCGTATTGGGCAAAATTACCGAAAATTCCTCGCCACCGTACCTAGCGGCCAAATAAAGGCGTTCTGAAGGCACGTTTGCGCAGGCATCCCCGATCGCCTGCGCCACCTGTTGCAAGCAAGCATCCCCGGCTTGGTGTCCGTAATTGTCGTTGTAAAGTTTAAAACAGTCGATATCGCACATGATTAAAGATAGGGGCGCATCGCTGCTGCAATTTTCCCATTCCAGCTTCAAAACTTCATCAAACCTGCGCCGGTTCGCTAGCTGAGTCAGACTGTCCAAATTCGCCAACCGATCTAACTGCTGGTTGGCCGCAGCTAGTTGCTGGTAAAGTAAAGACTGTTCGATCGCGATCGCTACCTGCGTCGCCAATTGACTGAGCAAATCGATATCAAACTGCTGCCATTGGCGGGGCGCAGAACAGTGGTGGGCGATTAACAAACCCCACAGATTAGGTACTTGGCAAGAAGGATTGCCGTCGAAGTTTTTGATACCTTGCTGGACGATGGGTACTACTAAATTTGCCCTCACCTGACACTCGGCCAAAAAGTTGATGTGGCATTCGGCAAAATTAGAAGTTTGAATGTCTTCTACAGCCCGAATTCTACCTTTCAAATATTGGCCGACATAGGTATCAGCAAAGCAGCAGTCTTCAACTGACATCCCCAAAAGCGGCATCCACCCCTGGGCAACTGACTCTACTATGACATCTCCATTCCAGTCAGGCTTAAAGCGAAAAATCATCACTCGATCGGTTGCTAAAAATTCTCGCACTTCGTCTACTGTAGTGGCAAGAATATCTTTGAGGTCGAGAGAGGAACGGATGCGGGCTTGAATCTGGCCGATGAGGCGTTCGCGTTCGACTTGCTGGCGGAGGGCGACTTGCGCTTGCTTGCTTTCTGTAATATCTCGTCCTTCCGGCAATAGCAGCACGATTTTGCCTGTTTCATCGGCAACTGGTTTGAGAGAAAAGTCAACTGTTGCCGTTCGATCGGCACCTTTGACTTCGACTTCGTAGCGGACAAATTCTCCTCGGGCCGATCGCGCGATCGCCTGTTGTAAATGTTCCTGAATTTCCCGATTTTCCCCCCACCAAGGTCCTTGCCAAAACGGTTTATTCGCCACATCTCGCAGCCGGATTCCTGCAAAATCCAGAGAAGTTTGATTGGATTCCAATAAAGTACCGTCGGGTTTGAGTAAGCTAATAAATTGGAACGAAGAATCAAAGATTGCTCGAAAGCGTCTTTGACTGTCTCCCAGCATTGCCGTCACTTTCTCGCGAGAGGTAATATCGCGGAACCGCCACACCCTGCCGATAATGTTTTGTCCGACTCGAATCGGCTGCGTGTAGCGCTCGAAAGTGCGGCCGTCTTTAAATTCTATAATGTCACAACTTTCTGTTTCGGCATCGCTGTAAATTTCTTTAACTCTGCCTAAAAAAGCTCTCGGATCTTTGACTTTTTTGGTGAGAAATGTCAGTCTCACCGTTCTGTCTAGCGAATTTCTCACTTCTTCAGAAATTCCCCACATTTGCACTAATTTTTCGTTAAAGCCGATGGGTTCTCCGGCGGTATTCATGGCAAGAATACCGTCGGTTGTAGCTTCTAATGTGGCTTGTAACAGCGCGATCGAACGCTCTAATTCTCTTTCTATTAATTGGCGTTCGGTGAGGTTGCGGACTGCTTTTACCTGAACTAGACGACCTTCGCATACTGCAAATTTGCTGCGAACTTCAGCGGGAAAACTCGTGCCGTCGCGGCGGATAAAAACTATTTTGCACACTGTATTGCTGGCAGCAGAAATCATTTGCGGTGCCATTTTGTAAGATTGGGGCGATAGCAATTCTAGCAAACTCATCCCGGTCATTTCTGCAGGTGCGTAACCGAACAAGTCGGCAAAATTTTTGCTGACGTTTAAAATTGTATCGCGATCGGCTACAGCAACTGCTTCAAAATAAGCATCACATTCGAGCAAGCTGCTTGCTGCGCCTGCACTATCTGTTGCGCTGGCTTGGCGGTTTTGCATCAGTTCTTGCAATTGCGTATTTGCTGAGTACAATGCTGTCATTGCTTGCCTGTACATACCCGTGCGTTTTTCGACTAATTTTTCGAGTCGATCGCGGGATTCTCGCAGTTCTTTTTCTCCTCGCAAAAAATCGGTAACATCTACTGCAAAGACGATGACGCCGGCGATTTGACCTGTTTCGTCTCGATAGGGTATTTTATCTTTCCGCACCCACCGTTTTTGACCCGATGTTGTTGGCAGCGGTTCGATTTTTCCCAATCTGGGAACGCCGGACTCGATCGTTATTAAATCTTCTAAATAATATTGTTCTGCTTCGTCTGGATAGATTTCGTAAAAAGATCTCCCTTCTAATTGAGAGGCGGGCAATCCCCGAGATTCGGCGGCGGCTTTATTAATGCGCAGCAAGCGACTGTCGGTATCTTTGTACCAAATCAGCGCCGGCAGGGAATCAAAGATAATTTGCTGTTCTTGCTGTTGCCTGCGCAGTTCTGCTTCTACTTGCTGTCTTTTGAGGATTTCTTCTTGCAGTTTTTTGTTGGTTTTTTTGAGTTCTATCGTCCGTTTTTCTACTCTTTTTTCTAGTCGATCGTAATATTGACTCAGCAAGTTTTGCTGCTGTTCTCGGCGCATTGTTTCTAACTTGAGCTTTTCGCTGGCTTCCAAGCTTGCAGATACAAAATCGGCTAAAATAAGGACAAGCATTTGTTCGGCTTCTGTCCATTTACTCCGGGAAACTGCTCGTTCGACACTGACAATACCCGCCATTTGACCGGCTGAAATAATCGGGACGTTTAACAGGGAAGCAATACCGCGCCCGCCATAATAAAAGCGGATGGCTTCTCGGGTTCTCGGATCGGTATCTGCTGCTGCTGTCGCGATCGTACTTTCAGTTCTTAGCGCTGCAAAATACGCCGGACAGTCCGTTTCTATCATCGGTATTTGGGTGGAATGCTGCTTGGTAATCTGCTGGTACAAGTCGATGCAGTGCAGTTCGGTGCGATCGTCTCCGTACAGCCAAATGCTCGCTCGATCGACTTCTAAAATATTCACTGCTGTTTCTGTTATTTGCCGCAAAAATTCTTCTATATTGTTGGGTTCTCTAATGTGAGTTTTTGCTAATTTTGCGATCGCTTGAGCTTGATATTGCCAATTGTTACAGTAATTTGCCTGCGCCGTTTGTTCTCTCGAAATTTCTTCGCAAACTAACACGATATTTGGCAGTTGCAAGTTAATAGCAGACCGAGAGTTACTGTCCTCTGTTTCCGGGCAACATGGCGGCACGGCCTGGGCGGTTGCTTTCACCCAAATCATCCTGTTATCTTTACAAATTAACCCGCCTTCCCACACAGCTACTTTAGGATTGCGCGCGCTATTTCCTAGCTGTACTAAGGCAGCAAACTCTGCTTCTAACTTGCCCCGATCCTGACAGTAAAATATGTTAAAAATTGAATGAGATACCAATTCTTGTGCAGTATAGCCCAGGCGAGAAGCGCCGCGCAAATTTAGCGAAAAAACTCTTCCCAAACCGTCTAAAACGAAATAAATTCCCGGAAAATTGTCGTACAGGGTACGATACCAATCCCGTTCCACTTCTCGCTCGCGCGACAGTTTTTCTGTCTCCGTTGCGCTGTCATAATTTTGACAGTGAGATGGACTGTGAGAATTGTTGGTTTCTGGGTTGCTGGAATGGTTGTTTTTGGCAAACACTTTTAGCTTAACTCTGCAACTAATTTTACTTCCTAAAATTCAACTTTCTTGTGAAACTAACTTAACCGATTGTTTCCCGAAATCTACCAGTTGTAATAAATTTACAACTTTCTCAGCGTGGTGGTTTTCGATTCTCAATGCAACCCCTGGGTTTGTTTGTTGTTGGGAAAGTATCGCTTGCCGTCGATATCTCTCCTTAGCAACGATCGATCGCAGATAGGTTGAGCTGCAATTGCCGCGATCGACTTGCAGCATCACCGACAATGGAAACAATTAGCGATCGATGGTTTTAAGTGTCTATGATAACATTGAAATACCTGATAGCGGCACTGACCTACTTGGGCTGCGGTTTGGGATATTTGCCAAAGCTGCGAACTTCGTGCCGAGGGCAATTGTCGGATCGGCTTTGACAGTGGTTTTGGGGATTGTTAATCTTAAAACGGGTTGGCAGGCGATCGATCCGGACAAGAGTGATTTGAGATTTGAAATGTGAGATTTGCGATTTTTAAGATTTGAGATTTTTGAGACGGGCGATCGCAGCTTAATTGATGGAGTAGCAATTTTTGAGATTTGCGACTGCAGCTTGACGTAGAGAATCGGAGATTGTTGAGATTTGCGATCGCAACTTGACTTAAAGGATTTAAGATTTAAGAGATTTGCGATCGCGTGCCAGCATCTTCGATCGGTCAACCACAAATTAACGCAGGTAATTTTTCGAGAGTTTGCAATTGGCGATCGCAGCTTGAATTATCGAGAGATTTAAAACTCGGTTGCGCGCCGAACTGCGAAACTAGCTATTTTCCAAGGTTCTATTTTGAAACTTCGCTGTTGGTGCAGTTTGTCAGTCAGGTTTGTCGGTCTTTCTAACAAATCGACTGGTTCCACAACCTCCAATCCCAAATCGCCGTTCAATTCTAACACTGCCGCTTTGCCCTCGGATTCGTAACACCGCAAAATCCACAGATTGGGATTGTCTTCCGATTGTTTGAAGGCCATTAAAACTAAATTCTGGGCAGACAAATCCACGCAACTACCTGCTGCGGGCAAAGTCCGATCGCGCTTTTCCTCCAACTGCGACAGCTCTTTTACTAACAGCGGCAAATTCAACTCGTACCCGCGCCGCACTGTACCGGCATTTTGCCAATTTCCAGCATGGGGATAAACCGCGCAAGTAAATTCGTGAATTCCGATATCTGCTTGCTCGTCGGGCCAAGTTGAACCCCGGAGCAATGTCAGTCTCAATCGATCTGGTTGAATGTCGCAACCGTATTTGCAATCGTTGAGCAAGCTAACTCCAAAACTTCCATTGCCGGCATCGACCCAGCGCAAAATCGGTACTTCCCATTTAGCTTTTTCGGCTGCAGTTTGCGGCTTAGTTGGACGCTCGATCGCCCCGCAGGGAATTTCGCAAGTTGCAAATTCAGCTTCGAGATTTAAACCGAAGGCTGTTTTGACTAAAATGTGCTGTTCTTGCCAATCTACAACTGTTTTTATTTTCAGCAGCGGCGAACCGATTTCTACTATATAATCTTGGCAGAACTCGGATTTTCCGATTTGCCGAATTACCCGCAAACTCTGTCGCACTTCTCCCCGCTCTACCCAGTAAATTTCTTTGAGTACCGGCGCGGGTAATTGATGTTTTTGATAGTTCGGATCGATGTTCCACGCATCCCAATATTGACCGCTATCTTGAAATGCTTGCAGTTGATTCCCCCCGGATGCATTCAAAACTTCTCTGTTATTTGTTTTATCCCAAATTCCCGCTAAATTGCCAGTTTCGCAGTCAACTGTCGCTCGAAAAAATTCATTTTCCAAGTCTATCTTGGTGCCTGCAAACTGCATTTCTTGACAGGGGCCGTTTTTTTGTGCTATACCGTATGTAAATTTGGAGAATTCTGTCTGTTCTCGGGTTGCGTTACTTACTTGAGAATTTTGTGGGGAATTTTGGGCAGTTTGAGAGTGAAAAGCTTGAGATTGAGCAGTTTGGTGGCACAGCCAAAAAATTCGGTAGCCGATCGCGGGGATATCAGTAGCGCGAAATAACAGTGTAAATTGCGATGGCGTTCCGCTCGCGACAATTTGCGATACCACAGGCTGGCCGGACAAATCGCAAATGTACCAATCTGCATGGGAAACGGGTACGGCGACAACTTCAGAACGAGCCCAATTGAGAGGATTGAAAATCAAAATCGGTCGAGCGTCGGGCTGCGGGGGAGAAGGCAGAGAAATGCGATCGGCAATAGCATCTAAGGATTTTAGCACGATCGCGCGACAAGCGCGATCGACCTCAGCAAAGGCGAGATTGGCCGCAGCGTAAACCGGGGCGATCGCAGAACCGGGCAAAATATCGTGAAATTGGTTGAATAAAACTTGTTTCCAAGCTGTTTCTAGTTCCGATTTCGGATAATCTGCACCGGCACAAATTGTAGCAAGTGCAGACAGCAACTCTGCTTGGTAAAGCAAATCTTCGCAGCGGCGGTTTTGGCGTTTTTGGTCGGCGCGAGTAGTGTAACAGCCTCGATGGAATTCTAGGTAAAGTTCGTCTTGCCAAATCGGAAGAGTCGGAAAGTCCGAAATTCTCCCTGGCAAATTCTCGACTGTTTTCGATAAGGGCAAATTTCCAGGATTGTCCGATTCTGAAACATCTATTTTTGTCACAGTTTCCGAAATTGCGGGTGAATTGGTAAGTTCGATCGAACTTAAATCTCCGACTGTTTCCGCTGCGGGCAAATTTGGAGAATTGTCGGATTTGAAAACATCGTTTTTTGCCGAACTTTCCGAAATCGCGAGGAAATTGGTAAGTTCGATCGAACTTAAATCTCCGACTGTTTCCGCAACGGGCAAATTTCCAAGATTGTCCGATTTTGGAAACATCGTTTTTGTCGAACTTTCCGGAATTGCAGACAAATCGGTAACTTCG
>JAAUPF010000167.1 GCA_012034575.1 Richelia sp. CSU_2_1 | reverse complement strand
CTTCCTTCTTCCTTCATTTGAAATTAAATGGTTCGCATCAATCTCAAAAAACTAATTTCTAAGATAGATTTGCGGGCGGTTGTAGAGGGTGCGATCGCTGCTTTGGATACTCCGATATCGATTCGCAATGTTGAGGGAGATATCTTAGTTGGTAAAGAAACCAATATCCCCTCTAACACCTATCCTATCTATCTAAATGGTGAGGCGATCGGCTACGTAACGGGAAATGAAAAAGCAGCATTTATTGCCGATACGATCGCTTATGCAGCTAGCGCCGATTTCGATAAAAGAATTTTGGCGGTAGATACTTTAGATAAGTACGAAGAAGTCAATTTTTTGTACGATTTCTCGGGAAAGATAGCTGCGGCTTTGGGAGTTTCTGAAGTTTGTCAATTGGTGGTCACAGAAGCCAAAAAACTGATTGATGCGACCAATGTTTCGGTCATGCTATTAAATATAAAAACCGGAAAATTGGAGGTAATTTCTGCGCGGGGCAAAGAGTACAATCGCAAAACAGAAATCGGTCCAAATATAGGGATAGCAGGTCACGTTCTAGTTTCGGGAAACGCTGAAATAGTCAATGACGTGCAGTCCGATCGCAGATACGTTCCAGGAGAAAATGAGATAAGTTCTCTGATTTGCGCTCCTCTAACAACACAAAATGGCACGATCGGCGTCATTAATCTTAGCAATAGCGAACCCGTCCACTATACATCACAGGATTTAAAACTGTTTACGGCTTTGGCTGCACAAGCAGCAGCAGCGATCGAGAATGCGATTTTGCATGAAAATAAATTGAAGGAAGAACGAATTAAAAATAATTTGGAAAGATATCTTTCTCCTCAGGTAGTGCAAGCGGCGATCGAAGCTAAAGGAGATATTTCTCTGAATCCTACTAAGCGAAATTTAACAATTTTATTTTCTGATATTAGAGATTTTACCACTAAGTGCGAAGAACTGCCGGCGGAAACAATCGTAATGTATTTAAACGAATATTTCACGCAGATGGTAGACGTAATTTTCAGCCAGCAAGGTACTGTGAATAAGTTTGTGGGAGATATGATTGTCGCTATGTTTGGAGCACCTTCGGAAGTGGTCGATCGAGAAAAAAGGGCGATCGAAACTGCGATCGATATGCAGCGCCGGATTGAAAGAATGTCGATTCCTTGGATTAGGGATAATTTTCTCACGGGTATTGGGATTAGTTCGGGTGAGGTAGTTGTGGGAAATATTGGTTCGCCGCGACACATGGATTACACTGCTGTAGGTGATGTGGTGAATATTGCTGCTAGGTTGCAGTCTCTTGCTAAAGGCAGGCAAATTCTAGTCAGCGATAGCGTTTACTGCGCTACTAAGGATCTTTTTGAGTTTCGAGAAATTGGGTCTGTGATTGTTAAAGGTAAGAAGCAAGCTGTGACAACTTTTGAAGTAATTTATCAATAATACAGTTGGGAATTGGGAATTGGGAATTGGTAATTAGTAATTGGTAATTAGTAATTGGTAATTGGGACTAAAGTCCTGACTACAAACCATTTTTATGATGGTTAGACGATCGACCATAATATAGAGCGTCAGTCTGACGTAATTATAGATTGGTAATTCCCTTTCAATCTCGCCCTCTCTCAATCTCCCGATATCTTATTCTTTAATTTGCAATCTTGCTAGTATATTTGCTAAGATATAACTTGCGCTCTGTCATTAATGCTTATATTTATGCACAGGTTATTAACTGGCAAACTGCGGGTAGAACATTTAACAATTCCGATCGCCAACCTTCCGAAAGAATTATCGGGTACTAAAATAGTCCAACTTACTGACTTTCACTATGACGGGGTGCGGCTTTCTGAATGGTTGTTAGAAGAGGCGATCGCGGCGGCAAATGAAGCGGAACCAGATTTAATTTTCTTAACTGGGGATTTTATTACCTACGAAATAACGCCGATTTACGATTTGATTCAGCGGCTAAAACACCTGCAAAGTCGGGTGGGAATTTATGCGGTTCTCGGCAATCACGATCACTATGCACCAGGGGCAAAAAAAGAAGTTGCTAAGGCTTTAAATAATGCCGGAATGCGCGTTTTATATAACGAAGCAGTCTATCCTTTCGGGCCAGGATTAGCATTAGTTGGATTTGCGGATTATTGGTCGGGAGATTTCCAACCGGAACCTGTATTTGCATCGATCGATCGCGCTGTTCCTCGGATTGTATTATCTCACAATCCCGATACTGCTCAAGTTCTGCAAAAATGGCGGATTGACTTGCAGTTGTCTGGACACACTCACGGCGGGCAAATAGTGATTCCCGGCCTCGGGCCGCTGTATGCTTGGGTGAGAAAAATTGGCTATGCTATTCCTGAAAATATACGATATCGAATTCCTTATATATCAGCGTGCGATCGAGTTGTCGTTCACTGGGAATGGGCTAGCGGTTTGCATAAAGTGGGCAGTAATTTGTTGTATGTAAATCGCGGTTTGGGAACTTACGCGCCGGGAAGGTTATTTTGTCCGCCGGAAGTAACAGTAATTACTTTGGTTTGTTGAAGACTCGGCGATTGAAATCGCGTCTAAACGAACAAAGTCCGCCTGCGCGGACTAAGAAAATATGGAGTGCGATCGAAAGTGCTTCCGGTCCCCCCCTTCTTAAGGGGGGCTAGGGGGGATCTGGTCTCGGCGATCGACAGCAATCCATCTATACTATTTACCTAAATTGACCAACTAAGTTTGATCGCCCTTCACGCATCCATGAAAAATATAAAAATCAACAATAAACTCAAGAACAGGTCGCATTCCAGCTTGTTCTTTTCCCTGAACTGGGTTAAGATTGACAAAATAAATTTTCCCTCGCTGAATGCTCATAGCGCTTCTAAACCATCCATTTCTGTCACAATAAACTCTCGATCGATCGCAGCAATCTCAACTTGAATATCTGGATCGTCAGCCATCTCTGCTATCTCTTGCTCCAGGTATTTAGCATTAGCGAGTTTATTAGCTATGTAAGTTTTTCTCGCACTCGGCAAGCGATCCGTTCTAGCAACCAAAGTTGTTCTTCTACGGACAGGGAACTAATAGAACGTTCGATCTCTAGTACAGTTTGTGAAATCATTTTACTTTCTTTTTTTTATCGCAAATTATCCCAAAGTTTTTGAATGAGACTGCACCAATTCCGAAGAGATTCATTATTAGGCGCGATCGCTTACTTATCTTGTATCTATATTATACGACATAGTTGCGTAGCAGCTTGCGACACAGACTCCACCTACTCCAGACGATTCGTAAAGTCGGGTTTTCTCCTTGTTTTCCACTGGCAGAAAATGTAAAATACTAAAAACATGGGTTGTCAGCAATGAACGAAGCACGTCGCCAAGCTTATCTCAATCTGATTCGATCGCTACTGAATTGCCCTAACGGGGAAGAAAGCCAAATTTTGCAGGCAAACAGCGAGTTAGTTGATGCGGGGTTGGTGCAGGTAATGCTAGAGGAAGCAAATGATATTAGAACTTTTAACAACCTGAATGATGCTAATTATTTAATGAATCTTGCAGGGCATCTTATGGGTAATCATAATAATACAAGTATAAATAAATCGTCAGTTTCCACTTACATCGAATTTTTAATATAAGTGTTGAATGTCTCGGCAGATAGCAACGGAGATAGCAATGTAATTTATGCCCTGCTGCGAGACAATCTCAACTTAATTAATGATGATTTTGCTGCGATTTTGCGAAAAGGGTTGAGAGAAACTTTGCCAAAGTTAGTTAAATTTTGATTGGAGCCAGTCAGTTTGGCAAATAATCTTGGTTTTAGTGCCAAAGAACTTCGTAAAATACAGTCGGTAGTACAAGAAAATCAACAAACACTATTGGAGGCTTGGTATGGGTATTTTGGCGATTCGAGCGGACGAGAGAGTTAAGGACATCCATTTTACAGAAGAAACAATTAGTGTCGATTTGATGGATGGACGCATCATTACCGAACCTTTAATTTGGTATCCCAGATTGTTTAATGCAACTCCAGAGCAACGGGCAAAATGGGAAGTCTGTGGAGGTGGTTATGGGATTCATTGGGAAGAAATTGATGAAGACTTAAGTACAGAAGGAATGCTGCGGGGCGCACCTGCTCCGAAGCCTTCTGCTTAAAAATTTACGCTCTAAAAGATATCAAAAGATGAGATGATATTGGAACGATACTAATTATTGTCTCCAAACCGATAACCCCGGCCGTAAACAGTATGAATTAACGCCGATTCGCCCGGTGCTTCTATTTTCCGCCGCAGCAAGCGAATTTGAGCTGCTAATACATTGCTGCTGGGTTTTTCCGCTTCAGTCCACAAATATTGGTAAATTTGTTCGTGAGTTAAAACTTGACCGGGATGGCGCATTAAATATTCTAGCAACTGGCATTCTTTTTCCGACAATTCGATCGTGCGATCGCCCCGATAAGCTAACTGATTTTCGTAGTCTAATTCTAAACCAGCAACTTGCAACCGCCCCAAAGTAACGTCAGCATCAAAAGTAGCGGGACGCCTCAGCAGTGCCCGGACTCTTGCTAGCAATTCCCGCAATTCAAAAGGTTTTACCAAATAGTCATCCGCACCTGCATCGAGTCCTTGCACTCTGTCATCTACAGTATCTTTTGCTGTGAGAAATAACACTGGTGTATTCCGTCCCTGCGATCGCAATTGCTGGCAAATTGCCAGTCCTGTTTGTTTCGGCAGCATCCAATCCAAAATCAACAAATCGTAATTGCCCTCGATCGCTAAATTGCTGCCTTTTGCTCCGTCAAAAGCCACATCAACCGTGTAACCTTCGCGGGTCAAAACTCGACTTAAAGGATCGGTCAATTCAACTTCATCATCAACTAAAAGAATCCGCATTGCGATTTAGATTAAATGTAAAACACTTTCGCTTTCCTTATAAGCTTCTGCTACCCATTCCTGCAATGCAGGCAGAGCTAAAATAGCGTCGGCATAGTCTCTAGCTTCTGAATATAGCTTGACATCGTAGGTGACAAAACGCAATACTACAGGCGCAAACATAGCATCAGCAACTGTAAAATTTCCAAACAGCATATTGCCACTTTTTCCGAATTTTTGGCGGCACTTTCGCCAGATAGCAATAATTCGATCGATCTCGGCTTCTGTTGCTGGAGTCATGCCTTCTCCCGGATAGCGGTTGCGACAATCCAGTGGCATATTTTCGCGCAGGTTGTGGAATCCGGCGTGCATTTCCGCACAGATGGAACGGGCGATGGCTTTTTCAGCGATATCTGCCGGCCACAAATGGTTAGCAAAGCGTTCGGCAACGTATTCGCAAATTGCTAATGATTCCCATACTTTTAAGTCACCGTCGATTAAAACAGGTACTTTGCCAGATGGGGAATAACGCCGCAATTCTGCGTGTCTTGCGGGCGAACCCAGAGGAATTTTTATTTCGGAAAATTTGAGTCCGGCTTGTTTCATCACCAGCCAAGGACGCAGCGACCAAGAGGAATAATTTTTGTCACCAATAACGAGTGTTAGTTCGGTCATGATTTAGCTGTCAGCTACGCGCGATCGGGTGTTACATTTACGGCTACTAACTATAATATAGCAGGCAACAGGTACTCTTGCTACAGGGAATAGGGAATAGGGAATAGGGAATAGGGAACGGGCAACAGGCAACAGGCAATAGGGAATAGGGAACGGGCAACAGGCAACAGGCAGTGTTAAGGGTAAAATATTTCACCTTTCTCTAGCTTCCTAACAGATTTGGAGGCTGTAATATATACCTAAATATAGGCGCGATCGATATCAAAAATTTATTTCGATCGGCAACTGTATGTGTTATTCTGAGTCTGGTAAAGGCTGTTTCTGCTTCTAGGGCGATCGGTCTGTTTCCCAATTAAGCGATTTGCACTCTAACTAAAAATTGATAAGTAAGCCCACTTAATTAAAAGCAAGTCCAGATCGCCCAAAAGCTTACTGGCTAGCTTTTCTTCCTTCTTCCTTCTTCCTTCTTCCTTCTTCCTTCTTCCTTCTACTTATGATTACCGTTGCACTTCCCAAAGGCGCTCTTTTAGGCAACAGCATTCGGCTGTTAAAATCCGTCGGATTAGACTTCAGCGCTTTTTTAGATTCATCTAACAGACAACTGCAAATTTATGACCCGACTGAAACTGCAAAAGCTTTGCTAGTAAGAACGCACGATGTGCCGGTTTACGTGGAATACGGTCAAGCCGATTTGGGAGTTGTCGGCTACGATGTTTTGCGGGAAAAGAAGCCGAAAGTCGCGCATTTAGTCAATTTAAATTTTGGCAAATGCCGGATGTCGGTAGCGGTAAAAGAATCGAGTCCTTACCGCCGCACTGTGGAATTGCCACCGCACGGTAGAGTAGCTTCTAAATTCGTACATTGCGCGCGAGAATACTTTCAAAATTTGAATTTACCTGTGGAAATTGTACCGCTTTACGGTTCTGTGGAATTGGGGCCGATCACGGGAATGTCGGAGGCAATTGTGGATTTGGTTGAGACGGGAAAAACCTTGCGCGAGAACGGTTTAATCGAGATTGATGTGTTGTTTGAAACTTCGGCTTATTTGATTGCTAATCCTTTGAGTTACCGCTTGAATTCCGGTGGGGTGAATGAGTTAATCTCGAAGGTGAGAGAGCAAGTTTTGAGTGCGGTTTAACCTGCCAAAGGACACAACAGTGTTGTGTCCCTACAGGTAATCTTTATTTTCCCATTTGTAGGGACACGGCACTGCCGTGTCCTGGCATAGAATCGGCATGATAACTAATATAATTATGCGGTAAATCGCACATTATTTCAGCAGTCATGAAAATTACTTCGCTCCGATTCTTGCTGTGAGTTGCTTGCAGTTTTCAACTAAACGGATAAATTCGGCACGGTAGCCTTCTTTATCTTCTCCTTTCGATAGATTTGCCAATCTCAAGACTTCATCAAAGTTAAGTGAACCCTTGTACTCAGAATCTCTTAACAGCATTCCAAAACCTGCAACCGCAGCAGAAAACCTAAAGTTTGCTGAGGCATTTTCCAGTTGCACGGCTCGATCGATTATTGGCTGCGAAATTAACTTGCTGGTTGTCTCGTTAGGATTTTTATAACGCAGTTTAACCAGCATCAATTCATCGCTTTGATACTCGTTACTTGGAGACGATCGATCGCCCCCATTTTCTTGGTATTTTAACTCGTCAACATCCGGCAACTTGACATCACTTTCCACACCAACCGGAATTATTTCATAAAGTGCTGTTACCGAATGTCCCGCACCCAATTCACCCGCATCTTTTTTGTCATCGTTGAAATCTTGAGCTTGCAGCAGCCGATTTTCATAACCGATTAAGCGGTAGGCTTGAACTTTTGCCGGATTGAATTCTACTTGAATTTTAACATCTTTGGCGATCGTAAACAACGTTCCTCCCATTTGACTTACTAATACTTTTTTAGCTTCCATCAGACTGTCGATGTAGGCATAATTGCCGTTGCCTTTATTAGCTAACTGCTCCATTTTGGCATCTTGCAAATTCCCCGTCCCGAATCCCAAAACACTCAGAAAAACGCCTTGTTCTCGCTTTTCTTCAATCATGCGAACTAATTCGCCATCACTGGAAATGCCGACGTTGAAATCGCCATCTGTTGCCAGAATTACTCGGTTATTTCCCGATTTGAGAAAGTTGTCGCGCGCCATTTTGTAGGCCAGTTGAATGCCCGCTCCGCCCGCAGTAGAACCGCCTGCTTCTAATTTGTCAATTGCCTCCAAAATCTTAGTTTTTTGATTCCCAGGTGTTGGGGGTAAAACTAATCCTGCCGCTCCCGCATAAACGACAATTGTGACGCTATCTTTGGCTCTCAATTCGCTGACGAGATATTTGAGAGATGCTTTGACTAGCGGCAGTTTGTCGGGGGAATTCATCGAGCCGGAAACATCTAACAAAAATACGAGATTGCTCGGCGGTAAATCTTTGGTAGCAATACTTTTTCCCTGCAAGCCGATATGTACTAATTTGTGTTTGGAATTCCAAGGAGCGGCGGCGACTTCTGTATTGATGGAAAACGGTCGATCGCCCTTGGGTTGCGGGTAGTTGTAGGTAAAGTAATTAATCAATTCTTCCAGCCGCACTGCATCTTTTGGCGGCAGCATTCCGCTGCTGATAAAGCGCCGAATGTTGCTGTAGGATGCTGTATCGACATCAATGCCAAATGTGGAAAGCGGGTTGTTTTTAACTCGCTGATAGGCATTTTCGTAAATGCGGTTATATCCTTCGCGATTGTATTCTCGATCTTGAGGATTTACAACTGTTCTATCTACGGATGTTGGTGGATTAACACCTCCATAATTTGGGTATATTACTTGACCTTGCAGGTTGCTATTAGTAGAAAAAGGAGTATAATTTTGAACTCCCGCTTGCGGGCGCGGGACAGGTGCAGGAACGGCGTTGGGTTGCAGTCTTGTATCCAATCGATCGCGCCCTGTAAAATTGTCTAAAGGAGGAGCAGTTACTCTGGGAAGAAATGGCGAATTTTGCGGCTGTAGGGCTGCTAAATCCGAGGCAAATTCCGATCGCAAACGCCGCACTGTGGCTAAATCTTCCGGGCTGACTTTTGGCGTACCCGATGCGATCGCCCCATCTATTTTTTGCAAACAAGCATTTAAATTTGCTGTAAAATCGGAGCGCTTTAATGGTTGCTGTCCCAAAGTAGTACCTGCGGGAGAAACAGTAGGGCAACTGTAGCTTTTTGCCAAGGATAGCAGTGCTTGAAAAGCCCAACTACTCGGTGCGATTTCAGCAGGTTGAGAAACATTTGTGGGAGTTGGTACGTCTATTTTACGCTCTACTTCTCTCGCGATCGCGCTTTGGGGAGCGATCGAGTAACCAGTTAAAATTATGGGACTTAGTAGGGCTGCTTGCAACAAAAGTTTACGCATCGTATTTGACTCCTCAGAATAGGTCGATCGCGAACTCACACAATATACTACCTCGGTTTCAAAATAACGAATGTTGTTTTCATATTTGAAACCAACTTGCTGCATCAGCCAGTAGGATGCGATATTTTCTAGGCTGGCAATTGCGACAATCCTCTCTAACTTCAATACTTCAAAATCGCATAATATACTAGCTCGCGATCGCAATACTCAAAGTTATGCTGGTATTTCATCCCCACTTTTTCCATTACCCGCCGCGAGGCGGTGTTTTCAGGATCTGCAACTGCCACAATTTTTTCTAGCTGCAATACTTCAAATCCGTACTTGATGCTGGCTTCTGCAATTTCCGTTGCTAAACCTTTTCCCCAATACGCTTTTGCTAATACATAACCGACTTCAACTTCAGGTGTATTGCTTAAGAAGCGAAGCCCTCCATCGCCGATTAAGCGGTTAGTTTCTCGATCGACAATAGCCCACAAACCAAAACCGTGTTTTTCCCAATCTGCCATTATCTCCAATAAATCTGCTACTGTTTCTTCTCGATTTCTGACGCCTTGAGTTATATATTTCATCACCTCTGAATCGCTGTAGATCGCGTACAAATCGTCGAAGTCATTTGAGGTGAATTGTCTCAGATACAATCTAGCTGTTTCTATTGCTTGCATATTTGACAAGTAAAAATTTCTTACTTCCTCCCCTTGCTAAGGGGAGGGTTGGGGTGGGGTTAAAGATTTACGAATCATTTAATCGCTCTGTTACGCTGTTTGTGCCTAAGTTTGTAGGGTGCGCAGTGTGCACCTTACGGCACACTTATTTTGAATTTGTAGGGTGCGCAGTGCGCACCTTACGGCACACTTATTTTGAATTTGTAGGGTGCGCAGTGCGCACCTTACGACTGAGTTTGTAGGGTGCGTACTGCGCACCTTACCCGAGGAATTCGCGCGGATCTGTGACGTATCCAGTCAATGCAGAAGCGGCCGCTGTATAAGGCGATGCGAGATAAACTTGCGCTTGTTTATTCCCCATCCGACCGGGGAAATTCCGATTAGTTGTAGACACGCAAATTTCCGGTTCGTTCATCCGCCCGAAAGTGTCTTTTGGCCCGCCCAAACAAGCGGCACAAGAAGGCGCAGCCGGTTCGATGCAGCCCGCAGCTAAGAAGATTTCCGACAGCGTTTGACCGTCGTATTTTGTAACAAATAAATCTTCGTAAACTTTCTGAGTTGCGGGTACTAAATAAGTCGGAACTTTGACTTGATTTCCCTTGAGAATTCGGGCCGCATTTACAAAGTCGGAAGTTTTGCCGCCGGTGCAGGAACCGATATAAACTCGATCGATCTTGACATCGCGCAATTGCGGGCTAAGTCGCGGTTGTCGGGGGAATGGGGTTTAGCGACGACTGGTTCTAATTTGCTGACATCGTAAGCGCGATCGCTGTAAAATTTCGCATCCCCATCGGTGTAAAATAAATCGAAGGGTTTGTCAGTTCGCGATGTAACGTAATCGAGGGTAGTTTTATCGGCTGCAACTGTGCCGTTTTTGCCTCCAGCTTCGATGACCATGTTGCACAGTGTCATCCGTTCTTCCATTGTCAAACGTTCCACTGTATCGCCGGCAAATTCCATCGTCCGGTAGTTAGCGCCTGCAACAGTGATGTCGCCAATTATTTGTAAAATTAGGTCTTTTGCCAACAAATAATCGGGCAGTTCGCCGTTGAGTACGAAGCGCATTGTTGCGGGAACTTTAATCAGCAATTTCCCGGTTCCCATGATAAAAGCTGCGTCGGTATTGCCGATTCCCGTAGCAAATTGTCCGAAAGCGCCGGCATTGCAGGTATGGGAATCCGTACCGAACAAAACTTCGCCCGGCCGCGTGTGCCCTTCTTGGGCGAGGGCGATGTGGCAAACTCCTTTATAGTCGGGATTGGCTTTAAAGTTCGATCGATCCGTGATGTCGTAAAAGTATTTAATGCCTTGTTCGGCGGCAAAATCGCGGAGAATATCGACATTCCGGTTAGCGCGTTCGTCGTTGGTAAAAATGTAGTGGTCGGGAATTAAGACGATTTTGTCGGGATGCCAAACTTTAGCGTCGCTGCCGAATTCCCGCTTGAAAACGCCGATGGTACCGGGCCCGCAGACATCGTGGGTCATCAGTACGTCTGTTTCTACCCAGATGTTTTCTCCAGGCTCTACTTTAGCGCGACCGGATGCTTTGGCTAATATTTTTTCGGTCAGAGTCATTCCCATAGTTTTGATGCTCTTTTTGGTTAGATGCTACAAGTGTATTGTTATTGTACGAAACATCGCTCGATACTGACAGAAACTTTATTATTTACCAACGATCGATTTGAGGGAATTATATGCAACTGTGGAAAGTCTTATTAGCTGTTGGTATTGATGTGGTGGCAATAGCGAGTTTAGATCCAAGTTCGATCGCCCGTAATGAAACTTCATTTCCCAAGTCCCCTGTCGCCCAGCAACCTAACTGCAAAAACCCCCAAACTCAACCGGAAATGAATGTCTGTTCGCGATTGGATTACCAGCAAGCCGACAGAAAACTCAAGCAAACTTACGATCGACTCCGCAGCAAGTCAACAGCTACTTCACGACAGCAATTAGTTAATTCACAAACAGCATGGATTGCGTTTCGAGATAGCAATTGCGAATTTCAACAAAGCTTCTTTGAAGGAGGCTCGATCGCCCCTACAATGCTCAATACCTGTCTTTCCGATGTAACGCAGCAGCGAACATCCGAGTTAGAAATGTACCTGCAAAACAAGATTCCCGCACCGATAAGCGCAAATTTGCAAATTCCCGATCGCAACTTGAACCAAATCTACGATCGAATCCTGTCTAAACTAACCGGACAATCTCAAAACAAACTGAAGTCAGTACAAAGAAACTGGATTGCTTTTCGAGATGCCAACTGCAAATTTGAAGTTTCTTTAGCCCGGACTAATAGCAACTTTTGCCGCGCCCGGATGAGCGAACAGCGAGCCAATAGCTTAACAGATTTAAACAATCGATTTTTTTAGAAAAAATGTAGGTGTTAAGTATAATAGACATCTCCTAAACAGAAATTGGGTCCATCGCAATCGATCGCGGCAAGCGGGGTCCGGTGTTGCATTTGGACATAAAATCTTGGGTTTTCGGCACAGACTGTCGCCCTCGGCATACCCCCTACATCGATCGAACAAATTGAGATTCTTTTTAGGAGATGACTAATAGACTTCTCCAAAAAAACAAGGGGAGGACAGGCAAAATGCTATTGGTGCAAACTAGAGTTGCAAAGGTAGTACCAGACTGCTTTGTAACAATTAGGCTCTCGATCCCCCCTAGCCCCCTTAAGAAGGGGGGGACCGGAGTCTTTTTAAAGTCCCCGCTTTTGAGACCGGAGTCTTCTTTCTTAAAGTCCCCCTTTTTAAGGGGGATTTAGGGGGATCTAGACTCGGGTAAAGACGAGATTTATCAAGGATTTAGACCTTACCACAAACAATTTTGATTTCATATTGTTTTGCTGAGGTCATTCTAAAATATCCTTTAAAGTGATATCCCAGACAGCAGGATAATACAAAAAATAATAATGATACAAATGATACAGAGGATACAGATGGGGGCAACTCTTAACTTAATCCAACTGAAGGCAAATCTCAACTTGGTAAAGATGAAAACGGCAACGCTCAACTTGGCACCTTTCAGTTTGGAGCCTCTCAAATCGGCACCTCTCAGGTCAGCACCTCTCAGGTCAGCGACCTCTCAGGTCGGCACCGCTCAGGTCGGCACCAGCAAAATCTCTAGCAATATCTAGACAGGCAATTCTCACCAGTTCCATAAAGTCATCGGTTTCTGTTTCAACAACCTGCTCAATAGAGTGTAGAAGTTCATCCAGAGAGCCTTCATTAGCCATATCGCAACTCCGCTCAACTCATACTATTTATCCTTAACGATGCGCTTGATGCAAATCTTCTCTCCCGTCACGCGCTCGTGGGCCTCTAGCAAAAATTAAGTGCAAAAATTAAGTGCAACTTCAGAGAGAATTTGCATCGGATACGACTGCAACTTTACTTTCCATAAATATTCTGCAATTTTTCTTGCCAAAACAATCTCCTTATTTCGGCTAATGATTTTTTGCGACACTCCTTTAACATCTGTAATGTACAGGTATTGGAGTACCACTTCAAAAGTTGCTTCCACACGGCAAGACGGAGCGTTTACTGTCAGAGATCCTAAGTTTTCTTTCGGTAACGCTTCTTTCAAAACTTGCGAACCCATCTTGAACTCAAATACCCAAGTCGGATCTAACCCCGAAGCTTTCCTTGTTGTTATCTGACAGATAGAAGGCAAATGAAAATTTTCAGTTGCTTGTTCCTTTTTGGGTTCTTTCAAATCTGTCAAATTAAGCAAATTGTCAGGAAACTGACCGCTTTCCATCTCGAGCTTCAGTGTGCCACCTTTCACAGCAAACTTGATATGCTCACCCGATCGCAATTCGCACTGTTCGTTAAACTCGATCGCAATTGGCAGGTCAATTCGATCGGATTTAACTAGAATTCCTTCCAATTGCATGGACAAGCAATCTGGCAACTTATTTTCATGATGTAATTCAGGCATTATAGGTAGAGTTTCTGGCATTGATTAGGTAGAATCGGGATACACCCCAAGGACTTTCTTGCAAACAAATATCGAAAATTGAGAAGTCTTTACCGATAATCATTTGACCGATTAAAGCGGGAATTTTTAATAGAATACCGAGGGCGATCGCATCCTGAATCGATCCATAAACTGTTCTCCCAAGTTTCCCCATCAACCCATAGAACACTCGATCGACAATCTCTAAAACATTCATCACCAACTTTCGCGTCAATTTACCCGATCGCGTACTTACTGGAGGAGATGAATCTACAGAAGTGATGCCAGATCGCGAGACTGTCGGTGTCGGAGTCGGTGGCGGATTCGGTGGCGGAGTTGGTGGCCCAGTCATGACGGCACGGTATAAATTTATATCAATTGCGATCGCGATTTTTCATATTATATCAGATAATAAAACCCTATTTTATAGAAGTTTTTCGACTAAAACTAGATAGATTAAACGCCGATCGCTTGACGTTGGGAGTAAATTTCTTCTATCAGCAAGTCGCGTAGTTCATCAGCAATTTCAGTGGGAGGATTGCCTGCGAGGGCGCGCCCGATTAACCGTTCGGCTTCCCGAAGTAGGGCGCACTCGATCGCAAGTACAGCGGCGCTGCGATGCAGCACGGAACGAGTCGGTTCAAAATCCCATTCATTGGCGACTAAATCCGCTGCGGCGCGTTCTTTGACAAAGGCGGCTTTGGTAAGTGCAGTCACTCGATCGAGATCGCCGCACTGACGGGCGAGAACGGCTCGATCGACCAGTTCCATTGCTTCGCGGTGAAGGGTTTCTACTGTCTGCATTTTTTGACGATCCGTGCTTGAGGAGTGCCGAACTCAACGACAGACACGTAGCCTGGAGCTACATCATCTGAAGGGCTGATTTGTTCTAATTTCATGTTAACTCTGGCTTGGATTAGGCTGTCAGAACCTTGACGAATTCCGGAGACTTCCAAGCGAGCTTTGCGTTGAAATAGCGTATCTGGGTCTTCGAGCGAGCCAAGCCAAAAGTCAAAACCCAAGCCTTTGCCTTTAACAGAGCGTTCGATGATGGTTAGTCCAGTGAGGTGAGGCATGATGAGCGCCGCGATCCCGTAAGCTCCGTATTCTGTGGCAACTTCCCGATCGGCATTGAAACGACGGATAGTATCATCGATCGAATCTGCTTGAATTTGGATTTCACAGGGTTGAATCCCGTCGATGGTCAGCGTCACGGGGATAGAGTGTCCTCTCTCGTCGAGGCAAACGGCGGCTGCATCGGCACAGATGGCTCCGAAGGTGAGCGACCAGCCCGGACGTTCGGGCTTGTTGTGACGGAGGTCGTTGAGGGAAAGGGTTTTAATCGGGTTAATGTCGGTCATCAGAGGAGATGGCAGGGCGATCGCATCCCCAGAATTTTACAACATACGATCTTGATTAATTTTGTTCTTCGATCTGTTTTTACAGATATTGTGCGCGATCTAAGCTTTATTATCGATCGAACACTTCATCTCCTCATAAATTCAAAAGAATACGCAGCCTTTCCTCTACGATCATTAATATGGTTTTGCTGAAGTCATTCTAAACCATCCTCTAACGCGATATCCCAAACCGATCTCTCTTCAAGTTCTTCTTGCCAAGCTTCCGAGTCATTACGCAAAGCAATATAAGCTTGATTTGCTGCTTCTAAAAACTGTTGTCTTCGGTATTGTTCGATCGCTTGTTCGAGAATTGTTTGGATTGATTTTCCCGAACTTGCAGAGAGTTCAGCGAGGATTTTATAAAATGTACTGTCGATCGTAACAGTAAAAGTTTGATTCATGTTATTTTTTTACTTACCCCAACGTCACCCAACCATTATAACTCCTATTGAAA
>JAAUPF010000025.1 GCA_012034575.1 Richelia sp. CSU_2_1 | reverse complement strand
GAGAGGGAGAGAGGGGGAGAGGGAGAGAGGGGGAGAGGGAGAGAGGGAGCTGTCAACTGTCAAACTGTCAACTGTCAATTCTTCCTTCTGCTTTCAGGTGCTGCAGAATGACTGCCTTAGGTTAAGATCGATCGAGGTGACACTAATTTTAGCTGAAACAGCAAGAAGCCTCTCACTTACCGCAAAGCGGAAGCGATCGGATGAATTGCGCACCAGTTGACGACTGTTCTCTGACCAATGCCGGAGGCGACGGAAGAGGACAGATCGGAAACGAGCAAAAAACGAGAAAAATATTAATCATAAGAGTGTTTGTTGAGTGTTTGTTGAGTGTTTGTTGAGTGTTTGTTGATTTTCAATATACTTCTTTCATAGTATTTCTGGAAGATCTTTCATAATTGGTATATACTAAAATATTAACACTCATTGATTAAGGAGGTGATAAACAAGTGCGGACAGCTTACCAGTACAAGCTACGACCAACTAAGCAGCAGGCACAAGAGATAGATAGATGGCTATCTATGCTCTGCGCTCAATATAATTTTCTGTTGGCTGACAGATTCAACTGGTACGAACAAAATCGTTGCCCGATCTATGCTTGTCCTCTTGTTTGTCACCTACCAGAATTATGCGATAATCCAGACTATTACAGTCAGAAGAAAACACTACCTAACCTCAAGAAAACCCATCCCCATTACGGCGAAATATACTCACAAGTCTTGCAGGATGTGGTGAAGCGAGTCAAAGTAACTTTTGACCGTTTTTTGAGTGGTGATAGTAAAGGAAAACGTAGTGGTAGACCAAGATTTAAGCCTCGTGACCGATACAGAACTTTTACTTATCCTCAAATGAAGGATGGGTACTTGCAGGGTAATTTAATTAACCTTCCGATGTTTGGCCAGGTTAAAGTTATTTTGCATCGTCCCATCCCGGATGGTTTCAGAATCAAAACAGCATCTATTACGAAAAAAGCTGACGGTTACTATTTAACTCTCAGCCTAGAAGACGCGACAGTTCCAACAATTAAACCCGACTTTAATCCAGATTCCCTAACTGGAATTGATGTTGGTTTAAAAGAGTTTTTAACAACTTCTGAAAATGAAACTGTTGCCATTCCCCAATATTATCGTTCGTCTCAAAAACGTTTGCGAGTTATTCAAAAGCGTGTTTCACGCAGAAAGAAAGGCAGTAAGCGCAGACAAAAAGCTGTTAAACAACTGGGCAGGCAGCACAAGAAAGTTGCCGACCGACGCAAAGATTTTCATTTCAAAACTGCTAACAACCTGTTGAAAAAATACGATGTTATAGCAGTTGAAGATTTGAATGTTAAAGGGCTGGCACGTACCCGATTGGCAAAGTCTGTACTTGATGCCGGATGGTCAAGCTTTCTATCGATTCTGACAAACAAAGCCGAAAAAGCTGGTTTGTTGGTGATCCCAGTTAAAGCATCTGGTACAAGTCAAGACTGTTCTAATTGTGGCGTTAAAGTTCCTAAAAAACTGCATGAACGCTGGCACGACTGCCCCCATTGTGGTTGCAGCCTTGACCGCGATCGTAACGCAGCGATAAACATAAAAAATAGAGCGGTAGGGCATTCCGTTCTTAAAGCTCGTCGCCTCCCAAGCAATAGCCGGATTGGACGAGAAGCCTACACTGACTCTACGAGTACAGTGTAGGAGATGTCACATAGAGCCGGTGATTGGCACTGCGCTCTTGGGTTGTAAATCTTAAGTTCGCAAAATAGTTAATGCTAGATCAATTTCTCGATGCTTCGCCCAATTTTGGTGTAGACGCTTTTTTATTATTGTTGGTTTTAGTGGCTTTGGAGGCCGTACTTTCGGCTGACAACGCGATCGCCCTTGCCTCTATTTCCAAAGGTTTGGATAATGAAAAGCTACAACAACAGGCTTTAAACTTCGGTTTAATAATTGCTTTCGGGCTGCGAATTGCCTTAATTTTAACAGCTACTTGGGTCATCAAGTTCTGGCAATTTGAACTGCTCGGAGCACTTTACCTGCTGTGGCTAGTTTTTCAGCATTTTTCCTCAGATACCGACGCTGAAGGAGAACATCACGGTCCGAAATTTTCCTCTCTTTGGCAAGCAATTCCCACGCTCGCCCTCACAGATTTAGCGTTTTCTTTAGATAGCGTTACGACGGCGATCGCGATTTCTGACGAAACTTGGCTGGTGCTGACAGGTGCCACGATTGGAATTATTACCCTGCGATTTATGGCAGGTTTGTTTATCCGCTGGTTGGATGAGTTTGTACATCTGGAAGATGCTGGTTACGTTACCGTTGGTTTGGTAGGAATGCGTTTGCTCGTGAAAGTAATTAACGACAGTTTAGTACCGCCGCAGTGGCTGGTAGTTACCAGTATTGCCCTGCTATTTGTGTGGGGGTTTTCTAAGCGCGTTCCCGAGTCGATCGAAAGTTCTGAATCGCCAGAAATTACTCTCGACGTTCGGCAGGATTCACAAGCTGCATTGTCGGAATCCCAAGGACAAAAGTCAGAAATTTAACAGGTTTTTCCATCTAGAAATAAGTAGCTTAAATCTGTGAAATCAAACAATAAAACCAGGTTTTAACCTGCAAAAGCCTTTCACTCCGGTCACTTTAGTCGGGAATGAAAGGCTTTTTACAAGCTCTTGATTGATAGCAAATGATTGTTGAGAGTTGATAGCGATCGGCCATCAGTCATTAGTCATTAGTCATTAGTTATCAGTCATTAGTTATTAGTTATTAGTTATCAGTTATCAGTTATCAGTCATTAGTTATTAGTTATTAGTTATTAGTTATCAGTCATTAGTTATTAGTTATTAGTTATTAGTTATTAGTTATTAGTTATTAGTTATCAGTCATTAGTTATAGCAGTCGCCACTCCGGTTAAGACATACCGATCGAGTACAAAGCTGAATGTGCAAAGCTTTCAAAGCCGATCGCTCGTGACGGCTGATGGCTGACGGCTGCTATATTAGCTATTTGTTACAACCAATCCCTCCGCAACGCGCTTGACCAATTACAGCAATCGCGCCCGACGGCTGGTGACATTCTCGATCGTCCAAATCGTTACTATTATTCCCCCTGACTTCTGCCTTCTACCTTCTTCCTTTTGCCTGCTTATAATTACCATCTCGGTTCAGAAGCCATCAAAGCAGTTGCATCATCGCTGGGTAAAGGCTTAGCAAAAAAGTAACCCTGACCGTACTCGCAGCCGATCGACCTCAATCTAGCTAATTGGGCCGCCGTCTCCACACCCTCAGCAATTACATCCATTCCCAAAGCGTGGGCTAGCGTGACAATTGTGCGGACGATCGCCACATTTTCCCCCTCACTTTCTAACTCCATTCGCCCCACAAACGACTTATCAACTTTCAAAGTATCTGTAGGAAACCGACTCAAATAACTCAGTGACGAATAACCAGTTCCAAAATCATCAATTCCCAACTTGACATTCAGCGCTTTCATGTGCTTTAAAACCGCGATCGCCGACTCCACATCATCCATTACCACACTCTCAGTAATCTCCAACTTCAAACTTTGAGCGCTCAAACCAGTCATGCTTAAAATTGCCTGAATGCGCTGCACCAAATCCGGCTGAGAAAACTGCTTCCCAGACAAATTTACACTCATAATCAAAGGTCGATCGAAATCAAACATTCCCTCCCACAACCGCAACTGCCGGCAAGCCTCCTCCAACACCCATTCGCCCAAAGGCACGATCGCCCCCGTCTCCTCAGCCACCGGAATAAACTTGACCGGCGACACCAAACCCCGTTCCGGATGCAGCCAGCGCACCAAAGCCTCAAAACCGATAATCCTCCCGCTTGTCAAACACACAAACGGCTGGTAATGCAGCAAAAACTCCCGGCGCTTCAGGGCCATCCGCAAATCGGTTTCTAACTGCAACCTCTCTACCGCCAAATCGTGCATCGAAGCATTAAACACCTGATACCGTCCCATTCCCAAAGCTTTCGCCCGGTACATCGCCGTGTGGGCGTCCCGCAGCAAATGTTCCGGCTGTTCTCTAACACTCGCCGCCGCCGCTTCTCCCCCCAGCGCAATCCCGATGCTCGCCGTGACAAACACCTCCTGCCCCCTTAAATTAAAAGGCACGATCAAAGCTTGGTGGATGCGATCGGCCAAATCCACCGCACTCGCAACATCAACATTCCGTACCAAAATCGCAAAATCGTCCCCCCCCACCCGCGCCACAGTATCCGCCCGATCGAGACTTCCCCTCAAGCGCAGTACAACCGACATCAGCAGTTCGTCGCCTGCCAAATGACCCAAAGAATCGTTAATTACCTTAAACCTGTCCAAATCCAAAAACAGCACCGCAAACAGATAGCTGCGGTGGGCTTTAGCACTTTCGATCGCCCGCCCCAAGCAATTGACAAACAAATCTCGATTCGGCAAACCCGTTAGGGAATCGTGAAAAGCATCGTACAGCTTCCTGTAGGCGCTGACGCCCACACCAGTCACCAATAAACCCAGCCCCGGCGACACCAGCGGCACCCATCCGCCTGCTGTAAATATGCCGTAAGTAACTCCCACCAGTGCGATCGCGGCAGCGCCCCCAACCAATCCTGCTTTTCCCGGATGTTGAATTCGCCAAGCTACCGCCCCGCCAGCTACCGCCCAAGCACCTTTCCACAAAATTTCTGCCCATTCGGGCCACATCCAAAACAAAGATTGCCCTTCCAAAACCGCGCTCAAGATTTGGCTGAGCATTTGCGCATGTACCAGCACTCCCGGCATCTTCGGATTTTGTTTTTGCGCTGGGCTGTAAGGCGTCAAAAACACGTCTCTGGAACTCTGTGCAGTCGTCCCGATCAGCACGATTTTGTCTTTTACCCAACTCGGATCGATTTCCCCCTTCAATACCTGAGAGATGCTGACTTGTCGCGCTACCTGTTTGGCCGATCGATATTGCAGCAAAATTTGGTAGCCTCTAGTGTCGAGATTGGCATAGCCGCCGCTGTCAGACTTTAAAGGCAAAAATGCTGCTTTGCCCCAGTCGATTTGATTGGGATTTAGAGCGTTATCTTTTTGTTGTTCGCCATCTTTGAGATACAACTTTGCTAGTTGCAAAGAAAACGAGAAAACTGTAGTTTTGTCAGATTTCCAGACAGAAAGTAAATTGCGGCGCACTACACCGTCGCCGTCTAGCAAGAAGTCGTTAAAACCAACTCGATCGGGCGGCATTCCTGGAGGCGCTGGCACTCCCGGATTTTCTGCATCGCTCAATTTAGAGATTGCTACTACATTGGGCGCTTTGAGTTCGGCGAGCAATTCCCGGTGTCCCGGTTCCTGGGGCAAATCTCGGTACAAATCCAAACCGATCGCTCTTGGTTGGTATTTTTGGAGTTTTGCCAGCGTTTGAGCCACTGCTGCGTCGGATATCGGAAATCGCCCCAAAGCTTGAATATCTTCCTCGGAAATTCCCACTACCAGCAGCCGGGGATCGGGCGGGCGATCGGGCTGCAACCGCACTAAAGAATCAAAACTGCTCAATTCCCAACTCTGCAGCCATCCCAACCTGCGCGCGCCCAGATTCAGCAGCGTGACAGTCGCGCCCGCCAGCAGGGCAGGCAAAACCCTGACCCGCCGACCTTTGGACTTGCTGAGGCGAGTGGCTGCAGACAGCGCAGATTGAAGAGTTTGAGAGAATTTGGCAATCATCCGCAGGCAGAAGGTTTCTGAAAAAGGGCAGAAGGCAGAAGGCAGAATTAAACCCCGATCGGGCTGGTGGAACTAGAGGCAGATCGCAACTTCGATCGCAGAAAAAATCGCAGGAGTGCAAATTCGATCGGGGCAGTTTGTTCTTACTCTCACTAATTTGCAGCGCGCCGTCAGACTGGGCTTCCATACCCTGATTTACCGCCTCAAAGCGGGGGTGAGACTCTGAACTTTGTTGATAATTTCGACAAACTGAGTGCTGATGCCCTGAGCTTTTTCAACGCTATCAGAAACTTCTTTGGTAAATTTGTCCATCTCCATCACTCCAGCAGCAACGGAGGACTGCATATCCCGCACCATACCCTCAATATCTAGCGTAGCAACTGCAGTCTGGTCGGCAAGGCGGCGGATCTCGCGGGCGACAACGGCAAAGCCCAAACCGTATTCTCCTGCTTTTTCGGCTTCGATCGGGGCATTGAGCGACAGCAGATTTGTCCGATCTGCAACCTTGCTAATGGTAGAACGGTTGCGTCGAACTTGTACCCTTATCACCAACCTCCTCAGTCATTAAGCAACAGTCCGGACAATTTTTAGCTTGCTGCGTGAAACTCTTGATTTTCCATCGAGCGATCGATTGCCGAATCGTCTTGAAACGCTTATTCTGCAGTTGGCAATCTAAATCTAAAATTGTCCGAAGTATCGATCGAGGTGAAAAGTTAGATATACAAGTCTCGTGCTAGCAGACATAATATTAAACAGTTGATTCTTCCAATGGCAAAGTTCTGCTAACTGCTGGCAACACAATTAAAATCCCCACGCTGGGAACTTTTTTTTTTGAAATTATGGCAACTCAACTTCCAATTCCGGTGATTGTTAACGGTGCTGCGGGCAAGATGGGCCGCGAAGTAATTAAGGCGGTGGCCAATGCTGGGGATATGACTCTATTCGGGGCTGTAGATCGCTCTCCTGATTGCTTGGGGGCCGATGCGGGGGAACTTGCAGGGTGCGGTACGTTAGAAGTTCCGATCGTTGACGATTTGCAAGGAATGCTGGTAATGGCCGCTCAGGAAAAGCAGTTGGGGGTGATGGTAGATTTTACGCATCCGAAATCAGTTTACGAAAACGTGCGATCGGCCATAGCTTACGGTATTCGCCCGGTAGTCGGCACTACTGGCTTGAGTGACGAGCAAATTCAAGACTTAGCAGAATTCGCCGACAAAGCCAGCATCGGTTGTTTAATCGTACCCAATTTTTCGATCGGCATGGTTCTGCTGCAACAAGCCGCCGTAACTGCTTCCCAGTATTTTGAACACGTAGAAATTATTGAGCTGCACCACAATCAAAAAGCCGACGCACCTAGCGGCACAGCAATTCAAACTGCTCAAATGCTAGCAGAAATGGGAAAAACTTTCAATCCTCCCGAAGTAGAAGAAACAGAAAAATTGTCGGGAGCTCGGGGCAGTTTAGCTGCGGAAGGAATTCGGATTCACAGCATTCGCTTGCCCGGTTTAATTGCCCATCAAGAAGTAATTTTTGGCGGTGCGGGTCAAGTTTATACATTGCGGCACGATACGAGCGATCGCGCTTGTTATATGCCTGGAGTGTTGCTATCTATCCGCAAAGTTATAGAATTGCGATCGCTCGTTTACGGCTTGGAAAAAATTTTGTAATTGGGAATTGGGAATTAGGAATTGGGAATTGGGAATTGGTAATTAGGAATTGGGAATTGCGAAAAAAAGTGTTCCAAAAAAATTGGCTTTACGCAAAAAAAAGACCTCTGGCTAGCTTGAAAAAGATAACCGAGACGAGTACAGTTATGGTTGGAATTAAAGAGGACACAGTGCTGGTCTTGGTTAAAAAGTCGCATCCGCAAACAACTCTATCGGTTTAATTGTTTGCGAGATGCGATCGAGGATGTCTTGCGTCCTAACCGCCAAGGCGGTTGCTATAACTGTCAATTTGTCACCGCTTTAAACCACCTCTGGCGAAACTTCCATTGCAGGCTGCGGTTGGAACTGGAACAGCGAATAAACCACATTGCGGCGGATATCTGTCATCATGTCCAAAAACAACTCGTAACCTTCAGTTTTGTACTCGATCAGCGGGTCTTTTTGTCCGTAGCCGCGCAGCCCTACAGACTCGCGCAAAGCATCCATTTGCTGCAAGTGTTCCCGCCACAAAGTATCGATTTGCTGCAAAATAAAGAACCGTTCGGCATCTCGCATCAATTCAGCTCGGATTGCATTAACTTGAGCTTCCTTAATATCGTAGGCATTGCGTACTTGTTCGTGCAGGAAAGTTTTAATTTCCTCAACTGACAAATCTTCAAGTTGATCGGCACTCATGTCAGAGAGCAAATAAACAAATTCCTTGACTTTGCTGACAAGTTTTTCGAGTTCCCATTCTTCCGAAGGCAAATCGGGATTGATGTACGCCCCTACAATATCATCCATTGTTTGTTCGGCATACTTAACTACTTGTTCCTTCGAGTCCAAACCTTCCAAAACCCGGCGGCGTTCGGCATAAATTGCCCGACGTTGATTGTTCATCACTTCGTCGTATTCAAACACCTGTTTGCGGATATCGTAATAGTAAGTTTCGACTTTTTTCTGAGCGCCTTCGAGAGAACGAGTCAGCATTCCCGATTCGATCGGCATATCTTCTTCGACGCCGAAAGCCTTCATCAAACCGGCCACTCGATCGCCCCCAAAAATCCGCAGCAAATTATCTTCTAAACTTAAGAAAAACCGCGTCGATCCGGGGTCTCCTTGCCGTCCCGCACGGCCGCGCAATTGATTGTCGATGCGGCGGGATTCGTGGCGTTCGGTGCCGATTACGTGCAGCCCTCCCACATTCACAACTTCATCGTGTTCGCTGTTGGTAAAAGCTTCGTATTCGTGGCGGATTAAATTGTAAACTTCGCGCAATTTTTGAATTACCGGATTGCTGGTCGGCGCTTTTTCCGAGGCTACTGCGACTATATCATCGGCCGCCAATTCCGAGAGCGATCGCTCGCCGTATTCTTTAACAGCAAAATCCACTGCTGATTTGAGCATTTGCTCGGTTTCCTGCGATAGCTGCGTCGGGAAAATCGTAGGCGTTGCTTTCCAAGATTTTTTCTTTTTGCCGTCAGTCGGAGCAAAACCTTGCGCGGGGCGGCGGCCGCCTGTACCGGGTACCTGCACCACCGAAAAGCCCTCTTCATCTTCGGGCATCACGATCCGGGGC
Source organism: Richelia sp. CSU_2_1 (assembly GCA_012034575.1). Taxonomy (GTDB): domain Bacteria; phylum Cyanobacteriota; class Cyanobacteriia; order Cyanobacteriales; family Microcoleaceae; genus Microcoleus. Next base: position 42,822 of record JAAUPF010000025.1, on the reverse strand, counting down.
ATAAAATATTCCCGAACTTTCAAGCGCGCCATGTACTCGGAGTTACCGCCCAAAATGATGTCAGTACCGCGACCTGCCATGTTAGTCGCGATCGTCACAGCACCTTTGCGTCCGGCTTGAGCGATAATTTCCGATTCCCGCTCTACATTTTCCGGCTTCGCGTTAAGCAACTCGTGGGGAATCTTGAGTTCCAGCAGCAATCGCGATAGCAACTCGGATTTTTCCACGCTGGTGGTTCCCACCAGTACCGGGCGGCCGGCTGAGTTCATTTCGACACATTCTTGGGCGATCGAATTCCACTTGCCGGATTCAGTTTTGTAAACCACATCCGACAAATCCTGACGGCGAGTAACTCGGTTTGTGGGGACTAGGGTCACTTCCAGGTTGTAAATCTTTTCAAACTCCGCCTCTTCAGTTTTCGCCGTCCCCGTCATTCCCGACAGCTTCGGATACAGCAAAAAGAAATTCTGATAGGTAATAGTGGCAAGCGTTTGGGTTTCCGGCTGAATGTCCACCCGTTCCTTAGCTTCGATAGCCTGGTGCAAACCGTCACTCCAGCGCCGTCCCGGCATTACCCGCCCGGTAAACTCGTCAACAATCACCACTTCCGAATCGCGGACGATATAGTTAACATCCTTGATAAACAGTTCCTTCGCCTTAATCGCATTGAAAATATAATGCGCCCAAGGGTCGGCCGGGTCGTACAAATCTGTCACCCCCAGCAATTTCTCGGCTTCGGCAAAGCCTTCGTCGGTCAACAGCACATTGCGAGCCTTTTCGTCAACCTCGTAATGTTCTTCATTTTCTTTTCTCAGGGCAAAGGCCACCTGGGCCGCCCGAATGTATTTTTCGCTGGGGCGTTCCACTTGGCCGGAAATAATTAAGGGCGTGCGGGCTTCGTCGATGAGCACCGAATCAACTTCGTCGATCACGCAGAAATTAAACGGGCGCTGCACGACATCTTCCATCGAAGTAGCCATATTGTCGCGCAAGTAGTCAAAGCCGACTTCGCTGTTAGTGGCGTAGGTAACGTCGCAGTTGTAATTTTTTTGTCGTTCGGCTTGATCCATCCCCTGCTGGATCAGTCCCACTTTTAATCCCAGAAAGCGGTGTACCTGACCCATCCATTCCGCGTCGCGACGGGCAAGATAATCGTTGACGGTGATTACGTGTACGCCTTTGCCGTTGAGGGCGTTGAGGTATGCCGGTAGCGTCGCTACCAGAGTTTTGCCCTCACCTGTTTTCATTTCGGCAATTTGGCCTTTGTGGAGGATGATGCCGCCGAGGAGTTGGACATCAAAGTGGCGCATTCCCAACACTCGCTGTCCCGCTTCCCGCACCACTGCAAAAGCTTCCGGCAAAATTTCGTCTAGCAGTTCTTTTTCGTCGTTGAGGGATTTAGCTTTTGCCAAACGCTCTTTAAATTCCGCTGTTTTGCCTCTGAGTTGCTCGTCGGAGAGGGAGCGGATCTCTTCTTCTAAGATGTTGATATCAGCTACCCAAGGCTGAAATTTTTTAAGTTTGCGGGCGTTGGGATCGCCTAGCAGATTTTTAAACATGGCAGGAGAGGCAGATTGTTAAGAATTTAGCTATCAGCTTGCAGGATGAGGGACTGTAGTGTTAGCCACAACATTTACCCTTTACGATTGTAGCAATCCTTGGCTGTCCTCGGCCGTTTTGGCGGGCGATTGAGAGCCCGATAGCTTCGATTCAAGCTTTTGGGGAGGGCAGGTCGATCGCGCTGCTTTTTCCAGTATTTGTACTCATTGACAATTTCAGGAAGAAGGAAGAGGGAAGAAGGAAGAGGGAAGAAGGAAGAGGGAAGAGGGAAGAAGGAAGAAGGAAGAGGGGGAGAATTGGCAATTGCCAATTCCCAATTCCCAATTCCCAATTCCCAATTCCCAATTCCCCACATTAAACTATCAACTGTTTGCAAGGCATCGCGACAATAAATGCAGTACCTCGATCGATCTCGCTTTCTACACTAATTTTACCGCCGTGCAGGTCAACTATGTGTTTGACAATACACAATCCTAAACCCGTTCCTTTGATATTTCCTACATTAGCGCCTCGTTCAAATTGCTGAAACAGTTTTCCCAGGTGTTCTTCGGGAATTCCTATGCCCTCATCCCGCACGCCGAAGATTATTTGCTGGTTGTCGCAGCTCAATTCCAAACTGATTGTACCGCCTTTGGGAGAGTATTTAATGGCGTTTGACAGCAAATTAACCAGCAGGTGGCGCAACAAGTTTTCATCGAGATTAGCTTCCAAGCTTTCTGTTTGACTGAGGAAATTCAGTTGGTGTTTTTTAGTAGCGATCGGCTGGATTTCTTCTAGTACCGACTTGCAAAAATCAACGGCATTTATTGATGTTTTTGATAGCGGAAGTTTGCCGGAATCGACTTTGCTAAGCATTAAAATATGTTCCAGCAATTGATTCATGCTGCTGACAGCTTTTTTGATGCGATCGATACTTTTACTGTTGTTACCTTCTCTGCCTTCAACTTCGGCATCTTCCAGCATTTCTGCCGAGAGCTGGATTGTAGTTAGTGGAGTATTTAAATCGTGGTATGCCATCGAAATATATCGCGATTTATTTTCACTTTTGGCTGCTGCTAATTCTATTAATTGCCGCATTTTAACTGAGGCTTTGTGTTGGCTCAGTGCTATTTTGATGCTGGCGTGCAGTTCCCTTTCTTTGAAAGGCTTGAGTACGTAGCCGTAGGAGCCTGTTCCTTCGGCTCTCTGCAAAGTTTCCTCATCGGCGTAGGCGGTAGTATAAATAACTGGAATATCTAAGGTTTGATGAATTTTAGCTGCTGTTTCTATACCGTCTATTTCACCCTTGATAACTATATCCATCAAGATCAAATCTGGCTTGAGTTCCCCAGCGCGCTGGATGGCGTCACAGCCTGAAGAAACTATATCCGCAACTTCATAGCCCAATTTCTCTAATTTATGAGATAGATTTTTAGCAATTAGCAATTCATCTTCTACAATCAAAATTGTAGTTTTCTTTTCTTCTGTATTGTCCACAATTCTACAATCTTTTTGAGTAGTTAAGTTCAGCAAATATTAAGTGAAATACTGTGCCGTTTGTTGAGTCGAGTTCGATCGTACCTTCTAATTGTTCTGTCAACGTGCATACCACTTGGAAACCCATCGAGCTGGTTTGGCGAAAATCGAGACCTTCGGGAAATCCGACCCCGTTATCTTTTACGAACAGGTGAATTTTCCGATCGCTCGTTTGATAGCATTCTACACTAACTGTTCCTGCTTTGCCATTCGGGAAAGCGTGTTTGACGGTATTTGATACTAATTCATTAGCAATTAAACCGCAGGGAGTGGCAGTTTCAATGTTTAGGGCGATCGACTCAGTTAATACCTGCAACTTAACGCGGTTGCCGCTGACGTTGTAAGAGTGAAATAAGTTAGTTACCAAATCTTCGAGATATTCGCCCAGATCGATTTGAGCTAAGTTGGGAGAACGGTAGAGTTTCTCGTGAATCAGCGCCATAGAATACAGGCGGTTCTGGCTTTCTTCAAACATTTTAGCTAGCTGGGGATCGGTTAGGGTGTTGGATTGCAGTTCTAACAAACTGGCAACTACGCACAGGTTGTTTTTAACTCGATGGTGAATTTCTTTAAGTAAAATTTCTTTTTCTGCCAGAGAATTTTTTAAATTAATTTCAGCTTGTTTGCGATCGCACAATTCGGCTTGCAGTTGCTGGTAAAGCAAAGATTGCCTAATAGCGATCGCCAACTGATTTGCCAACTGCTGAAATAAATTAATTTCCCATTCTTCCCAATCTCGGGGTCGATCGCACTGGTGGGCGATCAGCAAGCCCCAAACTTGACCCTGCTGAATAATAGGAGCTACCAACTTGGCCCTAACTTGAATTTGCTCCATAAACTCTGCCAAACAAGGGGTAATGCCGCGCCCCTCTCGCTCGGATATCGCACAAATTCGCCCGTCCAAATACCGCTGGTAATTTTCTGGGGGAAAAACTTCTGGTGAAAAAACAGTACCTAATAGTTGACTGCATCCCTCGGCCACCGCTTCAGCGATCGCTTTGCCTCCGCCATCCGACAAAATTTGATAAACTAAAGCCCGATCGGCCAACAATACTTGCAATAATTCGGCAACAGTGGTATTGAGAATTTGCTCTAACTGCAAAGACTCGCGGAGGCGGCGGCGATCGCCCCGACAAGTCGTTCTTGCTCGAACTGCTGCCGCAAAGCAATTTCAGCACTTTTAGAATCGCTAATATCAGCGGCGTAACCGATAATTTCGATCGGCTTTCCCCTGCTATCTGCTAATAGTTTCAGTTCAGTTCGCAGCCAGCGGTAGTGTCCGTCTGCGTGCCAAAAACGGTACTCGCAAGTGCGATTTTCTAACTCGGAAACCGCGGCTAAATTCCCTAAAAATTGCACCGCATCATCAGGATGGACGCGGTTAGACCAGAAATAACGATCGCCCACACACTGCTGGGGACTGTAACCGACGATCGCCCGCACGTTATCGCTAATATAAGTAATCGCGCAATCCCCCACAGGTTCTGCAGTAAAAATTACCGCCGGATTGGAAGCCAGCAAAAATTGCAGGCGTTCTTTGAGGCGCTGCAACTCTGCTTCGGCCCGCTTGCGATCGCTGATATCTTGAAGTGCAGCCATGCTGTAGAGAGTATTGCCACCGCGATCGCGGAGCGGGGTGACAGTCAAGTGCGCCCACATCAACTCGCCGTTTTGATGGATCAACCGTTTTTCCATCTGAAATTGAGAAATTTTGCCCTCCACAAGCTGTTCTAGCTGTGCCAAATCAGCAGCAACATCTTCGGAATAGGTGATATCGATAAAAGTCATCTCGACTAACTCCGAGTTGCTGTAGCCCAACATCTGGCGGTAAGCCTCATTCACCTTCACGATGCGGCCGTCGCTGACTCTTGCCAAACTCAGGGCGATCGGAGCATCGTCAAATAAGTTGCGAAACTGTTCCTCGCTCTTTTGCAGCGCCGCTTCTGCCAGTTTGCGGGCGGTAATGTCTCGCGCTACCCAGATCGCCCGATCGCCCTCCAGGGGTGAAATACTGCCGTCAAACCAAACTAACTTGCCGTCAATTTCCAAACTGTATTCAACTCTTTGGGTTTGTTGAGTTGACAAAGTGCGGTGAATGTGAGTGAGAGCGAAATTAGCTTCGGCTTCCGGGAAGACTTCAGTGACGGTTTTGCCCAGCACTTCTTGACTCGGCTTGTACAGCAGTTCAGGGGCTGAGGGCGCGATTTTGAGGTAGCGACCTCGGGCGTCGAACACTAGCATGACATCAGTCATGGCGTTAAACAGCGCGCGCAGTTCGGCTTCGGAATTGCGCAGTTTCTCTTCAGCGATTTTGCGATCGGTAATATCGGTGTCGGTACCCATCAGGCGACAAATTTCGCCGTCGGGCCCGCGCACGCCCGTGCCGCAAGCAAACATCCAACAGATGCTGCCATCTTTGCGCAGCATCCGGTGTTCGACTTGAAAATTTGCCCTTAAACCTTTGAGATAAGAATTTACAGCTTGTTCGACAGCAAGCCGATCGTCCGGATGCACCAGAGAAGCCCAATTTTCTATGCGGTTGGGAATCTCGTCATCCCGATAGCCTAACAAAGCTTTCAAAGACGGATCGAGATAAATTTCGCCATTTGCCAAATTCCAGTCCCAAACTCCTACTTTGCCCGCCGATACTGCCAATTCATAGCGTTCCGTGCGCTGCTGTACTCTGAGTTCTAACTCTGCATTAAGCCGCCACAAAGCGGTTTCGGCTGCCTTGCGATCGCTCACATCTCTACCTACAGCTTGATATTCGAGGATTTGCCCGGTTTCGTCAAAAATCGCTCGATCGGTCCACTGCTGCCACCGAATTTCGCCACTGGGCAAAATTACTCGGTGTTCGCAAGTAAAAAATGGGTTTTCAACAGATAGAGAAGCATACAATTCTGGGAAGCACGATCGGTCTTCCTCCGGAATTAGGGGCATGAAGCTGTTGCCCAGCAAGTCTGCCGCCTGCAAGCCGAAATAGCGGCAGTAAGCTTGATTGACAAATGTCATTTTGCCGTCGGGGAGGTAGCGGCAAATTAATTCGGTTTGGTCTTCCACAATTGCCCGATAGCGGGCTTCGCTTTGCCTGAGGGCATTTTCGGCGTTTTTGCGATCGGTGATGTCTGTGGCGACGGTGGTGACGATCCAGCAGTCGGCTTCCGGATCGCGCCGGGAAATCATCATCTCACCAATCCAGCGCAGCGTACCGTCTGAGTGGCGGAACCGATACTCTAAGGAAGCTGTTCCTCCGGCAAAAATGTCGGCGAATGTCGGACTAATAATGTTTTCCCAATCTTCCGGCTGCACTCGTGACAGCCACAGATACTTGTCTGTCATCAGTTCCTCGGGCGCGTAGCCCATGATTTCTTGATGCCCGGAAGAAAAGTATTCGTATTCCCAAGTGCGATCGGGGAATACTCGAAAGCAGGCAATTGAGGCGATGGCACTGTTGAGAATGTCGCTGAGTTGCCTTTGGGAAGTTTGGAGGGCAGTTTCTAGGTGTTGGCGATCGCTAGTATTCTTGTCTGAGAGTTCGCGTGCTTGTTGCAGGAGTTTGGCAATTTCCTGCTGCAATCTGGCGGTAAAAAGGCAAATACTTTCTTGGGGAATTGAGCCTGCTAACTCGCCCGATGCGTTTGTTATTGGCAAACGGGCGATCGATCTCTGGCAAAACAGCTCGATCGCGGTAAAAATATCGTTAAGTTCCGATTCCGCGAGTAAAATCATGAAATTTTAGATTTTAGATTTTAGATTTTAGATTTTCTTAGCTAGTAAGTATTCAGCTATCAGCCGTCAGCCATCAGCTTAAAACCCATTATCCAGTAAGCTTTTAGCATCTTTAAAGCCAAAAATCATCAAGTCTTGTCTCGCTTGGGAGAGAGTCCAAAGCTAATAGCTGTTGGCGCAGCCCGCGCGAATAGCGCATAAACTGACGGCTGAATGCTTACCTTAGCTATCCCATAGATTTAAGTCAATCTTAAGTTATTTCTTGGCGCAAATCTTCAATTTCTTGCAGACTTAATTCTGTCACTTCGGCGATCGCTTCATTACTCAGTCGAGCCAATAAATTTCGAGCAATATTGCGCTTTTCTGCTTGTCGTCCCCGTTTTAGTCCCTGTTCTATTCCCTGTTCTAGTTTAAGATTAAGCGCTCCTTGTTGGTCGTAGATAAACATTTCCCTGCGTTCCAAATCCTCTAGTTCGGAGGGACTTAAATCGGCTAGATTGGCGATTTCAAAAGCTTGGTGCAGTTCGGGTATATCGTCCATATTTTCAGGAATGGCAGTGAGCGATCGCGCGTACTTGATAAAGTAAATCCATTTATCCGCAATCGTTTCAAGCCGATCGAGTTCTTTAGTAAACTTTGGCAGTTCAACGAATACTAACTCAACATCATTATCGGGATAGTCCCAACCTTCAGACTTCTCTCGATACACAAAGCGGGAAATCAGTCGATCGCGACCGGCGAACATTTCAAAATCGGTAATGGTTAAGGCGATTACTGGTTTGAGCATTCGGTAGCCTTCTCCCGATTGCAGTTGAAAAGCGTAGGTTTTTGCAGCATTAAACAAGACCCTCTTGCCAAAAGACTGCACGTTTAAAACTTGCATTTCAATAATTACAATTGTGCCATCAATTAGTCTGGCTCTGACATCAAGATATGTATCTTTTAATCCCTGAAGTTGGGGTGGCAAGTTAGGATTGATGATTTCTAGATCTTCAATTGTCGGGTCGCCTTCATAAATCAATGCGTTGAGAAAGCTAATCAAAATATCTTTGCTTCCCGTCGAACCAAATATCTTTTTAAAGGCGTAGTCCGTTTTGGGGTTGATAAATCTCATCATTTTCGTTACACTGAGCCTTTTAAATAGATTATAACGCAGCCTAAATCTTATTTCCTAGACACCAACAGATAAGTTCTCATGAATCCTCTGCCTTTAACTTCGATATTTCCCCGCTCCTCAAATAAGAATTTGTCTCGCAATAAATTGTAAGTAGCTTCGCTGGCTTGAATTTGCCAGGAAATACCGTGAGATTCCATCCGAGAAGCAATGTTTACGGTATCGCCCCACAAGTCATAAATAAACTTTTTGATGCCAATTACTCCCGCCACCACCGGACCGCTGTGAATGCCGATGCGAATGCTGAAATATTTTTGATGTTCGGTATTAAATCGGGCGATTTCTGCTTGCATATCCAGGGCCATATCGGCGATCGCCTCTGCGTGATCGCTCCTCGGTTGCGGTATTCCTCCGACTACCATATACGCATCGCCGATGGTTTTAATTTTTTCCAGTCCGTGCCGTTCGCAGATGACATCGAATCCCGAAAAAATTTGGTTGAGCAATTCTACAAGTTCGATCGGATTCATCATCGCCGACAAAGGTGTAAAACCCACAATATCTGCAAACAAAACTGTTGCTTCGGGAAAGTATTCTGCGATCGTAGTTTCGTTGCGCTTGAGTCGATCGGCAATTGCTTGAGGCAGTATATTTAACAGCAAGCGTTCGGATTTTTCCTGTTCTCCCCGCAGGGCATCTTCTGCTTGCTTGCGTTCGGTGATGTCGCGGTAACTCCAGACTCTGCCGATAATTTTATCTCCCAGCCTCTGGGGTTCGGAATAGCGTTCAAAATACCTCCCGTCTTTAAATTCTAACAAGTCGTAACTTTCATCTTCGGGGCGATCGTAAAGCAATTTTACTTTATCGAGGAATGCTTGGGGATCTTGAAGTTGGCCGAGGATAAAAGAGAGGATTGATTCATCGTCTCGCAGCACCATTACCTCTTCGGGAATGGCCCACATTTCTACAAATTCTCGATTGAAAGTAACTATTTTTCCCGTGCTGTCGGTGGCTAAAATTCCATCTGCAGTCGAATCAAATGTTGCTTGCAAAAGAGATACGGATTTTGCCAGGGCGTCTTCTGCTTGTTTGCGGGCGGTAATATCTCGCAGAATGGCGCGAATTGCTATCAGAGAACCTTCGGAAAACTTGCAGCTTATGCTACCTTCCAACAAGATTTGTTCGCGACTTTTTGTAATAAAACTTATTTGAATGGAGTCTGGATAAACTGTATTTTCATTAATAGTTTTTTTGACCAAAGCGTGATATAATATTTCCAGAGACTTGGGGTGGCTACTAGGATCTACAATGTCAAAAACTGTCAGTTGATTAATTTCTGCATCGCTGTAACCGAGAGTTTTTCGCCACGCATCATTAACGTATAAAAAATGACCGTCTGCTCCAATGCTTTGAATTAAATCGGTAGCATTTTCAAATAAGTCCCTCAATTGTTCTTCACTTTCCCGCAGGGCTATTTCTGCTTGCTTGCGCTTGATAAACTGACCGATTTGGCTGCCGATCGTAGTTACAGTTTGGAGCAATTCTTCATCAAAAGCTTGCACTTCTGTACTCAAAAAAGTCATCACTCCCAAAACCGATCGCGTGGAATTTTCTGCATCGTAGTCGCCTAAAATTGGGAAGCCAAAAACTCCGTGCAACCCAGCAGCAGAGGCGATTTCTCGGCGCAAAAAACTCTCGCTTTCTGCTGCGTCTGCAACCCACTCAGCAGCAGCACTAGCCCAAATGCGACCGGGCAATCCTTCCCCCGGCGCAAAGGTTATTTGTGTGGCAGTCTCTGCAAACTTTGGTAGGGAAATCGAGGGTTTGTTCCAATTTGCCACGCATCGAAGTAAATTGGGGTCGGAAATTGAAATTTTTCTGTGGGTTTTTGACAGCAGTTTCTCGCCAGCTTCTGACATCCAAAGTTCGGCAAAATCCCATCCCAAACTGTCGCAAATTACGGGAAGAAGTGCTGTTAGGGCTTTGCTAACTGTTTCGGATGTGGAGAGGATGTGGGTAGTCGCGTACTGAACTAATTTTCGCTTGCGGGCTTGCTCTACATCTGTAATGTCGCGACCGACATACAGAAAATCTCTGACAGTAATTGCTTCAGAAATGCTTTTAAAGTCAACAGGAATTGCAGTGCAGGAAAAAGCAACTGTGAGCTTTTCTCCCGTTTTTGCCCTGCAAATTATTTCGGCATTAGCTTGGGATAATTGAAGTTGCTGGCCGATTGCTTGGAAAGATTCGCCCCCAGCAGCGATCGCATCTATTTGTTGACCTACCAATTCCGCTTCTTTGTAGCCGAATAAATCGATCGCGGCTTGATTGACTTTTTGAATTTTCCCCGATGCTGTTGTTACTAACAGTGCTTCGGCCATTGAGCTAATAATTTTTTCTACATAAGTGTTAGTAGCTGCTAAGGCACTCAATAAAATATTCATTTCATTAGTTGCTTGGACTAAAGTTTGTTCCAAGCCCATCCTGTCTGTTACGTCTTCAAAAAATACAATTAATTTGCCATCGCTTTCATCTGCTTTTAACTCGACGATATATATATCGAAATAAAGCGACGAATTATTTTCTAAAGTCCGCGCGATCGCTTTTAATTCAAAATTAGGCAGCCGTCCTGCCAAAATATCGATTAAAACCTCTTCTGTTCCAATGAGTTCGGGGAAGGGAATGCGAACGTCATTCCCCTGCAATACCTCTGCAGGAGGGTCTCCAAAGCGCTGGGCTTGCAGCGAGGTTTCTTGAATTACCAATTGATTATCTAGCGCTAGGTACTCCAAGTGCGGGGGAACTAATAGTTTTTTGAAGGGGGATTTCATGGAGATTTTGCCTAGTAAATTAACCCTCTAGACCGCTGTCACTGCTCTCAATCATTTTGCTGTTTTTGATAACAAGGAATTGTGACTGTAAAAGTAGTACCCGCGCCTAACTCACTGGTAAACTCGATTTGACCTCCGTGCAATTCTACACACTGCTTAACGATGGACAAACCCAGTCCCGTACCGGGTATTTTGCCTACATTTTCGGCTCGGTAATAAGATTCAAACAGTTGTCCTCTGTCTTTATCTGGAATGCCTATTCCTTCGTCTTTAATTTGAAAAGTAGCTTTTTCTAAATCCCAGCTTAGTTCAAAATAAATATTGCTGTCAATTTCTGAATATTTTACAGCATTTGCCAGCAAATTTGTCAAGATATGGCGCAGCAATTTTTTATCAAATCCCGGCAATTTTTGCATTTTCTGCGTTTGTTTGGCATTTTTTGGGTCGGGTTCGACTGTACGATCGAACTCCAAAAATTAATTGCATGGTTTTTCCCGTAACTAATTTTGACTCCTTCTACCAAGTCGGCGCAAAATTTTGGCAAGTCAAGGGGTGCAGGATTAAATTGCAGTTGTCCTGCTTCTGCACTGCTGAGCAACCGCAAGTCATCTAATAGCTGCACCATGTGCTTTGAGGCTGATTTGACGTGTTCCAGGTATTGTTTTTTTTCTGCTGTCGTAATTTCTTCGCCGTATTCTTTGAGGATTTGAGTTGAAAATAATACTGTGTTTAAAGGATTGCCGAATTCGTGGGCTATCATGGAAAAAAAACGGGATTTCACTTGTCTGAGTTCCTGTTCTTTTGCCAAAGAACGGCGAATTTCTATTTCTTGTTGCTTGCGTTCTGTGATGTTTCTGCCGATATAAACAAAATCGTACAGTTCCTGCAACTCTGTCTGAATTGCCGAGCAGGAAAATTCTACCCAAATTTCTTCCCCGCTGCGAGTAGTGCAGACTACTTCCAAGTCGCGGGCCAATTCTTTGTGAGATAAAATATATCGGTGGCGTGCTTGATACAGCAGTTCTTCTTCTATAACAATCATGGATAGGGGGAGGTCGATCAATTCTAATTCGCTGTATCCAAATAGCAATTGCGCCGCTCTATTTGCTTTTTTAATAGTTCCCAAAGTTGTCGTTACCAGCAAAGCATCGGCCATCGATCGCAAAATTTTATCTACATAATCTCTCGAAGCTGTTAAAGCGCTCAACAGCAAATTAGCTTCGTTAGCTTTTTGAACGAGCGATTGCTTCATCACCATTCTTTCTGTAGCATCTTCAAATAAAATTAGCAACTTATTTGTCTGGTGTTCTTCTTCATTGGCAAGAATTAAAATATCAAAATATAAGGGGTACGTACTTTCGGAAAACCGAGCCACACCTTTGAGTTCAAAACTCGGCTTCGAGCCCAGGACGATCGACATGAGGATATTTTCGATGCCAATCAGTTCGGGAAAAAGTGCGCGCACATCTATTCCCGGTTGCACCTCGCTGGGGATCTCGGCAAACCGCTGCACTCCCGGAGAGACTTCTTGAACTATTAAGCTGTGATTTGCTAATAAATACTCTGTTTGCCGGGGACCGAGAATTTTTTTGAAAAGAAGGTTCATGTTTGTTCTACCATTGTGTAAGCTAGTTTGTGAAAAATTTCGTCAACGTCTTTGCCTGTTTTAGCGGATGTTGTGTAAACTGCAATTGCTTTTTCCCCGGCTACTGAATAGGCTATTTCTGTTAGCACTGCCAGTTTCTCTTCATCAATTAAATCCACTTTGTTCAAAGCAATGATAATGAAACCTTTAGGATTTACTGAAGAATACAACTGAATGTGTTCGATCGTTCTCTCCACTGTTTCGGGGCGGCTGACATCGGCAACTATTAAAACTCCGCTCGCACCTTGCAAGTAAGTCGGGGCAATTCCTTTAAATTTTGTATGACCTTCTAAGTCCCAAATCAGTAATTGGGCGGTCACAGTTTTCTGATGTTTGATGCTTTCTAATTCTACAGTTTTGCGCGAAATTTTTACTCCTACAGTTGAAAGGTACTGGTCGCTAAATTGCCCATCAACAAAACGGCGAATCAAGCTAGTTTTTCCGACGCCGAAGTCGCCCACCATGCACATTTTTTTGGAGATCACTGACATAATTACTTGCTGATTTCGTTTTGAGTAATCGGTTCAAATAAGACACATCTACTCAAAAGTAGAGGTTGATCTAGTTCTACGCCGGGGGGAGGATTTTTGCTGCCGGTAGTTAGCAACCGCTGCGGGGCGATACCAGCGAGCACGAGGGCATCTCGCACTGCTTCAGCACGCCGCAGTGCTAACTGCTGGTTGAAAGCAGCCTCGCCGATCCGATCGCTGTGACCAATTATCTTAATACGTTTCCGAGGGTGCTGTTGCAAAAACTTTTGAATTTTGGCAAGAGTATCGCGATCCGATGGGTTTACTGTTGCCGATCCTTGCTGGAAATAAATGCGGTTGGCAATCCTCAGCGGATTTAATTTAACAGTGCTGATGACGGACTCAACGCCGGGAATCTTTTGGAAAGCTGGAGCAATTTTCTGCGCGTCGGCCGGCACGATTACAGTGCCTTCTACTGTAACTTTGCGATCGCGATACTGGCTGGAAATTGCCACGCCCTCGATCTGGTTCAAAATAGTAGTAATCCGCTGCACTTCCGCTGCTACTAAAACTGGATCTGGCGGCACATCTACAGCTACTATTCTATTATCTAATTTCAACTTGGGTAAGGTTGAGGTGGCTATTTTTTCTGCTTGGGTTCGCAATCGTTGATTTGGCAATTTTCCGGTTAAGGTGAGAGTATTGTCTTTAACATCGGCGTTTAAGCGGTAAACTGCTAATTCTGGAGCCGATCCTAAAGCTGCTGCGGTATTTGCTTCGAGGCGGCGTTCGATGCCGCTGCGGTACTGCTGAATTCCCCAGGGTACGGCAATTAAACTCAACGCTACTAAACTGAGACCTGCGATTAGCAATGGAGGTTTATTACTTTTTTCTTTGGTGAATTGGGCATTAAATAATGCTGCTATAAGTTGGTGTACTTCATCGGAAATTGTGTCGGGATCGCCGTCAAACTGATGGATAGGCTTGCCGTGTTTGATAATGAGATTGCTAACTGTTTCCCGCATTTTTTGAGGAATTGCTCCGGCGATTCTCCCTTACTGATGACTGCCAGGTAACAATATCCCGCTACTTCTAGGATAATTTTAGAATCGCCGTATTCAATTTGATTGAGTTCAGAAGTTTCCCCCGGCTGCACGATACAGTCGTTAACAAAGCTGCGAATTGCTGTTAGCATTCCCGCTACCATTTCCGATTCGAGGCTGAAATTTCCTTCTTGTTGAATTTCAGAAATTACTAAGCCGGATGCTTTGTGAATCAGAAAAATTGCTTGGATCGTAAAGGGGATTGATTCTTTGAGGATTAATTCAGCTTCGGAGATGCCTTGGACTTTGGAACGGATTTTGCGCTGAACTCCTTCGACGCTGAGGGCGTTTGATACTTTTTCGTTGATATTTTTAATAGCTTCTGCCATGTATTTAGCAATAGTATTACCAATTACTGGATACAAAGCATCCACCATCGCGTCGCGTTCGAGTTCGATTTGAGCTTTAATTGCATTGCCCATTTCTGGGGCGAGGGCTTGAGCGATCGCCTCTTGGTCCAGCCGAATTTGTTCTTGAATAGCCATTGCGATTTCCGGACCGATCGCTTTAGCAATATCGGCCGGAGAATTTTGGATTTGTTGGGAAATCGCGTCGGGCAGCAGTGCAGCGATCGCGGAACTCATTGAGTGTTTGTTTTCGTGAGTTTTCGCCCGAATTACGTCGTCAATAATCGGGACGATCGCATTGACAACTTCTTCCTTGGACTCGGTAATTTTCATGCTGAGAATTTGGGCAATCCAAGGCAGCATTAAGTGCATCAATTCCTGAGGATCGTAAATTTGGTGTTCCAATCTTCCTAATTTTTCGTCGATAGTTGACAGCAGGTGGCGCACTCCGGGCAAGTCGTTTTCTGCCAGCAGATTTTTTACCTGCTCTATCTCCGATATTTTCGAGCCGAAAATTAGGTTTTGCAGGGCTTCTACGGCGCTATCGGCTTCTTGTAAATCCTGTTTGATTTCCCCCAATATTTCTGTTTTCGGCGAAGACGCTTGAGGTTTTTCTAGCAAGTTTGGCGTTATTTCGATCGCCGTCTCGCGAGGGAAATTTTTCGTTTCTTTCGAGTTCGATCGCGAGGTGTCTGGCTGCAATTTTCCTGATAAATTTGCTGCTTCAACTGCCGAAACATCTATAATTTGTTGAGTTGGTAAATTCGGATTTTCCAGTTCCGATCGGTCGAGTTTCTCCGTATGCAGCAGCAGACTTTTTAATCCGTCAAGAAACGCCTCTGTATCATCTACATTATCATCTGTATTGGAATAATTAGGAGCAGTCGGGCGAGCGGGCGGTTCGGGCATGGAGGTAACTGCCGCATCGATCGAATTAACAGCAGTTGGGCGATCGGAGCGATCGGGTATTGAGTCGGTTCTTGAGGGTAAAGTCGCAGTCTCAAGAGCCTCAGAATCTTCTAAATCGCTCGAATTAACAGCAGTTGGGGGATCGGACCGATCGGGTATTGACGGTACTGCCGCTGTTTCGGAAATAGTAGATAAATCCTTCAACTCGCCGATTTCAAGTTGAACTTTGGCATCGTTATTATCCGTTTTGACATCGATCTTCGGTCGGTTTTGCTTGCCAAATATATTGAGTTCCGCTTCCTCAGAAATGGCAGAGCGATCGTTGGACCCGCCGAGCGGCTCAGCTTGAACTTTTACATCGTTATTGTCTGTTGCGGGCGCTCCTGTTTGCGGATTTCGCCCGCTAACTAAATTGAGTTCGGCCAACAAATTCAGCAAAGGTTCGAGCTGAGATGCTGCTTCGGGAGCAGCAGACTCGTCAGGACTGGAAACAAAACCCTCAGATCGATTTTCAAGTCGATCGTCAATTGGCGGATTTTCTTTCGGTAAAGCCATGCGTTATCATCCGCGATCAGTGGCGTTCTGGTAACAAATAGTCAGAATTGATTTTATTGTCAGCAGCTCCTTTGAGTTCGGGCACAAATTCAGTTCCTTTGAGCCTCATACCGAGTTCAAACAAAATTTCTGCCATGTCATCTCTGGAGACTTTCACATCTCTGAGCATAGAAAAGCGGCGGTCGAGTTCTTCAAAAACCTGTGTTTTCAAAGTTCGAGTTTCTTCGGAGAGTTGTTCTCTAGTTTTAGAGAGGTCGTCGCGCAGGGAACTTGTTTGACTGTCGATCGCCTCATCGAGAGCTTCGATGCTGCTGGAAAATTTTCTGTTAATGCGATCTATTTGCTGCCGCAAGTCGGCGGTTTCTTCTTGGGTGTTTAAAGTAATCGATTTAACCTTTTTTTCAAAAGAGTCAATAGCTGCCCGCATTTCTGTAGAAAGAACTGTTTTCACTTGTTCGATGCGAACTTGCATATCTTGCTGCAACATCGACAAATCGGCATCTATTTTATCGAAACGATTGTCGTATTCTCTCAGTTGCGCCCCAAAAATGATGTCGCGGATCTGGTCGATATTTCCCAAGCGCTCGCGCATTTCTTCTTTCGATAGTTCGGCCATGCTTTTACCTCGAATCTCCCCTAGTTTTGTGCAAACTGCGATGACTTGTTTTTCAACTAAGCGTTGAGCCTGCTTGGGCAGACTCAAAACCAGTGTTGCTTGCGGTAGCTGCATTGGGCAACAATGGTGTTTGGGACCTAGCTTGATTATATTGTGTCATGTTTGTGCAGAATTAGTAGGGGTGAAGGAAAACTAAGGGCTATAGCCCCTCGATCGCAGAGCTTGCTGCGTTCTTGCTAGTTTGTTACCTCAGCCTCTTGACAAATTGAACATTTGTGGGAGGTTTGTGAATTAGAATCGTCGGGTCGATCGCCACCTCGATAAACTATGACGGTACAATAAGCATTAGCTCAGACAGCAGCAGATCCTGACTCGATCGCGTAGCTGAGGCGTGAGATGGTGGCTGCCCGTCTGACAAAACCGAAAAACCAACGATTTCGCGAATATTTTAGCCCTTGAGACTAGCACGGGGGCACAGGCCCGAGAATGAAACTGTCCCTCCTGCAAGCGTACAACCGACATCTATGACTTTTTAGTTTTTCCCGATTCCAATTATGCTAATTCCATTAACTCGCGAAACTTTTCAAGAATTAATTCCCGCCGTCGCCACCGGAGCTCAATACAAATATATCTGGGGAAAGCCGCCCGATTTTTTAAGGCGAATGTTAATCTCAGCAGTGATCGTAGTATTGCTGCTCGTAGTCTACAATTTAGCAGGTTCGGATTTTGCACCCTTCGTTTTAATTACCGGATTGATCGCCGGTTTGTATTGGCTGTGGGGACCAGTTTTGTGGGCGAGTTTGCGCAATGCAGAATTTCGCAAATTTCAATACTGCGGTTTTTGGCAAGGGCGAGTTTTGGATGTTTACATTACAGATGAAGTTACAAGTCAAGAGGAAACTGTCAATCAAAAAGGACAACTGGTAATTGTAGACAACTTAGAGCCGCGGATTAATTTAGAAGTCGGTGACAAAACCGGATTTACGACTACGCTGCGAGCTCCCTTGCAGAAAAATCACCAAGGAATTGCCGTCGGTCAAGCTGCTTTAATGTTAGTCATGTCAAATCAGGAAGATTTGGGAATAATTAGCAAAGTTTCAGATATTTACATACCCAGCCGCAACGTGTGGGTCAGCGACTATCCTTATTTGCGTCGGGATTTGTTTGTCGAAATCAGCGAACAAATAAAAAAAGGCCGGAAGAAAAAAGGGGGCGATCGAGACGATCGAACCAGAGAAGTAAAAAGGCGCAGAGAGGGATTTTAGATTTTAGATTTTAGAATTGGGAGATTGAGGAATTTTAGATTTTAGATTTTAGAATTGGGAGATTGCGAGATTAGGAATTGCGGGATTGAATGATTTTGAGATTGTGAACTCGGGAAATTACCAATTCCCAATTCCCAATTCCCAATTCCCAATTCCCAATTCCCAACTGTCAACTGTCAACTGTCAACTGTCAACTATCAACTATCAACTATTCCCCTCTTGACCGTAGGCTTGCCAAGCTAAATCTACCAATCCATTAACAATCGCCACAGCCACCACAGCCGAACCCTTGCGTCCCTCAATCCGAATGTGAGGAATCATCGAATCGTGCAGGCGCGACTTAGCCACATCAACCCCGACAAACCCCGAAGGAGTTCCAATCACCAAAGCCGGTCGAATTTCCTCAGCCTCGATCAAATCGACAATCGCCGACAAAGCAGTTTGAGACTGGCCCACCACAAAAATCCCTTCAGGATAGCGCTTGGCCAAAGTTTCAATCCCCCAAGCCGCCCGCGTCTTTTCCTTTTGAGGGCGAGTCAAAGCATCCATCGAACAGTAAACCGGATTTGCAAAAGTATTTTGAATTTGCGGCGTAATGCCCACCTGCACCATCGGCACATCTACCACGATCGTAGTCCGAGCAGCCAAAGCTGCCGCCCCAGCCTGCAAAGCTCGATCGGAAAAACTAATTAAAGACTTGTACTCAAAATCAGCAGTTGCATAAATCGCACGGCGGACTATTTCGTACTCCGCCGCTGAAAAACTGTGCTCGCCAATTTCGCTGTCGATTAATCCCAGACTCTGGGCATCGCTTACGTGCCATTCCATTTGTTGGATAGCTGTCGCCTGTGAATTGTCCGGTATCAGCTTATCAGGTTTTGGCCCTTGGCTGACAATTGAGTAAACTCTGCCAACTGCCAACTGCCAATTCCCAACTGTCAACTGTCAATGCCAATTGACTTCTAAGAAACTCGATGGGGATAGGGGGAGAGGGGGGAGAGAGAGTTTCTGTGATTCATAAGTCCAACTAATTAAACCTAAGAGCTTAATCGCGAGACAGCTTGCTGTCTGCGGGCTCTTCCTTCTTCCTTCTTCCCTCTTCCTTCTGCCTTCTGCCTTCTGCCTTCTTCCTTCTGCTTAAGTTTCCGAGGACGAAGATTTGCTAATTACCGGAGTCAAAAATGCTGCCAGAGCTCCCATCGCAAAACCGGCTACATTCCGCACCAAAGGCAACCACTCAGAAGTCCGAGTTACCACTGGACCGATGCCGAAAGCTAAAAACAGGATGCCCCACAGCGGCGAAAAAATTAGCGCCCACTGCCAAGCTACCAATTGTCCCGGTTTCCGCGGCTGAGCCGCAAACCCGCAGACTACCCCGCCCAAGCACGAAGTAATCAGGGTCAAAATCCACTGTTCCCTCGGCAAACCGGGAACCACGCGACATCCGCCCTGGCGCAAACAGCCTTCGATCGACTCCAAAGATTCAACGATCGCTCGGTCTTCGCCATTGTCCCGCACAAAAAACTGATTGCCGTAGCGAGTTTGCAGTTCCACCCAAAAAGTGCGCGGCAGCAGGGGGTACAGTGCATCCCCCACATTAAAGTTGAGCAAATTGCCCCCGCGCGGATCGGCAACTAGCAGCACGCTTTTTTGGTCCAGTCCCCAATAACTTTTGACAGCCAAACCCGGAGTGCGATCGTACTGAGTCAGCACGCGCAGTTTCCAGCCTGTTTCAGCTTCAAATTCGGTTAAATTTTTTGCCAGCACCTGTTCTTCAATATCCGTCAGGGCTTTAGCCAAGTCGATAATTGGCGTCTGAGTTTCGGGGAGCAAATCGGGATTGTTGTAAGCTTGCGCTGCTGGGGCGATCGCCCATACCGATAAAGCCAGGAACAATGCAACAGCAGATGCTAAAAGTCTTCGCGGAAAAATTTGTGACATAGGAACTTCTAATTCAGGGATCTATGCTAGCTGGCTGTCTTAACCAGGGGATAAGAGAAATCTCATATTTCTTTACAATAGTTTACTTTACCTTTAACAGCAAGAAGGCCCACACTCTACCTGTACCCAGGGAGTGCGTTGAATCGACCCGATCGAAAATCCAAAATCCCACATCTAAAATCTAAAATCTAAAATCGCTCGAATCACCCAATCGCAAACAGACAATCAACCCAATCACCCAATCGAAAATCTAAAATCCCAAATCTAAAATCGATCGGGTTTTGCACTCACCCCGTCGCAGAGACGCCGATCGCGATCGCTTACATTTGGATTAGTCCTTAAATAATCCCCCACCCAATCGCAGCCCCTGACCAACAAATCATCAAGATCCAAATTCCACAAAATCACCCGATTGTCCCGACCGGCAGAAGCCAAAACCTTCCCATCCGGGCTGAAATTCACGCTCATCACGCTATCCTTGTGACCCGTCAAAGTTTTCAACAAAGTCCCGCTGCGACTCCACAACCGAACCTTATTGTCGTAACTCCCCGAAGCCACCAACAAACCGTCCGGGCTGAAACCCACGCTAGTCACGCTGTCGCTAGACCCCTTCAGCAGCGTCGCCACCAAAGTTCCGTCCACCTTCCACAGCTTCACCGAATTGTCGTAACCGGCAGAAGCCAGCATTTTGCCGTCAGGGCTGAAAGCAACCCCCAAGACAAAACTGTTGTGAGCTCCTTCCAAAGTTTTCAACAACCGGCCCTCGCGATTCCAAAGCTTGACAGTACCGTCATCGCTAGCCGAAGCCAACATCGACCCGTCGGGAGAAAAACTGACGCCAGTCACCCAGCCTGTATGTCCTGTCAAAGTCTTAATCAGCCAGCCATTTCTCGTCCACAACTTAACCGTCTTATCCTTGCTAGCCGTTGCCAGAATCTCGCTATCGGGACTAAAACTCACGCCCATCACGCTGTCGGAATGACCTTCCAGGGTAGACACCACCGCAGGCGAACAGGGAAATAGGGGTGCAGAAGGACAGGGGAGAATATTGTTCGTGCCGTGTTCCTTCAGATTCCAGATTTTCACAGTTTTGTCGTAACTTCCAGATGCCAGTAACTGACCGTCGGGGCTGAAACTGACGCTGGCGACTCGCTGGGAGTGTCCTTCCAAAGTTTCTAGCAAAACTCCCGTGCGACTCCACAGCTTGATCGTGTTGTCTGTGGAACCAGAAGCCAACCTCTGACCGTCGGGGCTGAAGCTGGCGGTTTGCACGCGGTTTTGGTGTCCGTCGAGGGTCTTGAGGGGCACGTCGTCGAGCCTCCACAGCCGGATAGTTTTGTCAAAACTTGCAGAAGCGAGTGTTTTGCCGTCCGGGCTAAAACTGACTTGAGTGACTCTATCGGCGTGTCCCTCAAAAATTCTGACCAAGCGGTCTTCGGATTTGATGCCTGCAGTTTTGTCCGGGTTTTCGCCGACACCATCCAAATTCCAAAGTTTAACTGTGCCGTCCGCGCCTCCGGAAGCCAAACTTTGACCGTTGGGAGAAAAGCTGACGCCGAACACCCACTTGGTGTGTCCCCGCAAAGTTGCCAGCAGCAAGCCGTTATTTGCTGTTTGCGAACTTAGTTTCCCATCGTCCTTGAGTGCGGCGACATTCCAGATTTTCACCGTTTTGTCTTCGCCGGCAGTCGCTAGAGTTTCACCGTCGGGGGAGAAACTGACGGTGTAAACTTTAGAGGGTTTTTTGTTGGCGCTGTGCCACAAATTGGCAATTAATTTGCCGTCGGAACTCCACAATTTGACAGTACCGTCATCGCCGGCCGCAGCTAATGTTTTGCCGTCGCGGCTGAAGCTAACCCAATTAATAGGAGCTAGTTGTTCGATCGTTTGCAGCAGCGTACCGTCGGTTTTCCAAAGTTTGATTGTTTTGTCTCTCGATGCACTGGCGATCGTTTGACCGTCGGGGCTGAAAGCCACGCTGGTAACGCTGTTAGTGTGACCTTCTAAAGTAGCGAGCAAAATGCCGTCAGTTTGCCAAATTTTGACGGTTTTATCTAAGCTTGCTGAAGCAATGGTTTTGCTGTCGGGGCTGAAAGCTACGCAGGCGACACTGTTAGTATGACCTTTCAAAGTTGCGATCGAACTGCCATCGCGCCGCCAAAGTTTGACGGTTTTATCGACGCTGGCTGAGGCAATTGTAGAGCCGTCCTGGCTAAAAGTCAGACCCCAAACAACATCGCCGTGTCCCTCCAATCTGTTTCTTTCTTTGACTCCGTAAACTGCTTGTTGGAGGGCGGCAGAAATCAGGATTTCGGTGTCTTTGAGAGTTTGCATTCCTTGGGAATGTTCGATCTGCTTCCACTGTTTCCCAGCTCTCAAACTTTCCATGATGGCATCAAATTTATTGTTTGAGAAATACAGCGCTTCTGAGGCGGCGGTGAGGGTGTTGATTTCTGCCCGCTGGGTTTGAGCGATCGCTAGTTGTTTTTGCCCTACTGCCCGCCACCAAAAGTTGACGGCGGCGACGGTGGAACTGGTGAGCAGCAATACGCCGACGACTGCTAATCCCAGCAGTTGTTTGAGAAAAGAATTGGCTCGGTAGAGTTGTTCTTGGCTCATTTTTTTGTCGGCTTCTGCTTGGTGCAGTCTGGCTTCTAAGCCGAATCTTTGGCGGATCGGCCGCACTAGATAGTCGTGAACTAATTGATAGCGGTCTTCGGGTGCTTCCCGCAGCAAAAATAGCAAACCGTGACCGACTAAAATGTCTAAAATTAAATCGAGGCTGTCGGTTTTTTTAGGTTCTGTTTCTAGGTCTTGGGTAAGTTGATTTTTGGCAAATTGTTTGCGGAGCGATATTCTGCTGTAACTGCCGATCGCGCTTAATTCTGTTTCTTCGCCTGCGGGATGCTGGCCCGTGACTAAGGACAGTTCGTGTTTGGTTTTAATCAGCCGCACGCCTCTTTCATCGGTGAGGGTAAATAGGATTTTCCACGCTGCATCTTCGTTGACCGGACCGCAGTCAGAGATTACCCGTTCGAGCGATCGCTTGACTAATTCTGCTTTGGGATTGTCGCCTAATTGTTGGTATTGCGCTAGGGTAGTAATCGACTCTTCTTGCAGTTGCGCTCCGACTACTTGCAGTTCGATCGGTCGTACTTCTTGCAGTTCGTCGGCTAAATCTTCGACGAAGGCATCGATCAGTTCCGGTTCTAAGTAGAATTCCGCCCTTTCTGTCAAGTGCCCGATTACTGCCCGCGCGTCTTTAATCGAAAAACTCCGCAGTTGGTAGCGGATGCTTTTGTCGAGAATATTATTGTTAATAGCGTCGAGATTGGGGAAGCGATCGCAGTCAAGCAAATAGTGCAAGTAATCTTCCCGCAATGACAAAATAACTTTGACAAAAGGCAAATTTAAGAACAGGCGCAAGAAATTATAAAACAACTGCCTTTGGGCAACTGATGTGGAGACAAAGAAAAACTCTTCAAACTGATCGAAAATCAATACAGTCAGCAAATTGTTAGCAGAGTTCTCCCGCAATTGCTCGATAATAAAAGATGAAATTCCCGAGCTATTCGTCTGTGCTGCTGTCCCGGTTTTGCTGGTAATTTCTCTAGCTACTCCCCTTGCCCTTAATTTCCTTTCTTCCTCAGCTTGTTTGTCGTGCAGCGCCTGGTTTAAAGAATTTTCCAATTCGGCGAGCCAGTCGCTGTAAACTTTGACTACTACGGGTAAAGTATCGCGAGCTCCAGGAGTAATATTTTTTAAAGCGGGTACTAAGCCGGCGTTGACTAAGGAACTTTTTCCCACTCCGGAAGGCCCGTGAATAATAGTTAATTTGTGGTCGTCCCGGCTGATTCTTTCCAGCAGTCGATCGATATCTTTTTGGCGGGAATAAGCGGTCATTTCTGCCGCGATCGCCGCTTGATTTTGAGCGGAGGGACTCGAAGGATTTACCGCTTGCCGCTGCTGCTGCAATTGACTCGCGCCGATGAACGCTCTAAAACCGTATTGATATTCGATCGAACGCTGGGTTTGCCTGATCCGAAAAGCTTTCAAATACTCGCCTTGCTCGAAATAAAGTGCTTGCAGTTCTGTCAAAATATCAATATAAAGTCGGGGGTCGTACTTCGGATCGGTTTGAATTTGCGCTAATTCTAAAGAATGAACGGCCGCTTCCCACTGTCCCAACTGCCGCAAACTTTGCGCCAGCAGCAAAAGATACGAACTCCGATCGGATTTGGGATGCTGGATTTGGGATTTGGGATTGTTAATTAACTCGGAATTTTCCGCAAATTCTGGATAATTGCCCACAAACCCCAACCTCAAATCTTCAATCAGCAATCTTAAATCGCTGGGAGTCTGATCCAATATCGCCAAAGCCAACTCGGCTAACTGGCGGGCCTGACTCCACCGCGACTCTTGCAGGGCAACTTCCGCCAAAAAGCCGTAATCTTGAGCTAGTTGGCTGGGAGTGCCGTAAGTGAAGTGCAACTGCAAGGAATTTTCTGCCAAAGCTTGCAATTCTCCCCAAGCTTCCAACCGCTGCAGCACCTCTCCCAAATGTGCTGTAACTTCTGCTACCAATTCGGGGCGATCGGCCAGGGAGAAGGCATTTCTCGACTGTTCCAGAGCGATCCAGGCTTGTTCCCAGTGCTGGCGGTTGGCGACGGGATTTCTGGCTGCTTGCAGGCGGTGGCACAGGGCGATGTGAAACAGCACTATGCCTTCTCTCTCCAAAAATAAGATGTTGGGTACAGGAGAGCGGGGGGTAGGGGCGGGCTGCGATAAAAAGAAAGTTTTTTGCCCGAGCAAGTGTTCCCAATTTTCCAGTTCCCAATTGCCGGTTTGCATCTGCCAAAATGCCAAACTTTGCTGGTAGTGGACTAAGGCAGTTTCGGTTTGGTCGCTGACGTAGTAATCTCGACCCAGAACGAATTGCAGGCTAGCTTCGAGGGCCGGTTCTAATTCTTGGCCTCGATTTTGCAAATCTCTCAAGGCCAATTCTAGTTCGCGGCGCGACAGAGAACCGATGGCTAAATTGAGGGTACTGCCGGGACTCAAGGGCGAATAAGAGACGGAATCGAACTGTCGGGAATTGGCAATTTCGGAGTTAAAAGCGGGGTAGTGTGGCTGCAAGCCTTCAAGCTGCACCGGGCCCGATAGTGAATTGCTGGTTGCGCTCTCGCTCCCGCAGCCTCGGGCAGTACCGATTTCCCGTTTTTTGTTGAGTTCGCCAGCGCTAAATATAGCGTCTGCTTGTTGGGCCAGGAAATGAATCAACTCGTCACAGGCCATTTCAAATTTAATGGTGGCTGCGGCCCAACTTTTGAAATCCGGGGCTAAACGGATCATTTTGGTAACGATATCGTCCGTTACCCACAAAACTACCGGACAGGAAAAATTTTTGCGAAACTCGTCTCGGACTTGATTGGTAGAGGCCAGCAGTTCATCTATCGCCACTACTGTTTCTAAACCGAATACCATCAAAGCGGCGGCACCGATTTGCCCGGGCCCCCTGTTTTGCGTGTTTGCCTGCAGGGTTGTGTAGAGGGTTTTGACGGATGCTGGCAGGACTATATCTTGAATTTGAAATGGCGACTGTTGTCGCAGGCGCTGTGCCATTTGCTGTCGCAACTGCTGGTAGTTGCAGCGCGCCAAAATTAGCGAAAACTGCTGCTGGGACATGGCGATCGACCTTACCAGTGTTTTAATCGAGCGATCGTTGTAGCTAGCTGTTTCTTTTAGTTTAAGCAGATCCGTCATGCGTGTACCCCTTTTTCAGAAATCAATAACCCAAGCAAAGGCTGAAAGCAACATACACCTACAGATTTGTTTCAGCCCAGCACATCTCTGTAACTCTATCTATGTAAAAATACGCAGTCTGTCAGAGCCTTGCTGTTAATCTTTACACTTCCTTCATGTAGAACTAAAACACATCTTAGCTCTCAATTTTATAGAAAGCGTGACAAGAGTGCAAATATTAATAAACCAAAACTAATAAATGTTTTAGCAAGCTACACATAAGTTGCGAAGGACAACAAATCGCCGATCCCCAATCCTCAGGATAAGACCCGCAGCTAGGTATTAGTAAAAAAACGCTTATTATTTGTAGCCGTTATTTAGTAAAAAAATATACAAAAATTTGCCTTCTAGGGGCTGGGATCTATTGATGCTAAAACCAACAGGTCAAAATAGTCAGCAGGGGTCTGATACCGTTGTAGATTTTATAGTAGCACTCAAAAGTCAGAAGTCATGAATAGAATGCTTAAGCATTAACAGTTATAGCGATGACCTGCGTCCTAAATTCCTGGGCAATTGCTATAGATACTAAATTTGAGATCGATCGAAGGTGGGGAAATGGTTTATACCAAATCGGGCTTTAATACCTGCTGGGAGGTTTGGATCTCTAATCTGTGCCCTTCCTTCCCTTTTGAGAAATCAGGGATGGGGTTGTAACTGGATGCGGGATGACTTTGTTGGTTGTTGGTTTGGGATTCGGACACAAAAAAACGGGATTTACTACTTCCGACTGATGCCTGGAAGTCCACTATTGTAGTACGTAACTCGTTGCTGTTGGTTCGAGATTGGGGTACAAAAAAACTGAGTTTCCTACTTCAGACCGATATCTGAGGGCGGAGGATCTCAGTCAGGAATCAGTTGCTGTTGCATCGGGTTGTGACACAAAAAAAACTGGATTCCCTACTTCACACTGAGAGCCGATCGTCCAGTATTGCAGTCAGGAATCAGTTGCTATTGCATCGGAGTCGTGACACAAAAAAAACCGGCTTTCCTACTTCAGACTCATACCCGATGGTCTGACATGGTAGTAAAAAAACCAGTTTGTACTTAACTTTTGTTGCCAGCGATCGAACTGCAAAAGCCTCAATCGCCGAACATATTTTTCCTTAAAAGAAGACTCTGTCGATCGAGAAACCCAACTTTAAGACACAGCCTGAAGGCGTCCCAACCATTCCTTATACTTTCTAGTTTCTGCCAAAGCCGGATTGATGCCAAACCAACGACCCTCAGGATCGCGGTATTCAAAGACAAACATACTGCGCAGCAAAATTTGAGACTCTTCTTCACCGGTCACATTTTGTCGCTGCACCACTTGAAACAGCGATTCCCACTCTGAATCGGAAATAGCTCCCAACAAATCATCGCGATATTCTTGAATCACATTTTCCAAACATTCGCGAGAAAAAGGCGGATCTTCGTGCTGCAAACAACTGTACAAAAGCATCAGTAAATTGCGAACGTGACCGCCACTAATGTGGCAGAGTCGGTCTAAAGTTTCCGACGAGTCAAACACTTTGGAAATCAGTTCGATACGTTTGTCAGGAGCAATTGTGGGGAAAGCTCTAGCCAATACCAACTGTCGCAATAGTGCCATGCCTTCAGCGTGGTCTTCGCCAGAGCGCACTTGCACGGGGACCATCGGCATCACCTTGGGTTTGACTCCAAATCGACTGGCGAGGCGGCCGAAATCATTAGAAAAAATCAAAGTCAGGGGAATAGTATAGACGACGTGACATTTAAGTTTTTTCAACTGTTCGCCGCGGTCTAAAAACAAGTATTCCGGTTGACTGCGGCCGGTGGGTTTGAGAACTGCATCCAAGCGATCTAGGTTGTCAACAATGACAGCAAGTCCTTTTTTGCCTTGGCGTTTGAGTTCGAGATTGGCTTTGTCGAGAAGTTCTTCATTAATCGACTGCAAGATGCTGTTAGTGCGGGGTTCGAGATACTGTCTGAGCTGCGATCGCAGTTTGGGAGAGTCTTTAGTTTTAGCAGTAACTCTAGCAATACCTACAGATAACTCAGCTTCTGCCGATAAGTCGATCGGGGTCTGCAAAAATTCTGCTACTTCTGAAAACAGGTTGGTAAAATAACTCGGTCTGAGTTTGATTTTAGCTGATTCCATTGTTTCGCTAACTTGGCGAGCAATGCTCAGCAAAATATCGCTAATGTCTACATCCCCCATATCTAAATCTTGGGATGACTCGAAATAAACGACGTAAAAACCTTGCTGTTCTAATTCTGCTTTCAGTCGAAACAGTTCGGTAGATTTGCCGCAGCCGATATGTCCTGTAAATAGCTGACAAGTTGGCTCGTCGGGTGAGATGCGAGTAATAGTTCGCTGCAATGATTCAATGATTTTGCCACCGCGCACGGAAGCAAAATCAATGTAGTATTGATAATCTCCTGGGTCGCCCGCGACGAGGGTCTTGCTGGGGTTGCAGGCTTTATAGAATCTGTCTAATTCCAGTGCGATCACAGTTAGCGCCGACCAAAGGTAAAAAATTAATGGAAAGTTAAAACTTTCAAACTAAAGTTTAGTTTGACCTGCGGTATTTTGCCCTGGGGGGTCATCCCCTAAAGACCCAAACAACCTTTTTTACTAGCTAGCTTTCGATCGGTTATTTTTTGCGATCGCTTGGCGGTTGTAGTTTCCGTAGAAATACGGAGGGGCTTGCGCCCGAAAAATCAGTAAAAGCCGAAAAATGCAGGCTCCCACGAGCTGGAGTGACGCAGCAGAGAGGTTTTTGACCTCATGTCAGTAGATTTTGACCGATCGCCGAGCAAGTCTGAGTAATTTTGCTGGGATCTGAACTGCGCGAAAACAGGTTTTAATAAAATCGGGACAGCGCCGACACAATGGGTCTCAACAAACGAGTTGTTCTAAAATTGCGCTTCAACTAAATCGTTCATGTAACATCGTCGAAAGGCCGGTGTATGCTTTCACGGGGTAAATTCATGGGAATCCTGAGGTTGAGAGCAGATCCGTCCTTGAAGGACAGAAAGTGTCAATTAATTGTCAAGAGGTAGATGGCTAGTTTTGCATCGGTTTCGGAAACAGAATTGGGGCGCAGGCGACAAAAGTTGCAGCGCCAGAGGCGGTTGAAATTGGCGGCTGCGGTGTGGCAGACGGTTGCTGTGAGCGCGATGGCTGGGGGTTTGCTGTGGTGGGTAGCGCAGCCGGATTGGTTGGTGGTTCGATCGGACCAAGTGAAGGTAGAGGGCAATCAGTGGCTTTCAGAGGCGGCGGTACGCTCTTTAGTACCGCTGTCTTACCCGCAGTCTTTGTGGGGGATTCAACCGCAGGTGGTGGCCGAGAAACTGGAATCAACAGGTCCGATCGCCAAAGCCAAGGTGACTCGCAACTTATTTCCGCCGAGTTTGACGGTGGAAGTGATCGAACGCCTGCCGGTGGCGGTGGCGCAACCTGCTGCGGTGTTGAGGAACGGCGATCGGGAAAAAGTGGGGTGGCTGGATGCTCGCGGTGGTTGGATGCCTTTTGAAAGCTATACTTCAGACAAGAAGTCGATCCAGGCATCGCAGAGTGCCAATGGCAGCCCTGTCCGGCAGCCTCAGGGTGCTTTACCCACGTTAAAAGTTATCGGGCCGATCGAACTTTATCGGGCCCAATGGCCGAAATTTTACCAAGTGCTGAGTTCTCTGGCTGTAAAAGTGTTTGAGATCCATTGGCAAAACCCCGACAACTTGATTCTGAAAACAGAAATCGGTACCGTACACTTGGGGCCCTACAGTTCTCGGACTGCCGAGCAACTGAAGGTTTTAGACCGGATGCGACAATTGCCAAAACAGATAGATTTAAGCAAAATTGCTTACATTGACTTGAAAAATCCGGCAGCCCCGATCGTCCACCTGCCGGAACCCGCCATTAGTTCCGAGAGTTCCAATTCAGAACCGACGCGCGATCGGGAGTGAATGGGTGTCCGAGGCAGGTATTCGGCTGCAGGGGCGATCGGCGGCAGGTATTCGGCAACGGACGCTCAAAGGTTTTAGGCTGCCGAATACCTTTTGCTGAAAGCTTTCAGCCGTTTTTAGGTAAAATTAGCATCGAGCTAGTTGCCCGGTTAAATATAAGACTGCTAACATTAAGCCGCGCTCGCGCCAGTTTTTCGCACAACTTGTCCTATAGTTGAGTGTGAATTGGCGATAGATAAGTTAAAAATCTGTAATCTACCATCCCCGACTATAGTCAGGAACCTCGGCTTTTAGGCGCGAGGCTTGAAAGAGAAATCCTTCATGCCGTTCTGAAGGGCCAAGCGTCTTAACTGACTGCGTTTTTTGAGTCACGACACCGGAGAATGCGTAGCTAGTTTTCCGACGGCAGTTGACGCCACTTGACGCCACTTGCTCAACTTGGGGAGGCCCCAAGACCGCAGTGGCTCCTCAACTTGGGGAGGCCCCAAGACCGCAGTGGCTCCTCCACTTGGGGAAACCCCAAGACCGCACTGCCTCCTCTGTCATTTGCAGTTAAACAGTTTTAAGGTCACGCTTAACAGTGCTGCAAGTCTAAAAAGCTCACTAAACTTAGGCGAAGCTAACATTACCCCGCAAGGGAAGCTCTTTGGAGCAAAATACTATGCGTACAGGATTGGGAGATTTGAAACGGTAACTGTCCCGTTGAAAGTACAACACAAAGGTACACCGAATTGACCGATCCCAAGGCGATAGTAGATTCAAACAACAATGCAAAGCCGTCCTAGAAGGACGGGGTTTCTACCCATTTTTCAGATGACGCTTAATAATAGCCAAGGACCAGACCAAGAAAGTCCCGACTCGGAAGAACCGAAAAATTTTCCAGTGGCCGTTGAGTCCGCCAACCCGTTCAGACGGTCTAGCTATGTAAATGTAGAAAGTATAGAAATCGAAGCTATGGTCAATCCCAAAGACATCATCCCCAGCAGTGCAGCCAAAATTAAAGTCATTGGCGTTGGTGGCGGTGGCGGTAACGCCGTCAACCGAATGATTGCCAGTGAGGTTTCCGGTGTAGAGTTTTGGTGCGTGAATACGGATTCTCAGGCTCTAGTTCTGTCAAATGCTCCGAAACGCTTGCAAGTAGGGCAGAAATTGACTCGCGGTTTGGGCGCTGGCGGCAATCCGGCGATCGGGCAAAAGGCTGCTGAGGAGTCCCGAGATGAGGTGGCGAATGCTCTCAACCACGCGGATTTAGTGTTTATCACTGCGGGTATGGGCGGTGGCACGGGTACGGGGGCGGCTCCGATCGTGGCTGAAGTAGCTAAGGAAATGGGCGCTTTGACTGTGGGTATCGTGACGCGGCCTTTTACTTTTGAAGGACGGCGGCGCACCAGTCAAGCGGAGGAAGGGATCGCAGCTTTGCAAAGCCGTGTAGACACCCTGATCGTGATTCCTAACGATAAGCTGCTGTCGGTGATTTCGGAACAAATGCCGGTGCAAGAGGCTTTCCGGGTGGCTGACGATATCCTGCGTCAAGGGGTTCAGGGTATTTCTGACATTATTACGATTCCCGGTTTGGTGAATGTTGACTTTGCTGACGTGCGGGCTGTGATGGCAGATGCGGGTTCGGCTTTGATGGGCATCGGCGTGGGTTCGGGTAAGTCGCGGGCGCGGGAAGCGGCAATGCAGGCTATTTCTTCGCCGCTGCTGGAGGCTTCGTCGATCGAGGGCGCTAGAGGTGTGGTGTTTAATATTACCGGCGGTTCTGACATGACGCTGCACGAGGTGAATGCGGCGGCTGAAACGATTTACGAAGTTGTCGATCCCAATGCCAATATTATTTTTGGGGCGGTGATTGACGAGCGGCTTCAGGGTGAAATTAAGATTACCGCGATCGCCACCGGTTTTGCAGGGGGCGAACTTCCCGCGCCTCCTAAGGGCGCACGCGCCCAAAATCCCAATGCCCCGTGGCGGGCTGCTGCGGCTGCTACCCAAACTCCCAAGGAAGCAGCGCCTGAGGCGGAACCCAAACAGCAAGATTTTGGTTTGGATATTCCCGAGTTTCTGCGCAACCGCCGGCCGCCAAGGTGATTTTGGATTTTAGATTTTTAGATTGTCGATTGGGGACGGAGCGATTTTGGGTTTTGGATTGGAGATTGGGGATTGAGTTTCAAATCTTCGATCGCCAATCTAAACAATTTTCAAATCTAAACAATTTTCAATCGATCGTAAATCAACAATCTTCAATCTTTAATCTAAAAAAATCTCAAATCTACCATCTAAAATCAAAGAATTTCCATTGTTTCTCCGGGTTCGGGTTCGAGAAGTTGAGTGGCAAGTCCCGAGTTGGCAAGTAAATCGCGAAATTCGGGGATGCTGCCGATCGACCGCACGAACATCGGTAAAATACCGCTAGCTTTGATATCTCCCATTGTGGTAGGTAAAAAATACTTGGGTTTCAAAGTTTGAGCGAGGTTGAGGGCTTCTTTTGGCCCGCTGATGATTTGTCCGAGGAAGGGGAAGATTTGACCGATGATGGGGGTAATGGCTACGTCTACTTGGTCTATTTTTTGTTTGACTTTTTCTAATGGTGGTAAGTGCGGTTCGTAATAAAGCGTTTCGCCGCTGCTTAAATCTTTTAACAAATAGCCGTTTTCTTCCTGTCCCGGCTGAATTTCGGCTCCGGGTACGGCAGTAATTTGTAACTTTTCTTGATATTTAAACCCTTGCCAATTTGCCAAAGATGTGATATTAGTGTAGCCCAAACTGCTGAGGACTTTGGCGGCGGTGGGGGATGCAACGGCGGGAATGGCGCGATCGAGCTTTTCGAGCGTCGGTTTGTGGCAGTGGTCGTCTAAACCTTGGGAAATCAGCAGGAGGTCGATCGGGGGTAAGGTTTGCGGAGTAAAGGCTACGGGTGTATTGTGGTAGGCGGTAAACAGCCAGGGTTGACCGTAGAATACCAGGGGATCGACCAGCCAGGGATCGACGAGGATGGTTTGGCCGCCGATGCGGAAGATCCAAGAATTGAGGTCGATGCGGGTTAGTTTCACAGTTTTTTGCAATAAATATTTACATTTAATTTAATGATAGCTTGTGTGGCGAAGATCGCTGCGGAAGGAAAATCCGGGAGTTGGCGGGTACATACACAAACAATAGCCGCCGCATGGAATTCCGATGCTCTGCAAACCAAGTCCGCCTGGGCCAAGGAAAATAACAGGTAGAATAACCCGTGAAATAAATGTTAGAGTCAAAATAGTTGAATTATTAACGATGCAATCTAGAGCGACATGGAAATTAACCAGAATCCGCTGGAATTTATAACTCTAAAAGTACAAGAAGCTGTTGCCGATACTCAAAACTTAGCTAACGAAATGAGTGCTAAAGTTCAGGAAAGTACAACGGCAGTAACGGATTGGATCGCAGCGGCACCAAGTTCGATTGTTAGTGCTGGGACGATCGCCTCTGAAGAAGCTTTTCAAATCGCGCACAATATATGTTTTGAAAATTTGCCGAAAAACCTGCAATTAAAATTTGCTAGGGCTGGCGTGCGCGACGGAATGCGCAACTTTCAAGAAGCAGCAAAAGTATTTGAATCTATCCCCGCCCAAATTCGCGCCCGAGGTCCAGAAGCAGTTCGCGATTTTTGTCAAGATAAAGATTGGAGTCACATTCAAGCCCGCGTTAATGGAGGAGGAAACGAAGCTGCTAACGGGATTTTTGAATATTTTTGGGTGAATCGCGCCCGCGGTGGTAAAAACATGACGGCAAAAGAATTAGCAGCCGCCAAGCAAGTTTTAGCTAATGCTGCTTTTAAAGCGGCGGTGGCCGAAATCGTTGGGGCAGCAGTTAAAGGGGCGATCGGGGCAGCAGTAATTGAGTTAATATTTTCTATCTTAGAGAACTCCCTGTTATTTGTAGAAGGCAAAATTACCCAATCGGAATTAGTAGAACAAGTTGCCACAGCTACTGCTAAAGCTGGTATTGCTGGCGGTCTAATTACGGGAATTTTGTTAGTAATTTGCACTCTGTTTCCGCCCGTTGCTGGAATTTTAGGGGCTGCTGCTGTGCCCTTGGCGATCGCAGGTATTGGTTTTATGGGAATTCGCGCCTGGGAAATTTTTTGTCACGGCGATCGACTGTTTAATATTACCGAACAAGCGCAAAAGTTTCTAGGAATCGGCGAACCGACAAATGAACCGACAAAGGAACCGACAGTAACAATAAATCCATAAAAATCAACTCTGATTTGGGATTTTGATGGGTTGTTAATTTTTGAGACAATTATGCCAGAGATTCAGAAATCAAGAATACCAGTTGCCATGACGATCGCGGGTTCGGATAGCGGTGGTGGGGCCGGGATTCAGGCGGATTTGCGGACTTTTTCGTTTCACTGCGTGCACGGTACGAGTGCTCTGACTTGCGTGACGGCCCAAAATACTCTGGGGGTGGCGCGGGTGGATGCTTTGCCGCCGGAGGCTGTAGCGGCTCAAATTGAGGCGGTGGTTGGCGATATTGGGGTGGATGCGGTGAAGACTGGGATGCTGCTGAATAGCCGGATTATGGCGGCGGTGGCTTCGCAGGTGGAGAGTTTGCAGATTGGGAATTTGGTTGTCGATCCGGTGATGGTTTCGCGGGCGGGTGTTAAGTTGATTGACGATGGGGCGATCGCATTTTTGCGGGATATTTTGATTCCAATGGCTGTTGTGGTGACTCCGAATCGGTTTGAGGCTCAGATTTTAAGTGGTTTGGAGATTGTTTCTGTGGATGATATGCGGGCGGCGGCGCAGCAGATTTATCGATGCGGCGCGAAGGCTGTTTTGGTGAAAGGCGGCGGGATGGCGGGCGATTTGCGGGGAGTTGATGTTTGGTTTGACGGTACGCGGTTGGAAACTTTGAAGGTGGAGACTGTTGAAACTGGGAATACTCACGGGACTGGCTGTACTTTAAGTGCTGCGATCGCGGCTAATTTGGCATTAGGTAAAGATTTGTTTGATGCGGTGACTTTGGCTAAAAATTATGTTACTACTGCTCTGAAATATGCTTTGGATATTGGGGCGGGTCAAGGGCCGGTGGGGCATTTTTTCCCGTTGTTAGTGAAGGAAGAAGGAAGAAGGAAGAAGGAAGAAGGATGAGGAAAGAAGGAAGAAGAAAGAAGGAAGAGAGGGAAAGCGATCGAGCTACGAGTTGACAGTTTTTGAATTGGCTGTTTTTGGGCGGGCGACGGTGCTTGATTTCGCGAGGTTTGGGGAGTTTGGGGCGTGAGGGCGATCGCATCAGTCAAGAAAGTGACAGTTGGTTTTAACTGCAAGTTGAAAAAATTTCCTATTGTTAGATTGTTGAATTGAACGATCGCCCGATGGAACTCCTCAATTATTACTTTCAAACTTCTACTTCCTTCCAACCTCTATTCTATCAGCTCAAATATGTAATTTCCTATAAAATTCTCCGCCGCAACAGTTTGGAATTCAGGCTAATACCGCTACTGGATAAATTATAAACTCCTTTTCTTCCTTTCTTTCTTTCTTCCTTCGCGTTCTTCGCGCCTTCGCGGTTCAATTAATTTCTTAATTTTTCTGGTGAAAGAGCGATCGCGACTAAATCTTCGATTTTTTTAATATTCGGATCGCCTGCTAAATAGCCAATTCCTCGGTGCAAGTGCAAGCGGAATTGTTGGGCTAAAGTTTCTTTGTCTGTTCCTAAATTATCTTGGTAACAGCGTTGTTTGAGGGCAATTATCAGGATATCTGCCATGTCGCCACCAAAAACATCCCAACTTAATTCGACGTTGCTGTCGCTGGGAATCGGTACGGGTGATGGAATGCTGGGCTCGGCTAGCGATCGACAAAATCCCCACCTGCACAAGATGTTCCATCGATCGATTTTGGTAATGCGTCTGAGTTTTAATAGTTGGTCTTTGCCTGATTGGGAGAGGTGGATGCGATCGATCGGTGGTTCCATGTTTTTAACTTTCTGTTGGTGAGATTACTAACTGACTCAGACGCTTCATGATTTTGAGAACAGTATACAAGTCATTACCGGGATTGCGGATGCCAAACATCCTAGACAAAGCATATAGGGGTGCTTCTGCCTTCACCAATTTAACAAAAATAAAGGTGCCTCCAGCGTGAATCATACCGTAGTTTGGCCGATAGGGGTGAGGATTGCCTAGCATATAAGCAAGGATTTGTGCGAGTCCGGCCTCAGTGGAATACCTGTCTTGTTTGGATTCGATAACCATCACCCAGAATTGGTCTTTTAATACTAAGGTGTCGATAGTTCCCCGGACGATTGTCCCTTCATCTTCGCTGATAATTTCTACAGGATGTTCCGCTTTTACGTAAAATGGAAACAGGTAAAAATTTCCGATAAAAAGCATCGGATCTAGTACGGCCATGCGCAGGGCTTTTTCTAGCAAGGGTGGGTAATTTCGCAAGTTGATGTAACCTGCTTTTACTTTGTCTAGAAGTTGCTTGTCTAAGTCGGTGAGTTCGGGAAGGTCGTCTTGCCACTCGCAGAAAAATTGTGGGTCTTCAACTAATTGAATGTCAAATTTGTCGATAAGGTCGCGGAGGTTTACGGCTCGTGCTTGCAGAATCTCTACCATAGATTTTACCAAAAATAACGGTTTTCTTCAACTATTGTTTGTTGTTTGCTTGGATCGTATTTTAACAGATATGTGTGGGCGATCGCACCTAATTCTTGCAGTTTATCGTATTCTATTTTTCTAATTTCGGTGTCGGTGGAAAGCAGGATGATTTGGTGGCTTGCTGAGGGAAAATATTTTTCGACGAGGTTGTTTCTGTGGGAGGAGTCGAGGCGGCCGAGGGGGGTGTCGATCGCGACTGGTAATTGTCTGCCGGATACTCTGGCTAATCCCCACAAAAATGCGATCGCTAGCAGTTGTTTTTCGCCTGCTGAAAGGCGGTGTTTGGGTACTGGTTTGCCTGCTGAATCGTAGATGGAAAGGCTGAAGGTTTGGGTGTCGATCGCGACTCGATGCACTAAGTCTGTTTTGTGCAGCAGGTAGCGAAAACAGTCGGTGATTTCTGCTTCGAGTTTGTTGAGTTTTTTGAGGGTGAGTTTTTCTTTGAAGAGTTTGAGAGTGTTTTGAACTTTGGCGATCGAGTTGATGACATGTTGGCTGTTTCTAACTGTGAGATATTCGCTGCTGTAGCTTTCTAGTTCTTTTTGGGTCTTAGTTAATTCTTTGTCTAATTCCTCGATGCGGCGGTTGGCTGATTCCCAGGCTGCGGCTGCGATAGCAACTGTTTTTTGAGCATTTTTAACGTTTGATTCTAGTTTTTCGTAGGCTTCGGGGGAAGCAGCGGCGGCGAGTTGTCTGTCTGTAAAGTCGATTTCTGCTTCGATGTTTTGGAGTTTTTCTATTTGTTCTCCAGTGTCTTTTTGTTCGGATTTGATTTGATGGATGAGAATATTTTCTAGTTGTTGGATACTGGTTTTGTCGGCGTTCAACCAGGGCGGCGTGTCGGTTGCTGCTTGCTGTTCGAGTTCTCTGTTTTCTCGATCGATGAAGTTTTGAATTTTGTCTATTTCTTGGGGATTTAATGATAGTTCGCCGATGTAGTTGAGGAGTCGATCGCTCCTTTGTTTGATAACATCTTGGGCGATTTGTGCTTGCTGCTGGCTGGCTTCGGTTTCGGCTTGGGTTTTAGCTGCTGTTAATAAGGGCGAAATTAGGGCGATCGGGAGGGTATTTGATGCTAGTTCTATGAGGCGATTGCGGGTGTTTTCGGCTTGACTTGTGTAGTCTTTTAGTTGGATTTCTAGTTGAGCGCGATCGGCCGCAATTTTACCGCCTTGATAAATGAATTTGTCTGAGGCTGCTTGTTGGTTTTTTTGAGCTTTGTCTAATTCGTTTTTCAAGTTTGCTTGTTCTTCAATTGCTAACTCTTTATCAGCAGTAATGTCATGAAACTTTTGTTCGATTTTTTCTAATGCTTCCAACTCTTTTTTGCCTGCAATTTCTTTCCGCTTGCGACTGACTAATATTTCTAAATCGACGGCAAGGCGTTCTGCTAATTCTAAGCCTAATAGAGATTTAATCGCGCCGATGACAAATTCTGGCGGAGTTTCGAGTTCGGCGAGTTCTTTGACTTGTTCGCCGTCAAATAGGAATAAATTGGATATGCCGACTGGTAGCAGGGTTTCGATGTATTCGTCCCAGGTATTAGTAATTGCTTTGTCTGACCACCAATCGGTGACTATTTCGCTGTATATGAGAATGCTTAATGTGTCTTTGATGTCACCCGGTTTCCAGTATCTAACTATTTTGAATTTGGTTAGTTTGTCGTCTTGGATTTGTTCAAATGTGAGCTCTACTCGGGTGTCTTCTAATGGGGGTGTGTTGCGGTTGATGCACTGATTTAAAAAGTCGCTGTAGCTGAGGTTGCCTCTGGTTGAACATTGGGCTCGGTTGCCGTAAAGGGCGAGGCGAATTGCGTCGAGTAGGGTGGTTTTGCCTCCTCCGTTCATGCCTCCAAGTAGGATGACTGGGCGGGGGTTTCCTTCTGTTTCGGGGCGGAGGTTGATGGTTTGAATGCCTGCGTAGGGGCCGAAGTGTTTGAGAGTGAGTTCGAGGAATTGCATTGTAGATGTTGTTGGTTGATTGGGTGCATCGCCCTGGGCAATGTTGCGGTTGAATCGCAGATTAGCTGGTGCTAATCGCTGTTTGTTTCCTCAGTTGAATTTGGCGGTGAGAATTTGATGTCTGCCCACGATAGTTGTCTGCCTTCACTGTTGTTGCTTTCGAGTTCTTCTTTTAGTTTGGCAACATCAATGCTCTTATTTTTTGCGGATTTGTTAGTTTGGACGATCGCATCTTTGACTTGTTGAATTTTCTCGATCGGATTTGCTATAACATCGGCAACGGCTTGTTTTAAATTCCGCTGGTAGTGGGCGTTACCGATTGCTTCATCTTTCGATCGAGAACTGGTTTCAAAGCATTTATCCAAGTCTCCATAAATGCCAGTACGGCGGGGTTTTGTATAATATTGGCGTTCTGTATCGAGGAGTTTTGCCATTAATTCGAGGTGCATTTTGTCCTCGCATATTTCTTCGAGGATCGTCCATTCGTCGCTGCCCAAAAGTTGTCTTTCAGCGGCGGGGCGGGCATCTGCAAATGGTTCGCCCGTGACTTCTTCGTAAATTCGGGGTAAAGAATCGTCAAATTCGTGTTTTTCTTCCAGCCAAATGCGGCGGATTTCGCTAAGTTCTTCCGGGGTAATTAAGGTGATGTCGCGCATTTCTTCGGGTGCGGTTTTGCGGATGTGGGTTTGTGCTTCTAAGACTCGTCTCAGCCAGTGTTCCCGCCAAAATTT
The DNA here is from genome assembly GCA_012034575.1 of Richelia sp. CSU_2_1. Taxonomy (GTDB): domain Bacteria; phylum Cyanobacteriota; class Cyanobacteriia; order Cyanobacteriales; family Microcoleaceae; genus Microcoleus. The sequence goes on along the minus strand of JAAUPF010000025.1, from coordinate 4,155 downwards.
GGTGTAAGGACCTGGGATGAATTCTACGGAGGTTTTGTTGTCGCCGATATTGCGTTCAAACAGTTCTACTCTACCGTAAATGCGCCGGAAGTCTCTTTTTTTGCGATCGTCTTTAAGATCTAATTCATTGCGAATATCTAGCAGAGGCTGCATCCATTCTTTTGCTTCATCATTTAATATCATTGCCTGCATAGATTTGTCTTGGTCTACCATTGTACAAACCCAACAACCAAAGCGAGAATCCCCACAGCTAGGTGTAGAAGTATCAACCACTAGAGGGCATTCGTTGTCTGCTGTCGCACCGCGATACATGGTAAACAAGTCTTTATTGTCGCCTCCCCAAGGATTAGGATACTGCATTAGATAAAGCCAAACTTCATCATCCCGCCAATCTTCCACAGGAGTGTAAATTAGAGAGTTAATTAAACGAGAATTAGGACTCAAGCGATCGCGGACTCTACCTACTTCATGTTTTTTCATGGTTGCAGCTCGTTTGCTGCTTTCAGCCTTTCTAGTACCTAAAACAACTATTGTTTCACCGTGAACTCTAACCATTTCACGGATAAAATTGTTCACTGGTTGAATTTTCATGCGATCGGTACACCAGCGAAATCCATTCCTCGGTGCTGGATAACCTTTACCAATTAAGCATACCCAAAATGTTTCTTGAACGGAAGGATGCAGCAAATGGGGTTCAACCGGCATTTTTTGTTGCTTCGCTGCTAACTTAACTTGTTTAATACAATTGCGAACCCAGGTAGAAATTATCGGATTCTCAACCAGCGTATCCGTTGTAATTAAGTGAATTGTTTTTGTACGCTTTTCCGGTGGTAGTGATGCGATCGCATTCCACACAAGCTGCAATACTGCACTCGAATCTTTTCCAAAAGATACACCTAAAATCCAGGGTATTTCATCGCTACAATACAACTCCTGAATTTCCTGATTTAAAAATTTTACATCCTCAAATAACTTAGGGACAGTACGTTGAGGAAATAGTGAGCCTTGGATTTCTGTCACGAGCAACAATTCCTATAAACGCTAAAAATTGGGTCAGAAACTGAGTTTCTGCCCAAAATTGCCAACCGATTAGCTCGCGTCCCAGAACTTAAGTCTTAGGAATGAGCCTGCGGAAGTCTTCAATTCTTAGGCTATTCTAGAATAGCAGCAGTCTTGATTTATTTCAATTTAAGCCCTGTTTGAGATTCAACCTCACGGACAGCAATTTTAAAGCCCTTATCGATTGCTGCCATTTGAGCAATTATTTTCTTGTTGCCGTTACCATCATCAATTACCAAACTGTTTTGCCACAGTGGCGAGGTACGCTGATAGTCAAGTTTCGCTAGTGCCTCAACAAGTAAATTTTGCTGCTCTTCGCTGAATTCATTGCCAAAAAAGATGAAATAGCCGACTCTGCTGATTACTTGAAAACCTACAGAGTTAAAATCTATTCTCTCCTGTCGTAATTTATAGAGATCCAAATTTACTGTTTTTGAGGCTGGTTGCAATAAAGATTGCCAAGCCTCGTTAATCTGAGCAAATTGCGTGTAAAATGTTTTTGCCTTATCCAAAAGCATTTTAAATTCACTCTTTTGCTGATTAGCTCGAGATTCAATTACTTCTTTGCGAGAGGAACCGACCAAGAATTCAGCTATACCTACTCGAAGCTGACTCATGGTAAAAATGTAAGAAGGGTCTTTGCCAACAGTTTTTGATATTTTATCAATTCGACCATCAAAGATGACTAGCTCTTTAGCAATTCTTCGCGTTAGTTTTGACAATACATTTGTAACGTCAAAAGCTGCTAAAAGGGCGGGGGGAATCGGCTTGTTTTTAGCACAATCTGCAAAATCTTGGTGAATCTGATCTATGTCATCTTCTTGGACTACTAAAACTGTGACACTATCATCTCGTAATTCCGATCTTTCTGGAATTGCCTTCTCAATAGCTTTGAGTCGATGTTGACCGTCAGTGACATAAAGCTCAACATTTACGGGGATGACAGCATATCCAAATTTAACTGGTCCCGTACCAAAAGCAAAAACTTTAATTGGTGTATTAGAGTTAAATATAAAAGGAGGAAGGATGTAGTTCTCTGTTTCCAGCAGATATTTGGCAATCTCATCAACGTGGGATCGAATCAGGGGGCGGTTAATCAATTCCTCTGCATTGGATTTGTTTCTCTTCGTGTCAGCAGTTTGCAGCCTTGCCATTTCGTGTAACAGGCTGAAAGGCAAGGAAAAGGCGAGATGTGTTCTTTTGCCTTGCTCGTATAAGTGACACAGAAAGACTCTGGCACCAGAAGTGGATGCGTCTGCATATGCCTGACTTTGTGCTTCTTGCTGGGTGGGCATTACAACAACATTGGCACTGGAAACCTTGCCATTATTGGTATGGACGGCAGAGAATATCTGGGAAGCTGCATCGATCATAAATATTTGCCTGTAAGTTAGTTGATACTACAAGCTTAGAGTGTTTATTGTTGTATGTCAAGCTTTTCAGTCCAAATTTAGACTGCTATCGCAAATTCATGTTGAAATTTAGACTGAAATACCAAAAAAACTTAATTAGTTAGATACAGTGTGTAACACGACTACCCGACAACAGCCGCTTCGAGAAGGCAGAGCTTGGTAGAGACAATCCAGGCGTGTGTAGCAGACTGTGGTAGCGATCGTTCCCCACCTGTGTAACGTAGTTAGCCGTCTATTAGACATAAGATTAAAAATAAAAATAGCCAAAACATTACTATGCTGGCTAGTTTGCTTGTATTTACGGTTCCCAAATCCATTCCACCCCCAAACCAGATATGTCTTACAGCGACTTCAAAACGATCGACCAAGCCGTCTCCACCCTAGATTTAACTGTCGAAGATATCCCCCATTTATTCAGCGAAATAAGCCCGATCGCACCTTCGGAACGCCTGAAACAAACCTTAGACGAAACCTTAGATTTGGCCTCAAGTATCAGCACGGAAAAAGCTCGATCGGAATTAATCATCACTCCCATTCTACTCGAAATCAGGCGTACATTTAACAACAAAATTGGCTACTTTTCCGGCAACACATTTAATGTTGAAGAAACCAAAGGCTTAACCGGGGATTGCAACTTTATCCTCAGCGCTTCCAGCAATCAATCGTTAGTTACTGCCCCTGTTTTAACAGTAGTTGAAGCCAAAGATAACGATATTAGAATTGGCTTGGGACAGTGCGCGGCTCAAATGGTTGCGGCTCAAATATTTAACGCTCGCAAAGGACAAGAGCGATCGAGCGTTTACGGCGCTGTTTCCACAGGTACGAATTGGAAATTCTTAATCCTGCAAAATCAGTTTTTAAAAATCGATTTAACTGAATATTTCATTATCCAGCTAGACCAAATTTTGGGCATTCTCGCAGAACCATTCAGACAATATTTTAACGAACGATCGAGTTCGATCGCAACTACAAACCCACAATAAATCTGCGTTAATCCGCGTTAATCCGCATCAATCGGCGGTTGCAAAACCCAACCGCTTTCGCAAATAATCCCCCATCCAACTCACACTCGCCCTAGACTTAGAAATCCTTCCTTTCACCAAAATCCCGCCCTCCCAATCAGGATTAGAAATCGACCAATCAATCTCCCGCAAAACTGCCAAACGTTCCTCCCAACTCTGCGGAAAAACTGACAGCAAAACTGCCCCAACTTCCCCCAAACTTTCCAGCACAACACCGTGACAGTGGACGCAATCTCGGCGCATTTCCCCCGCTGCCACTCGTTTGTGCAAAACTAATTGCCAATCGAGAATAAAATTGCTAACTGCATTCCAATAACTAACCGCTAGTTGTATTTGCTGAGTCATTTCTTCTGGTTTTTCCGCTTTTTTCCTGCGGGCTTCAGAGATTTTTTCTTGTTTGTTGTCGTGCAGATTCGAGAGCCAAGCAATAATAGCACGATCGACCGCACTCAATGTAAATAATTTGGACGATCGAGCGTTCAAACTCCCCTTTTCCATCTCCGTCAGACACCGGAAAACTTCAACTTGCTTGACTACCGATTTTACTACAAAAGCTCGATCGTCCCGGTGGTTGTAAAGTATTCTTAGCGACTCTTCCAAAGGTACTTGAAAGCTGTTCAAATCCGCAAATTTTTGCTGGGAATTTTCCAAGCCGATATCGA
>JAAUPF010000166.1 GCA_012034575.1 Richelia sp. CSU_2_1 | reverse complement strand
AACTCCAACGCCAACTCCAACGCCGATCGAGCCTCCAACGCCAACTCCAACACCAACTCCAACGCCGATCGAGCAGCCATTTCCCACACCGATACCAGCGCCAAATCCGGGCGATCGTACTTCCAAAGATTTTTGTATTTGCGGTACGATCGAGCGCCCCAATCTCAACAAACCCAATGCTGTCAACAATATTATTAACAGCACCGGCGGCAGTGAAATGCAGTTGGGTACTCCTGACAATGATGCCTTTTTTGGCAGTTTCAATCCCAATTTATTTCAAGCATTAACTGGTGCTGACAACTTAATTGGCGGTGAAAATTCCGACACTTTTAACGGCAATGAAAACAATGATTTCATTGACGGCAACAAGGGAGACGACTTGCTTTTCGGTGGCAAAAATCGAGATATTGTATTGGGAAACACAGGTCAAGATACGATTTACGGCAACCGAGGGCGCGACTCAATTCACGGCAGGGAAGATAACGATTTAATGAACGGCAACGAAAACAACGATTTCGTTGAGGGCGGGAAAGGAGACGACTCGCTATTTGGAGGTAAGGCCAACGATACAATTTTAGGCAGTAAGGGCGACGATTCTGCCTACGGAAATTTAGGAGATGATACTGTCTGCGGCAACGATGGCAGGGATTTTTTAAGCGGAAATGAAGGCAACGATATTATCGATGGATGTGAGGGAAATGACACTATTTACGGCGGGAAGGATGATGATACTCTCATCGGTTGTGGCGGAGAAGATGTGTTGTACGGAGATTTGGGTGATGATAGTTTAATTGGGGGGACTGGAAACGATGTATTTGTGCTGGGAGAAAACCTCGGTTTTGATGTAATAGTTGATTTTAAGCAGGGGGAAGATGCGATCGCACTTGTGGGAGGGCTGACATTTGAACAGTTAACAATTGTTGGAGATAATAACAACAGCCTGATTCAATTGAAAACAGATGGTAGGGCGATCGCTTCTTTAACTGGTGTGGATGCTAGTTTGATTAATGTTAGGGATTTTAGGTGAATTTCCTAGCAGTGAACTGTCGGGTTTACCTAAAACTTTCGCTGTCAAAAGCCTTCGCATTATCCACAAGTACGCCGGGGAATCAATTCCCCGTCTCATAGCAAAAGTCGGTTAAAAACCGACTGCCAAATCTCATTTAAATCATTGCAATCTTAGCCCTCTTTGAGAGCATCCCACGAGCGCGAAACACCCGTTATGAATAAAAAAAACTCTCCTCCTCCCCCTCTCCCCCTCGGTTTTCACTCTTGAGGACTTTGGGATTAAAAAGTTGTCGCATTCACCTCAGAATTATTTTTAGCCCGATCGAGCGCTTCCCGATATTCTCCCCGAACTTTCGGTTTTAAATACAAGTTTTCAATCAAAGCAGCAACTCCCGCAAACCAAGGCGGTACAATCACAGCCCCGATAATTCCCAATACTTGAACGCCACCTAAAACTGACAGCAATTGATACAATGGATGCACGCCAACTGAAGAACCAACCAACAAAGGATCGAGTACGTAAGTTTCCAAATTTTGGATGATTACAAATAACAACAAGACCCACAAAAGCACCCAACCGCCTTTAGCTAAGGCTACGATTAATGCAGGTACTGCACCCAATACCGGACCGATGAAAGGAATGAGGTTAGTAACGCCCGCGATCGCCCCTAAACCCAAAGCAAATTCCGGCATTCCTAAAATGCTCAAACCCGTGGTAATAAATATTCCTAAAATGCCAGAAACTAGCACTCGCCCGCGAATGTAACTTCCCATTCTTTCGCCAACAGGAGTAACTTGGGCTGCCAATTTTTCATCCCAAGGTTTCGGGAAAAACTGCACCAAACTCTTAATCAAAGTTTCACTGTCGGCTACCATGTAACCTGAAATAAACAAAGACAAAACCAAGCTGAAAAAACCGCCTAAAATGCCTCTAGTTAAACTGTACGATCGCACGACTAATTGTTGGCTCGATCGAATCAACCAATTCGTCAAAGATTGAGTATCTACCAACTGACTTACAAACGTTGGCGCATTGTCGCTCAACCGGCTCAATACATTAGTTGCTATGGTTTCCAAAGTTTCGGCGTAAACTGGTAACTGCCGGATCAATAACTCAATTTGCGCGATAACTGTAGGCCCGATTAACACAACCGTACCAGTGAATCCGCCGATGAGAGTTAAATAAACCAAAATTACAGCCAGCCAACGGGGAACGCGCATCGCAGCAGCCCAATTGACGATCGGGACGATCGAAGCCGCCAGCACGACTGATATCATCAGAATTACTAACAGGCTCCGCAACTGCCACAGCAGCACCAGCAGCAAGGATGATGCTACAATTAGCAGCAAGTTGGGCAAAGAAATGGTAATCCGCTGTTCTGACATGATTGAGTAATAATATTGATGAATGATATTGTTGTCGATCGCGTCACTCTCTATTTTATGATAAACGATATGATATAAATAAGATAATTAAGATTATGAATTCGGTATTAAAAACCGTTGAATGGATCGGCAGTTCCCGTGACGACTTGCGTGAGTTTCCCGAAGAAGTCCAGCAGATCGTGGGTTTCGCCTTGTACCGCGCTCAACAGGGTAAAAAGCATCCTGATGCTAAACCACTTAAAGGATTTAAAGGTGCTGGCGTTCTAGAAATTGTTGACAATTTTGATGGAGACACTTACCGAGCGCTATACACCGTAAAATTTGAAGGAATAGTCTACGTTCTTCATGCTTTCCAGAAAAAATCAAAACAGGGAATTGCTACCGCTAAGCAAGATATAGATCTAATTGAATCTCGACTTAAACGAGCAAAAGAACACTACAAAAAATATTTAGAACAGCAAGAATCGGAGGAACAAAATGACTGAAGAAATCAAAGTTCATGCTAGTAGCGGAAATGTTTTTGGTGACTTAGGGCTATCCAATCCAGAGGAATTACTGATTAAGGCAGAACTAGCTCATCAGATTAGTGAATTAATTTCGGAACGCCAGCTAACCGAGGATCGAGCAGCAAAGCTATTAGGAATCGATCGACCCACACTCTCAGCATTGATGCGCGGTAAATTATTAGATTTTTCTACAGAACGCCTATTTCGTTTTCTCAACGCACTCGGCAGCAACGTAGAGATTCGGATTGCGCACTCGCCACCAAATGTTCAAGCTCAAACTCGCATTGTCGTGGCATCATAAGCAAAAAACCAAGTAAAAAAAAACTACGTAAAAAAAGCAAAGATTAATATGCAATCACCACCTTCAAATCAAGATTTGTCAACCATTTCGTCGATCGACTCGCCGACACTGTTTTACGAATGGAAGAATTACCGCTGCGCTTATGAATTTTACAGCCCAAAAGTTGCGACAGAAAATAGCATACCTTTACTATTAATTCACCCGATCGGAGTTGGTTTGTCAAGCATCTTTTGGCATAGATTCTGCGCGAGTTGGTACGCAGCAGGCAACACCAATCCGATTTACAATCCCGACCTTTTAGGCTGCGGCGAATCCGCAATGCCGCGAGTTGCTTGTTACCCGGAGGATTGGGCTGAACAGTTGCAGTATTTTCTAGAAACAGTAGTAAAAAAACCTGCGATCGTCATCGTACAAGGTGCTTTATTAGCGGTAGCATTAGCATTAGCCAAAATTCAGCAAGAAGGTCGATCGAACTTAATTCACGGGCTAGTGATGGCCGGGCCTCCCGCTTGGGCGGTGATGAACAAACATTCGACAGACAGAGAACAAAGAATTATTTGGAACCTATTAGATTCTCCCTTAGGAAATGCTTTTTACCGCTACGCCAGACGCGCCGAATTTCTGAGTTCCTTTTCTGCAAAACAACTGTTTGGCGATGCAGCAAAAATTGACAGCGAATGGTTAAATACTTTGCAAGCTGGGGCCGCAAATCCTGCCAGCCGCCATGCAGTTTTCTCATTTTTAGCAGGATTTTGGCGGCAAGATTATACTAACACGATTCACAAGTTCGATCGACCTGCCCTGGTAGTAATGGGAGAACAAGCATCAAGCATCAGCAAAGAAGGCAAAACAGAACCACCCCAAGAAAGAGTAGCGCAATATCTAGCCAACTTTCCCAACGCCGAAGGTTTATTAATACCTGGAAGAAACGTTTTACCCTACGAATCAACCGCAGAATTTGTAACAACCGTCGCCGAATTCGCCAACAAACTAAATACCGCAAATCCGCGTTAATCCGCCGACATCTGCGGTTGCCAACAGCCAAATAAAGTAAGGTGCGTCAGTCGTAAAAACCAAATTTTATAACTAACTAATTTCAATCCTGACACACCCTACAAGCAAATGACATTTTTAGTTGATCTGATGCAACTTTTAAACCCCTACTCAAGATAAATATGTTTCATACAGTAACTCTGAAGAACTTTAGAACCCATAAACTAACAACCGTAGAATTAAATCCCATAACTCTACTTATTGGTAATAACAGTTCTGGGAAAACAAATTTACTAGCCGGCATACAATATTTCTGCAATCTTGTGAGGCGAGGTCATCCCGATCGCCACGATCGAGATCGAACAGTAATAGCAGCCGAAGATTTATATCCCCATAGATACAGGCTTGCTAAAGATGATGAATCTATAGAATTGAATATTACATGGTCTAACGATCGAGGAAAAGTTAGATATTCAATTGAAGTTTTTAAAGATGACAGCCTCATTCAACAAGCTGGTTGTAGGGAAAGACTGGAGTTCCAGTTACATTCCTCCAAACTTAAGATTATTGAAAATGGATACCGTCAGGCTTCAGCTTTAATTCAATTAAGAGAAAAAATTGAAAAAGATGTGTCACTAAAGCGTACAGAACAAGAACTGTGCAAAACTTTTTTTGGCAATTTTGCAAATACCTTTAGTTACCATTTTCAGCCAGCTTTTCTCAAGGGCTTGTTTGATATCGAGCTAGATTGCGAATTATGTGACTTAGAAAATAGATTAGAAACTGAAGATAGTTCAACTCAAAATCAAATCAAAATTCCTCTAATATTCGCAGACACAGGGCAGAATTTTCAGAGGATAATTCAGTATATAAAAGAGAATGATGAACCTGCATTTACCCGATTTATTGCTTTAATGCGACGTTTTGAACCAAGTTTTCAAGGAGTAAGGTACGATCCTGGAACCTCTCACCCAGTCTGGGAATTTGATTTGGGGCGCAAGGGAATTGTAGAGGGATTCCCAGCGGCAGTTTTGTCAGACGGCTTTATGAAAGCTGCGGCAATTAGCCTTTTAGCATCTCTCCGAGAACCTCCAACTTTGATACTTTTAGAGGAGATTGAAAATGGTATCAACCCTGGAAACATTCAAGAACTAATGAGATGGCTCTGGCAAATGACATCACTAAATTCTGAGGGGCATTCTTCTCAGTTTATCATTACTTCTCATAGCCCTTCTGTTTTGAGAGAATTTTACGATCGCCTCGATTGCGTTTACACAGTTCGTTTGGATAAACGCACCAGAAGGAGTGATGTAAGAAATCTCAACATATCCCTAGATACCTTAGTGGGAATAGGAACTGTTGAAGGCGAAATTATAGAACGCGAGGATGGCAAGCGTATAGTTGAGCTTCCCAAATACCAACTTGCGGAACTTTGGTATTCAGGAACGATCGGGTAAAGTTAACACTATGAGAAATATAGGTATTGTGGGGGATGGACCGACCGATCTGGATATTTTTAGTAAATTTATTCAATCTGTTTTAATGAACGGAACATCAAACGAGGAAAGTTTTAATATTTGCAAATTAAGAAGACAAAAATTACGAGATTATATAGATATTTACTGGAGGGCAGCAACTAAGATAGGAAATTACTACTTACCTAGCGCGCCTGCTGCGGAACTTCAAAATAACATCACGGCTACTTTAACAGCAGCATTTGCTGATTTTGAAAGTGAAGTAGGTATCGGTGAACTTTCCAATCGAGACATCCTATTAATTACAACTGATGCAGAGAAATCTTTATCAAGTGCTGAGGCATACTTCCAAGATTGGAGTTTTAGTATATCTAAAATCCTTCTGGCAGCAATAGATAAATTCTATGCTCTTAAATCAAAAGAAGGCTATCTTTGTGAATATTTACCAGTTATAGTATCTTTAGTGTGCTTTCCTTTCTCTGAAGTTCTTGTGGCTGCTGCTAAGGAACCTTTTATCCCGTATTATGGCAAGAAACCAGCAGATCTGAAGCAGTTGCTTTATGGAACTACGAATTTGCAAGAACTTCGGTTTGAAGATTTTGAAGCAAAGGCACTAAACTACATAACACCTGAAAGTATCAGCAGAATTTTTAGCTATGTTCCTGAATCAAGAATCTTGATTTAAATATTATCACTTGGAAAGATCTGGGTAGATAGTTCTGCAGAATGATAAGAGGACTGAAGTCCTTACTACAAACAGGTTCGTAGTAGGGACTTCAGTCCCAAACAAAGGACTGAAGTCCTCACTACAAACTGAATCAAATTTTTAACCTCGGTGCCAAATTGTTGTACCATCCTTTTGGTCGATCAGAGTAATTCCCCGTTCCTTAAGTTCGTTGCGAATGCGATCGCCCTCAGCAAAATTCTTCGCTTTCCGAGCATCTTTCCGCTGCTGTATCATCGCCTCAATCTCCCCATCACTCAAACCACCAACAACATCGCCACTCTCGCTTTCCGGCACAACTTCCAAACCCAAAACTGCCGCCAAATGCGCCAAAGTCACCCACTTTTCCTGCAATAATTCCGGCGGAGTTTCAGTTTTCCCTTGATGCACCAAAACATTACCTTCCTTGCCCAACTCTTTCGCCAATTCAAACAGCACGACCAAAGCAGCCGGAGTATTAAAATCGCTATCCATCGCTGCTTGAAATTGCTGCACGGCTTTGGTATCTTCTCCTATTTTTTCAGGATTCCAACCCAATTTAGAGCCGTGTTGCCTGCCAAATAGCAAGCCTTCCTTAAGAGTATGCCAGCCATTTTCCGCAGATGCGATCGCCCCTTCAGTAAAATCAATTTGACTGCGATACTGCGCCATCAACACAAACAACCTCACTGCCATCGGTTCAACAGCTTTCGCATTACTCTTACTCCCTGCCTTTGTAGGGGCGGTGCCCCCGTGCCCGCCCTCTGAGGGGGGGTCAAATTCTGAATTTCCCGACCAATTACCCTCCAACAAATCGCGAATCGTAATAAAATTGTGCAAAGACTTCGACATCTTTGTGCCGTTAACAGTCACAAAAGCATTGTGCATCCAATACTTAGCCAAAGATTTCCCAGTCGCAGCTTCAGACTGTGCGATTTCATTTTCATGGTGCGGAAAAGTCAAATCGGAACCGCCGCAATGAATGTCAATCGTTTCTCCCAAACAATCGCGCACCATTGCCGAACATTCAATGTGCCATCCGGGGCGGCCATTCCCCCAAGAAGAATCCCAAAAAGGTTCTCCCGGTTTCGCACTTTTCCACAGGGCAAAATCAAAAGCATCTTGCTTTTTTTCACCTTCTATTTCTTCAGTTTCCAACCTGCCGCTAGCCCCGGCTTGCATTTGGGCCAAATTTCTGCCAGAAAGCTTCCCGTAATCGGCAAACTTTTTAACGCTGTAATAAACATCGCCACCAGCAGCATAAGCAAAGCCTTTATTTTCTAACTCATGAATCAGCCTTTTAATGCCATCCAGCGAATGAGTCGCGCGCGGATATTCATCGGCCCTGAGAATGTTCAACTTGTCCGTATCGGCGAAATATTCCTCAATGAAGCGTTCGGCTACAGCTTCCATTGTTGAATTTGTTTCGCGGGCGCGGTTGAGAATTTTGTCATCGATATCTGTAAAATTCTGCACGTAACGAACATCGTAGCCGCGCCATATCAAATAGCGGCGCACCATGTCCCACACGATGTAAGCGCGGGCATGACCGACATGGCAGTAATCGTACACCGTAACGCCGCAGCAGTACATCCGCACCTTTCCTGATTCGATGGGTTGAAAAGGTTCTTCGCGGCGGGTCAAGCTGTTGTAAAGCGTTAGTGACATGGGATTCGAGGTTTTGAATTGATGTACTGCTGTAATTTCTTATATTACCGCGTTTGATTCCCATTTTCAGGTAGGGGGGGGTTCGATCGACCAACTCCGCCGATACAGTGTAATATTTAATGAAATGCTAATTTAATTTTATAATTGTGATAATTTTTGCAAGAAACATACATTCTCTCGCCGATTTTCAACGCAATACGATTGAGTTTGTGCGGCGACTCAAGCAAACAAAAAATCCTGTCGTTCTAACTGTCAATGGAAAAGCAGAGTTAGTTGTTCAGGATGTCGAATCCTCTCAAAAACTTTTAGAAGCGGTTGAGTTAGTGGAGACTTTAAAGGGAATTAAACAGGGTTTGACACAGATGAAACGAGGGGAAGGAAAAAAAGCGGGGGATTTTTTCGATCGACTGCTTGAAAAGTTAGATAGTTAGCCATGAATCAGAAATATTAGGAAATATGGCGTAGCTGAAATACATAGGAGAAAAATATCGTAAATAACATACCTCAACTACTTCCAGGAGAAGGCGCTGTCGGATGCTACGATCGATTGCTGCAAACTGGACATAGAGGCGATAACCTAACACCGCACCACATTCCTTCTAATGCGTTTATGGCTGCAAAAGTTTCTGGCTACACGAAAGGCATGGGTATTGCTATGATGATGGAACACCCTTTACCCGGTCAGGGAGGTCGTCATCGCCAAACTATCTCTTACGGACAATCCCCCAATCTCAGTATTTCACCAAGAAATGCACTGGCTAAAGAGATTGGGGATGCACGATCGATTTATCGCCGTCAGGGACTTTACAGCCCAGAGATTAGACGCAGCTTACAGGAAGTTATTCGGTTGAATAAGTTAATAGTTTGGTCGAGAATTTTTGACAAAGAAGGTAATAGCTGATGAAAGAAAATATCTGGATTAGCATTTTAAAAGCAAATAATTTGATGCGATCCCCTGATGAAGTTATAGCTTTTGAAAATGCTTTAGCTTCACTTGCCGATCGCCCTCAAGATGAAGATTTACCGGATTTACATCTAATTTTAGACGATCGCTGCGAACAGCCAGAAGTCATGTTTGGTTTGATTCATTTTTTAGAATCTTTTGATGTGTTCGCACAGATGCAAGCATTTGTGACAGTTGTACCGCAATTAATGCTCGTTGCTTCGGAATGGACGAGAATCCTTCACACCCGCATTTTGAATGATGATGATGCTTGTCGTTTGTATCGAGATATTTTGCATTATTCATTGAACACCCAAGAACCTAATTTTGTTCGTCAATTGCTAGAAGAAAGCGCTAGTTACCATTTAAATAAGCGGGAGGCAAAATTAGAGTTAGCTAGGTAAGTTTGATTTATGTTTCTAAGCGACAGCAAAATCTTTTTAATTAGGTTGCGATAGTTTTCTATGTGTTCCACAGCATTCAATTATTTTTAAATTCAACAGTTATGCTATAACGATCGCTTTTTGAAGAGCGATAATATTTCTCTCCGAATTTAAGATATAGCGGTTCTCACCTACATGAGGTACACTAGATTCTCCGAATTTCAGCATTTTAGAGCGTTTTTTTGTACCTCACCTATCCGAGAAAGGCTATATAAAACCATTCCATCGGAATGATGGTTTGATTAATTATGTTGAGATGATGGCTCAAATCTTCCAGGGAAAACGTTGCTACGTAAGTAACTGTTTCTGTATCGCAGGGTTGGAGGCAATCGTTTTCTCCGATGTAGCGAGCTTCACCAACATAGCCCAAATTTGACAAAAGTTCCTCTACTTCAGGTTCGATAACGGGCATACTTAAGTCGTCATCTGGGTAATCAACAAAAACAGCAATTTTACCTGTTGCCGGAACTTCTAGTTCTGGAGAAGTCCAACCTTGTTCGCAATCCCAAACAATTTTACCTTTAGTCTTCATCTTCGCCTCCTGAGAAAATACACTGCTGAACTTAAGGCGATCGATCCAGCTTTTCGCTCTATTGTACAAGACTCGTGAGAAACCCGATATTTGCAAAAAGTCGGGTTTCATGAAATCTTGCACCATTTTCAATTAGCGAGCAAGAAACCGGGTTTCTGACGATAAATATGGGTTTTTACGCAAAATCTTTGACAGAAACCCGGTTTCTGATATTAATGCAAGATCTCAGGTTTCTCGATTTGTGGTGCCATCAGTTCAGTCCGCCTGCTTTGAAGCCCTTCGCAAAGCCTTCGGGAAGGCTGGGAAATCCCGTGCGGGAGCAATTTGTCATCAAATCTTGACATTATGCTGGCTGCCGATCCCCAAAATCGGTCAATTGTGATAAAATCATGACATTGCGATCCCCAAAATCCACGAAAATGCGTATAAGTACCCAGAATTAAGGCAAAAGACCCCTTGACCCCACCGCAAATTTTCTGCAACATAGGTTCATAACAAAGCGATCCCAGCGATCCCAAAGAAATGCTTTGATTCAGTATTTCGGCGGCTTAAAAAATATGCGGTTTGCGGCAACAGCGTTGCCATATCGACCGATCGCACTCAATAAAAAATCGAGGGAACAGCTTTAGTTAAAGCGGATGCAGCGCCCAGAAGCTGAGAAGTCACAGCCCCCTATTTCTTGGGGACTCGATCGACTAAAAATCACCAAGGCTTCAAAAGTTAGAGAGAGGAAGAAGCTCGATCGGACTTGCAATCGCCAGAGTTTCTAACTCAAAAGGTCAACACATTTGTGCACCAACCTAACTCGCCATCCAAAATTAGTGGAGAACAAATCATGGCAAAAGAACGCCCACCATTAGAAGAGATGACTTTGCGGCAACTGCGCAGAGTTGCAAGCGAATGTGGAGTCTCTCGCTACAGCCGGATGCGCAAGACGCAACTGTTGGCATCAATCCAAGAAATTCAGCGCACCAAATTTTCGTACAGTCCATCTCGTACATTAGAGGCACAGGAAGCAGTGGAAGCAGCAAAATTTGAACTGGGTCAAGAAGATAGAACAGGCGGTTCCCTATCGTCAGTAGATGAAGGTTTAGCAGATCTGCCCAACGGATACGGCGAAAGCCGCGTGGTATTGATGCCCCGCGATCCAGAATGGGCTTACACCTACTGGGATATCCCGAACGATCGCAAAGAAGAAATGCGCCGCCTTGGCGGACAGCAACTCGCCCTGCGGATTTACGACGTAACGGATATCAGCCTCGACTCTCAAAGCCCGCACAGCATTCAAGAATATCCCTGCGACGAACTGGCCCGCGAATGGTACGTGCCAATCCCCGTCAGCGATCGGGATTATGCGATCGACATTGGCTACCGCTGCGCCGACGGTCGCTGGTTGGTATTGGCCCGATCGGCCGAAGTTCGCGTTCCCCCCATCTATCCCAGCGACTGGATCGAAGACCACTTCATCACCCTCGATTGGGATGAAGATTTGTGCGGCAAAACCTTCGCCACGCTGGTTCCCCCCAGCAAAAAAATGGCACAAACCGGTGCTTACAGCGCCGGCAACGCCATTTACGAGGAAATCTTCGGCATGGCAGAATCTGCCGAAGCGATGCGCGTAGCCGGTTCGATGTTCGGTTCCATGCAGCACGTCGCCGGTTCCATCCAGCAAGTCGGCATCCACGAACAAGCTTTAAGTTCCTACGTCTTCCCCTCCGGCGTTGGAATGTGGGCAGTTCCCACCATGTCCGGCCTCACCATGTCCGGTGTCGGGATGTCGGGAGTTGGCTTTGCCGCCCCGATGCGCCCCCGCCAATTCTGGTTAGTTGCTGACGCCGAATTGATCGTCTACGGCGCTACCGAACCCGACGCTACCGTTTACGTAGGCGGACAGCCGATCAAACTCAACGCTGACGGTACGTTCCGCTTCCAAATGTCCTTCCAAGACGGCTTAATCGACTACCCGATTTTTGCGGTAGCAGCCGACGGCGAACAAAACCGCGCCATCCACATGAAATTCGAGCGCGAAACCCCCGAACGGCGCACCAATACGAAGGAAGAAGCTGTTGTGGAATGGTTGGGCTAAAACAGTGCTCGATCTATTGAGGGGTACTCCTACAGGTCTGTGCCAATTTCTTAACCATCACAAGGCCTAGACACCCCATCTAGTGATTTGTTAGGGTTTAACTCAGACAACAACCCATAACACCCCCTATACACCGTTCTCCTAATTTTAGGAGCGGTGTTTTTTATATCCGAAGGCTGAAGGCTGAAGGAAGAAGGAAGAAGGAAGAGGGAAGAAGGAAGAAGGAAGAGGGAAGAGGGAACGGGGAATTAGGAGGACGATCGCACTTAAGAGAAAAATTTGTCAATTTATCTGTTTCGATCGGGAACACAGCCACAAATAATACTGTCTCGATAGATTAAATTTAGACTTGCGATCGAGCTGAATTGCTGTAAGAAATAGCGCGATTTTAGGTATTTATACTGTACGAAAAACAGTTTTTTTAGTTTGAGCGCGATCGTCCTAGATTTGTGAAAAATTGTTAACTTAAAGCAACCGGGGACAAAGCCATGATACCAATTTTGTCGGGACGGGCGATCGCACTTGCTAGTCAATTCAAGGCAGGCGAGGGAAAGGTTGGGGAAAAGGGCGATCGTTTCCACGCAATAGTATTTATCGATGCGGCAGTAATAGATTATCAAACGCTTCTAGATGGAGTGAAAGTAGGAGTAGAAGCAATAATTCTCGACTCCGAGAGAGATGGCATCGCCCAAATTAGTGAAGTCTTAGCAAATCGCACCAATATTAACAGCATTCATCTAGTTTCCCACGGCGAACCGGGAAGTTTGCAACTGGGAAAAACCCGACTATCTATTGATAATCTGGAAACATACAGCCAGCAATTGCAGCAATGGAGGCGGGCTTTAACAGTTGATGCAGATATCTTAATTTACGGTTGTAATGTAGCAGCAGAATCTCGCATTTATCCGAGAGTCCGCCAGGGAATTAATTCCCTGTCTCATAGTGAAAGTCGGTTGAAACCGACTGATTGCAGCATTTTCAATAAAACTGTAGGGGCGGGTTCGCCAACAACTTTTTTGATAGCAGACAAGTTAAATAAACCCGCCCCCACCCCACGAATAGAACCTTCGATCGACCTTGCTGGAATATGTCAATTAAAACCGACTGAAAACCATCAAATTCTTCAGTCCTCGATCGAGGAATTCCGCTATGAAACAGGGGTTTCAACCTCCGGCGAACTCTTCCTCCACCGCCTTGCATCCCTCACTGGTGCAAATATCGCCGCCTCCAAACATCTCACGGGAAGTGCCAAATTAGGTGGCAATTGGGAACTAGAAACCAAAATCGGCAACATTAAATCGCCCCTAGCCTTCGAGTCAGACGCAATGGAAAATTATGCGTCGGTTTTGGCTACTTATACTGTTACCAATACTTTGGATGGTGGTACAGGTTCTCTGAGAGATGCGATCGAACAAGCTAATTTCAATTTCGGATTAGACACAATTAACTTTAACATTCCCGGCACTGGGCCTCATTCGATTACCCTTTTAACTCAAGCCTTACCTGTCATCACCAGCCCAGTTATCATCGATGGCAAATCTCAGCCGGGATATGCAGGAAAACCAATTATTGAACTCAATGGCAGTTTGGTACAACAACCAGCTTTCTCTGCATCTTTCCCAGATAATATCGCCGGTTTAGATCTGGGCACTGTTTCTTTTGCCACCGATCAAGATTCGAGTGGCAGTACAATTCAAGGATTGATCGTTAACGGATTTGGTAAAGGAGGAGTAACACTCCCTTTTGGCGATGGCATTCGCATAAGAACGAACAATAATACTATCCAAGATAACTACATCGGCACAGATATTACTGGCACTGCTGCTGTAAGTAACACTCGATCTGGCATTACAATTATCAACGTTTTCAACAACAATGCCGGACCGATTCTCCCCGTTACAGGCACTATTATCTCGCGCAACGTCATTTCTGGTAACGATCGTTTAGGAGGCATTTTTATTCAAGGTGCAGCCAGCAATACCAAAATTACTGGCAACTATATCGGTACAGATGCTACAGGCACAGTAGCTTTAGGTAACAATAGTAATGGTATTTTTATTCTTGGCAGAGTTCCTACTAATACCATCATTGGCGGCACTGTACCTGGAGAAGGTAACATCATTGCTAACAATGAAGGCAGCGGTATTGAGATTAGTGGAGATTCCAGCAGCCACACTATCCAAGGTAATAAAATTTTTAATAACAAACGATTAGGTATTGACTTAATCGGTACGACTGGCATCACTCCCAACGATTTGGGCGATGCGGATACAGGCAGCAACAGCCTGCAAAATTACCCGGTTCTGACTTCAGTTAGCGGTAATACAGTCAGCGGTCTTCTCAACAGCACTCCTAACAGCAACTTCCGCGTCGAATTCTTTGCTAATACAAGTTATGACCCTGCAGGTGCAGGTCAAGGTGAAACTTTTCTGGGTTTCCAAGATGTAACGACAGATAGTGCTGGCAATGCTAATATTAACTTCGCCTACACTCCAGTCGCTGGCAAACCCTTTATCGCCGCTACCGCTACTAACAAAACCACAGGCGATACCTCGGAATTTTCCCGTCGCAATCGATCTCCGATTAATTCAATACCGGGAAGAACAACTACGATCGCAACTAACCCTAACAACATTACCATCAACAGCGAACCATTAGCATATAACGTTTTAGCAACACCGTATCCGTCGGCTATTGACATTTCAGGGGTGACGGGAAATGTAGATAGCATTACAGCCACTTTCAACAATGTCAAAACTTCTGATGGGTTTTATTCAGCATCACAGGTAATTCACCTCTTGCTAGTTGGACCAGCAGGACAAAATGTTGTGTTAATGTCTCACGTTCAATCTGCATCGCTCAATAATGTTACGCTGAAGTTTGATGATAATGCTGCCTCTTTTCTTGGTTCTACATTGCCAACGCTGCCACCAACTATTGCTTCAGGAACTTACAAGCCGACAAACTATTCAGCAAACGGTCTTCCCGATGTTTATCCCTTAGCTTTACCAGCCGGTACACAGACAGGAGCACCAGAAGGGCCTTACGGTTCGACTCTTTCTGTTTTTAACAAAACTAACCCCAACGGCACTTGGAAAGTGTATGCAGTTGATGCTAATCATTACAATTTTGTGGCATCCGGTGCTACTATTCCAGGAGTTATTGCTAGTTGGAGTCTTGACATTACTACCGATACCGGCACAGCAACCACAACTCAAAATACTTCTCACATCTTCTCTCCTAGCGGCGGCGACGGCATCTCTGTATCCGATCGAGATAGCGAGTTACTGGAAATTAATTTAAGCGTTACCAGCGGTACTTTAACACTGAATTCGCTGACAGGAATTACCGGATCGGGAAATGGCAGCAATCTCCTGATTTATACGGGAAAACAAGCAGATATTAATGCTGCTTTAGATGGTTTAACTTATACGCCAAATCCGAACTTTGTCGGCACGGATACGCTGAGTTTGACGACAAAAGATAATGGAGCTCCAGAATTAGGCGGTGCTCAAACAGATATCGATTTTGTGAATATTACCGTCAATCCGCCAACTCCGACACCGACTCCAACACCAACACCAACACCAACACCAACTCCGACACCGACGCCTGCGGAAACTCCGACGCCGACACCAACACCAACTCCGACGCC
>JAAUPF010000165.1 GCA_012034575.1 Richelia sp. CSU_2_1 | reverse complement strand
CTTTGAAAGGAGTCGCAACCGATCGCTCGAAAACTTCTAACGTCTTACCGGTTTAATCCCGTTGCCGGGATTCTGTTAGTTGAAAGTTGCGATTGATTTTGACTATGTTTGGCAAGCGATCGGAGTTTCAATCCCGTTGCCGGGATTCTGTTAGTTGAAAGCCTACGGCAATCTTCCCATTACAAAAGCTACAATTGGTTTCAATCCCGTTGCCGGGATTCTGTTAGTTGAAAGGGCAATCGCCCAAACCCAGTCAGGGAGAGGGTTCTGAAAACGGTTTTCGTCAACCTCAATTTGACCTTCATTACAGCGCAGCTTATTGCCAAGCTTTCGCAATAGGGACCGAACCCCGAGAGTTGAAACTATTATGTTGTCAAGGTTCTGGCGTTTTTCGTCAACCTCCTAAAGATTTGACCTCACTTCGGTTGACGAAAATCATCATAGACCGATCGCCCTTCCCCTGTCAAGCTTGCCCCCAGCCAAAAACCCAAATTCGATCGAGCCACCGAATTCCTGCAACCGCGCCCGTTCGATCGCTCGTTGTTCGCCCAGATTTGAGATTGCCAAGCTTAACTAATTTTACTCGGGAGCGATCTAACTTTTAGAAACCTTATGTTCCCACTTCCAAACGCAGCTAGAAATCAAATTCGTACAAACATGAGCCACGATCGGCACTAACAAATTCCCACTATCTAAAACACTGTAACCCAATAGCAATCCCACCGCCGTTGCCCACACAGCATAAGGCCACTGCTGCATTCCCCCCAAGTGCAAAATACCGAAGCAAAAACTCGATATAATTAAACCCGTAACATTCAATCCCAAAGCCGAAAGCATCACGCCTCGAAATAACAATTCCTCGCTAAGTCCCGGCAGCAATCCCAGCCAAATTAAATCCGGCCAAAACAAAGGTTTGAGCACTACTTCTAAATAAACATCTGCACTCCGGCGATAACCAGGCCAAAGGCGATAAACGATCGTACTGCCGGCAGTAATTGCCAGTCCGATCCCGCATCCTTTGAGCAAATCTCTTCCTATCCATTTGACAGGCAAAAGCGATACCGAGCCGAATTGCAACCACAGTTTAGCTATTACCAATAAGATAATTGCTGTCACGCCCATTGCTACTAAAACTTGGGTGCGCGTCAGCGGTTCAATGTCGGGATTTTCGGGAAGTTTTTCTGCCACTTAATCGATTTTAGATTTTAGATTTTAGATTTTAGATTTGTTGAGTTGGCTGGTGCGTTATTGAGGCACAAGTCCTTGTTTGGTTGAGTCAGATAAATACCGCAGGGGAGAGATATTTGCACCCAAGGAAGCTGGACTGATGCCGGCCCGCATCGCAACTAAAACTCCGATCGCCTCTAAATACGAGTTTACCTGCAAAGCTGCGATTCCGAGTTTTTCTGGAGAAGCCTGCATTTGGGTTTTATTGTCATTCACTGCGATAATTTGTACGGACGATCGCCCGCTCAAATTCAGGATAGCACTGCCGCCGCAGGCTGTCGTCGGTATCACCACAGCATCGACTCGATCTTTGGTAATTGGTAATTGGTAATTGGTAATTGGTAATCGATCGTGCTTTTTTTCTCGATCTCCGTCTCTTGCTTCGGTTTCCCGGCTGACCAACTGCGGGGCTTTGCTGAGGCCGGCGAGCACGCAAGGTAAAAAAGTATACCCGATTTCCTCGGCGGCCGATCGGGGTGACAGGTGCGGATCGAGGGGTAGGGGCAACAAAGCGGGGGCGTGGGCGCAAGGGATTTGAAATGTTCTGACGATTAAGTGACTGATGACGGCTTCGGCACCGGCGAGGGGATCTACTCCTGTGCCGCGGCGGTAGTTTTCCAGGGCGAGGCTGCCTTGATCGTCGGGAAATCTAGCGACAACGGCGATCGCCTCTACTTTTGCTTGGGTAATTAATTTTTCGGCAGCGCGCAATAAACTGTCGGGATTGCCGATCGTCCCCCAAGATGCACCCGATTCTGACATTCGCAATTCTACTTGTAAAGGGCGATCGGTCAACACGCAATCCGTTACATTCAGGCCTAAAGTAGCTCTCACCGCGTCGGCTGCTTGCAGTTGGCGCAGTTGCAACTCAGGTTCAATACCGGCATCGAGAATTAAGCCGATGCGGTTTTGATGTACTGGTTGCAAACCCCAGCATCCTGCCGCAAATTTGTCAAGAGCGTAACCTTCGACGTAGAGAGCGTTAGGTATCGGCCAATAAAGTTGAGCGCCGTTAAGGACGTTGGGATGAGTGATGAGAGTGTCGGCAATTTGCGCGATCGCCCTAGCAACAGGCAGCGCATCTCCCGCACAGCCCCCGATCGCAGCCCCAATCCCCGTAGGGACGATTAAAACAACTGTGAAAGGGCGCTGGTTCACGCTGTTGCCGGGGCTGCCTCTGCTGTCGGGACTTCTACGAGTACGTAGCCTTCTACCAGAGCTTTTTGGCGATCGACATCCACATCTGTTACTGCCCAGCGCAGGGGTTCGCCGTGTTTTTGCAGTTCAGTTTCAATAGCCGAGTGGAGTTCCTCGGTTGTATCGTGGAGGTCAACTTCTGCGGAAATGAAATGGGTAGTCATAGAGGGAGGCATAATGGTTTTACCGCGATCGGTATTTCTGTCAATTTTAGTCTATTTTTAAGACTTACCGAACTGGCGATCGTACACGATTTCTTCTTTTTCTGTTTCTATTTTCAAGTTCGATCGGGGATAAGCAACGCACAGCAACACGTAACCTTCTGCCTGAAGTTCGGGACTGACGCCCATGCAATCGTTTTGCTCGACTTGTCCTTCAATAACTTTCGCCGCGCAAGTAGTACAAACCCCCGCATTGCAGGAACTAGGCAACTCAATGCCCGCAGCGCAAGCCGCCCGCAAAATTTGTTTGTCTTCCGGCACTTCTACGGTATAGGTACTGCCTTGGTGGAGGAATTCAACTGTGTAAGTCTTGGACATATTTCGTATGAATGGTGGCAACTCTCGATCGGAATTTGCGCTATTTCTGAAAACAAAGCAATCAACATATTACCGCTGTCCGTGACTTTGTGCAAATTTACAAATTCTTTTTATATCGATCATAATTCTTAACTGTAGCTTGCAAATAAACGCTACATTGTCAAGTAGGGTTTAGCAAAAGCTAAGATTTTTTTAATAATTGCTTGCGGAGGATGGGATAGTGTAGAGGTTGGTTGAAATATAAAAGGTCAATTTCCAAGCGTGTTAGAAGATCGATGTTTTCTTAATTCTTCCTCGGACGCTTCTTTTTAAGACAACAACTCGTCAACCGCGAGGCTAAAACCAGCCAGCACTAACTGAGTATTAATTGTAGAACCGGGGTTAAAAGTTAACTTTTGAGTTGCAGTCATTATCATGATCCACCGACTTTCAGGAAACACGATCCAAACTTCAACAGAACCAGAATTCAAATATTCTTGCGCTTTCAAAAAAATTTCTTCAGCGATATCCGTAGGAGAAACTATTTCAGCAACTAATCGCGGACTTTGAGGCAAAGTAGGAACATCGCCGTATTCCGAGACTAATTCAGCAGGAAGGTAAGCGACATCGGGGCGTCGCACTTGCTTGTTAGTACGGCAAGGAACTTCCGTGTAAACTTCGCCACCTAACCCGCTAGATATCTTGTAGCTTCTCCAAGAATAATCTAGTTTGGATTGAATTAGACTGTGTTTTGCTGTCATGCCATTTTTCTCCACAAGTTGCCCGTCCACCCATTCCATATAGTCTGGGGGACTGGCGATAAAGTCTTCTAGAGAAACATTTTCTGATAAAACGGGTGTCATTACCACAGCTATTTACTCCTTGTTGCAGAATTTACTAATATTATAGCGTTGGGGCGATCGATAATTCCCAATCCCCAATCCCCAATCCCCAATTCCCAATTCCCAATTCCCAATTCCCAATTCCCAATTCCCAATCTACTCAATATTAATTTGATTCGGCGGCGCTTTCGGTTTGTCATCCGGCAAAGTTTTGCGTCCCGATGAAGCATAATCCTTGTACAAATCCACAAGCATTTTTGCCAACTGTCCCAAAGAAAGTTGCTCCCCATTAATTTGAGCTTTCATATAAACTTTGAGCACTTCTATGTAAGCCAAACCGAGAGCAAGAGTCAAAGTTGCCGCCGTCGCTCCAGAAATAGCACCGCCTACGAGAGTACCTGCACCGGGAATCATTTTAATCAAATTAGTAACAATATTTCTACCCACAGCCGTCACGCCGCCTGCACCGCTAATCGCAGACAGCATCGCTGAAATAAATCCCTTATCAAAAGGCAGTCCAAAAATTACCGTAATATTCGCAATCATTGCCGTTTGCACAGTTACCAAAAGTGGCGCGTCTGCAAAAGGAACCGGAGTCGCGCCGACAATAGCTGAACTAGCAACATAAGCAGTTACGTACTTAAATGCCATGTCAGCTTTGAGAGCGATGTTGGCAATTTGTTCTTTGACAAAAGCTTTTCGAGCTACTTCGGGAAGGAGTTGAAAAGTGGCATCTACCAATTTATCCAAACCGTGAGATTTAACTGTATAGTCCTCGTCTATTTCTTCCGGTTCAGCCATGACTGGAATGATTTGACTGACGGGCAAATTCATGTGTTCCAGTTTCTTGAAGAACTCGCTCGGCTTTTTCGATACAGTTTGAGTGAGAACTAAAATCACCGGGACATCCATTATTTGCATTTCTTTAAGCCAGTTTTCTTCAACTGCTTCGATGCGATTTGCTCCGTGATTGATGCAGTACCAAATGACGTGAATGTGTTCTTTCGGATGCAGGAGTCTTTGGTCTTCAATTAATTTAGCAACGTTTAAACGAATAACTTTAATTTGTTCGGCATTGAGTTCGAGTCCGGGAGTATCGTAAACTGCGATCGGACAATTTGGTTTGGTATATTGGCGGATGCCGTGAGTTACGGGGCGGCCGACTCCAGTTTCTGCCAAACGCTGGCGAAAAACAGCATTAATCAGGGTACTTTTGCCGACTCCGGTTTTGCCGATGACTAAAACATTGCACTGTCCGACGTTACTTTCTGCGTCTTTGAAGGCGTCGTAACTTTTGTTTAAAAGGTCGTCGAGGGAAAAGTCGTCTGACATGGCTGTTTTGGGAATGGTGGGGTATCAAAATTAGACACCACCGAATAGAATTCGGGGCTACACAAACGAAGACACCACCGAATAGAATTCGGGGCTACACAAACAAAGTCCGCCTGCGCGGACTGAGGAGGCTCAAACATATTGTAGCAATTTGATTTAAGAACGGGTGAAACGGTTGGAGGAGAGTTTTATTTAGTCAGATTTGGGATTAAAGGTTGTAGAATTTAGTTTAAGCTAACAGTCGATCGACCTCGATGCTAAAACCGAGAAGAACTTGTTGAGTGCTGGCTGTATCCCCGGATTTAAATGTCAATATTCGCTCTTGAGTCATCACGAATATTAACCGACTTTCAGGAAAAACCAACCAGACTTCCTGACAGCTAGATGCTAAATATTCCTGCGCTTTAAGAAAAACATCTTCAGCAATATCGGTAGGCGAAACTATTTCAGCAACTAAAGGGAAACTATGCGGCAAAGTTGGAACATCGCCGAACTGCGCGACTAATTCAGGCGTGAGATAAGCTACATCGGGGCGGCGAATTTGTCGGTTTGTGCGACAAGGAGATTCGGTATAAACTTCTCCTCCTTGGTCGCTGGATATCTTGTAACTTTTCCACAAATAGCTCAGATTTGATTGAATTCGACCGGTTTTCAATGTCATGTCATTTTTCTCCACGAGTTGTCCGTCCACCCATTCCATGTTCTCGGGAGGATTGGTCATAAAAGCTTCTAGAGTCAAATTATCGCTTAGAGAGGTTGCGATCGCAGGTGTTTCATCAATTTTGGGTAATTCGCTAGTTGTGGCAACCATAGTTTTTTCCTCAATTTTAGATAGTTGGCTGATTCTATTATGACCGATCGACCGACAATTTTTGGGATTGCAAGTAAGGTGCGCGGTGCGCACAATGCAAAGTTTTTCTTCCTTTGCTTGGTTCGATCGCCCTTTAAGCCTGTTGCTTTCTAATTTTAACTGTCTGTTTTAGAAATGCTCTAGTAGATATTTCTCTTGTGCGTAAACTTGACGCAGCGACTCAAGTTCGATCGCACTTAACATCAACTTAATCGCTCCTAGCAATTTTCCCCACTCGAACAATTGAACAACAGAAATAGCTTTACGAAATTTTTCCGCATAGAAATCAACCCAAAAATGGGGTGCGTATTTCTCTTTTTTGTTCGCCAGCCGCCGCTTCCAAAAAGCAAAATCTAAACCAGCCGGCGATTCCACTCCCAAAATCGGTGGCAAATCGGCATAGCTGACAAAGCGACTCATACCTGTGGCGTGTACGTAAAGAATATGCCGCCAGCGTTCGATGCGATATATTTGCTCTACTTTGATTTTGAGCAGGCGGGCGAGGGCCTCTTTGGTGACGAACCGGCTCAATCTGTGTGCGGGGGTTGATTTTGGTCGGAAACTTGCTAACATAGTTGATACATCCCATTCACTTGATGGGAATTTAAGTTTGACAGGCGATCGTCTTTTAGTTTTCCAGACCTTGGGGCGATCGCTTTTTACGATAAAATTATTATCCGACTTATATAGATCATCTGTCAAGAGCTTATGGGCTTAATTAGATTGCGGATTCGAGAATTTGCTGCCGAGAAGGGTTGGACGCTCAAAGAAGTTTCCGATCGCTCGGGAGTCGTGTACAGTTCCCTGAGAACCTACGCGCGATCGCCCGGATTAGCAACTGTTGACGTGACGGCTTTGCACAAGTTAGCCAGAACATTCGATGTGATGGTTGAAGATTTGTACGACATTGTGCAGGAATAGTCGTTCGACATCTGCGATCAAAAATTAAAAAACTAAATCTGCTTTTCGGTCAATGGGCTTAATTAGATTGCGGGTAAAGGAGTTTGCAGCAGAGAAGGGGATGTTTACCTAGAGCATCACCCCTATCCAGAAAACATTTTTTGGCTAATTGAATATGCTAATTCCAGCTTGACTAAAGACTTAGAGGAAAAAAGCAAGATTTATGCAGCAGCCGGGATTCAAGAATATTGGGTAGTTAACCTGCGCGATCGAGCTTTAATTGTGTTTCGATTCCCAGAAGGCGACTTTTACCAGCAGCGAAATACATTTCGATCGGGAACCATTGAACCCCTTGCTTTTGGCGATCTTACCATCCATATTTCTGAACTAATGAACAGGTAAATTATTGCCATCCATCTTGAAAATCGAGTTGTTCTTTAGGTAGGGTTTCTCACCTACTCAATACTTTGAATTAGTTTCATGTTATTTCTTAGCCATTCATTGACCAAAACTTGTACTTCTATTTTTTTATGCTCAGCAATTTTAGTCACAAATTCCTCGACATCCGGTTCGAGATAAATGGGATAATGAAACGTAGCATCGGGATGGTAAAACTTGCCTTGCTCTGACGCAGAAAAATCATACTCTGATTTCATAATTTCCTCTCTTGATAAGCTTGGGTTTCAGTGAAATTAGCTTTACGGGCTGAAATAATCCGAATTATACAGGAGGTACGATCGGTTTGTTCAAAGGTATGGATGACAACCCTTAAAACTCCTGTTTCGTCTAAGCCTAGGGTAATCCATCTATCTTCATCTTGACTGTGTTCTTCATCATAGATTGTTAATTGAGAACGATCGCGAAAAACAGTTGATGCCAAACGGAAATTTAATTGATGCTTGCGAATATTTTGCTTTTCTTTGGCTGGATTCCAATCAAAGTTATAATCCAAGGCAATTTATCATGGTAAGTTTAAGGTGGAATTAAATTATAACATAAATGATGAGTTTATGCAGGAATGTGCTTTTTGAACATTTTAGAGTTTAACAAACCTAAAATAGCGTGTCTGGATCTTCGAGTGAGCCGAGCCAAAATAAGACGTTGAGCGAGTCTTAAGAAGAGGGCTATCTCTTGTAGAAGTCTGTTAAGAGTGCTACAATCCTAACAGGAGATAATGGTGCGGTTCAATGACACAAGTTCTCGATCGATCGACCCTCGAACAGCGAGTAGTGATTAACGGTACGTGGGAACAATTTAAGTTAATTCAGAAGGCTGTGGAAGATTCGCCACAAGTCAAATTGTCTTTTTTTGCAGGTGCGATCGAAATATTTATGCCGGGATTCCAGCACGAAAATTTTTCCGAAATTATTGGCTACTTGGTGACAACTTTTCTGTTAATGAAAGGTGTCAAATTTTATCCTTCTGGTTCGATGACGCAGGAGAAAACGGGAGAAGCTTCAACCCAGGCAGATAAATCGTTTTGTTTGGGGGGAGTTAAATCGATTCCTGATTTGTCGATCGAGATAGTTTATAGCAGTGGCGGGCCGCGAAAATTGCTAAAATATCAAGCTTTGGGAGTGCCAGAAGTGTGGTTTTGGGAGGATGGTACGTTGCGACTTTACCACCTGCGATCGAATGGTTATGAAGAAACGATCCGGAGCGAACTTTCAGGATTGGAAACGCTGGATGTGGAGTTGCTAAAACGGTGTATTTTGATGGGCGAGACTAATTTATCGGAAGCAGTGCAGGTTTTCCAGCAGGGAATTTCGATTGTTGGTGAATGAAGTGCGATCGAACGAAGATATTGCATTATTTTCAATAACTTGTAGGGGCGGGTTCGCCAAGGATTAAAAACGTAGCAAACAAGTTAAATAAACCCGCCCCACCCCACAAATAACCTCCAAATAACACCCTTATCGATATTAATGCAAGATTTCAGTAAGATAAATTAAGCTCCGATCGCTTGGCGTTGGGAGTAAATTTCTTCTATTAGCAAATCGCGCAATTCATCAGCAATATCGGCGGGAGGATTACCTGCAAGAGCCCGCCCGATTAAACGTTCTGCTTCCCGGAGTTGGGCGCATTCGATCGCAAGTACGGCAGCGCTGCGATGCAGTACGGAACGAGTCGGCTCAAAATCCCATTCGTTGGCCGCTAAATCTGCTGCAGCGCGTTCCTTGTCAAAGGCGGCTTTGGTAAGTGCGATCGCGCGATCGAAATCATTGCACTTACGGGCTAGAATGGCTCGATCGATCGATTCCATTGCTTCGCGGTGAAGGGATTCTACTGTCTGCATTTTGTCAAAAACCCGGTTTCTTGCGTGGCTATAATAGAAATATGACTTGTAAGCTCTCACTAAAGAAATCGAGTTTTTACCAATATGCGGGCTGCGACGAAATATTTTCGCAAACAAATCGGTTTCGGGTCGATCGCGTATCAGTCAAGAGAAACATAGTATTTATTGGAGATTATCATGCTTGCATACAAACTTAAAGGTAAAATCGATGCAACTGGCAATTTGGTAATTGTAGAACCCGTGAATATGCCGCCGGGAGATGTCGAAATCATCGTCTTGCAGCTAGCCGTTCCGGTTAAAGGAGCCAGCGACTCGGAAAGTGCGATCCTCTTCGAGGGCTTCGCTAACGAACCTGAAACACCTAAAAAGTTGAGATCTAAGGTGAAAGCATTTCAAGGTTTGTTCGATCGAGTTCCTGTACCGGAACCAATGGATTTTGACGATCCAGACAAACAAGCAAAATGGGAATATTTAAAGGAGAAACACAACCTGTGAAAGTCGTCATAGACACCAATATCATAGTAGATGTTGCGCTCGATCGAGAACCTTTCTTTACTGAGAGCGATCGCATTTTAACTTTGGCTGAAGAAGGTACAATTCAAGGCTACATTTCTGCTTCAACTTTTAGCGACCTTTACTACATCATTCGCAGAGACAAAGGTCGCGATTGGACGCTGGATTTTTTGCGACAGTTAGCTACATTTTGTCAAGTAGCAACAGTCGATAACTCTGTTATTTCAATGGCATTAACTAGCACTTTCAAGGATTTTGAAGATGCGATTCAGTACAGCAGTGCTATAGTCAATCAAATTGATGCGATTGTCACCCGCAATCCGCGAGATTTTCCTGTGACTGCGCCTCGGATTGTAACTCCCGATCGATTAATTCAAGAACTAACCAATTCTCCCTAAATAGCTAATTAACGGATTCGGCATCTTGTTCGAGGATGCGATCGAGGGATATTGTCGTAGGAGATTGAGTCATAATTTATCTACTCCACATATGGGGGGACTGGAAGTGCTCTTAAAGTCCCCCTTCTTAAGGGGGATTTAGGGGGATCTAGACTATGAAAAAGCGAGATTTCTCAATAATTTCAGTCTTAAGTTGACACCAAGGCCCCCGTGCCTACCCCTACCCACCGGGGCGGGCACGGGGGCACCGCCCCTACGGGAATTACACAAATGATTTAGGCTTGCTATATTTATTTAATAGTATTTACGGAAAATCAGGTCGCACTGCTGAATTATTAACCAACATCGCATCATTTCAGCCCCCAGCCAATACCAATGGTAAAAAACTCCCTACGCATTAATCACGCGGGCGATTCCATCCAACTATTCTGGCAGCGGGGCAACTCAATGCCCCGTTCCGCCCCTCCCGTCACCTTTGAACATCCCTTTGACAGCAAAGCATTAGACGATTTGCGCTGGTATCTCGAAGAATATCTGCGCTTTCCCTACGGACTCGAACCGGAAAATGCTAAAAAAGTTGAACTGAAATTGCAAGCTTGGGGACAGCAGCTATTTGACTTAGTGTTTCGCAGCAGCGAGAAAGCGCGGGACTTTTTTCAGGAAGCGACGCGCGCCGGATTGGATAAGTGCGAAATTAACATTATTTCCGACGAACCAGCCGTACTCAATTTGCCCTGGGAATTGCTGTTTGCTCCCGATTATCAATTTCTCGCACCTTTGCTGGCGGGGATGTATCGCAGTCTTAGCAATTATGCGGTGCGGGCAGAATTGGGAACAATGTCTGACGAACAATTAAATATTTTACTGGTAATTGCTCGACCCTATGGAGCGAAAGATATTAATTTTCAAACTATCGCCCGCCCCATGTTAGAGGCGCTCAAACCTATTCAAAAACAAGTAAATCTTACCGTATTGCGTCCGCCTAGTTTAAAGCAGTTTGAAGCAGAACTTAACGCCCGCAAAGGCTTTTATCATATCGTTCATTTTGACGGCCACGGCGACTTTCAAGCTGATAGCAAAACTGTGCAAACTCAATATGGAAAATCGGGAGAAGGTGTTTTAGTTTTTGAAGATGCTGACGGCGAACCGGAAATAGTAACTGCTAGGGAAATTGCCCAATATTTGACAGATTGCCGCGTGCCGATTTTTATTCTCAATGCTTGCAAGTCGGGACAAGCTGGGGAAGAAGCTTTTTCTTCCGTGGCCGGACAGTTGGTGAAACTGGGCGCGAAAGGCGTTGTGGCGATGGCTTATTCCGTCTATGCGACAGGCGCGAAACACTTCATGGCGCGGCTGTACGGGGAATTGGTGCGGGGACAAGACATCGCCTCTGCGGTGGCTGCGGGGCGCAAATCTATGTCTATCGAGAAGCAGCGCCCCAGTCCCAAAGGGCTGTTACCCCTGCAAGATTGGTTGGTGCCGGTATTGTACCAGCAGGAACCTTGCAGGCCTTTTTGCCCGAAAACAGTTCCTGATGATTTGTGGGAAGATGACGAAGATGATGCAGAGGCTTTGCTGGCGGTAGGTTTGCCAGAAGTTAGTGCCTATGGTTTTATTGGGCGAGATTACGATATTTTGTGCTTAGAAAGAGCTTTTCGCAAAAGTCATGTAGTGCTGTTGCAGGGGATGGGCGGTGTTGGAAAAACAGAGTTGACAGGAGGATTTGCGCGGTGGTTGACTGATACTCAGGGGCGAAAAGGTGGGGTTTTCTTCACTTCCTTTGAACAAGGTGCTGGGTTGAGTCAAGTAGTCAATCAAATTGGTAGGGCAAAGTGGGGCGAAAAATTCGCATCAGCTACGACAGAAAAACAGCAAGATGTGGTGCGAAAATATTTGCAAACTAATCCTTGTTTGCTGATTTGGGATAATTTTGAACCGGTGAATGGGTTTCCCCAGGGGAATTTGCCGCTTTTACCCGATGCGGAAAGAGACAGCTTGAAACAGTTTCTCAAACAGTTGCGCGGGGGAGAAACTTGGGTGTTGATTACCAGTCGGCGCGAGGAAAGTTGGTTGGATTGCGGTTACGCGCTGCGGGGGTTAAAGGGATTGGTGCAGCCGGATGCGGAAGAGTTGGCGGCGCGGATTCTGCGGGAAGCGGGGGTTGACAGGGCGAAATTGCCTGGGGAATATCTGGAGTTGCTGAAACTGTTGGGCGGACATCCGCTGTCGCTGAGGGTGGTGTTGCGGCATTTGAAGTCGCAAACTCCGGTGCAGTTGATTGAGGCGCTGCGGCGGGGATTGGATACTTTCCAGGGTGCCCAGGAGGAAGGGAGGGAGAAGTCTCTAACGGTGTCGCTGGATTATTCGTTTGCTAATTTGTCGGAAAAAGCGCGGCAGCATTTGCCGTTTTTAGGGTTATTTTGCGAGCGTGTTGATGCACATTGGCTCAATAATTTTTCAGCAAATCCCGACAGTGATTGGGGGCAAGCATATCGGGCGGTATTTGGGGAAAATTTGCAGAAATCGGATTGGACTGGACTGTTGAATGAAGCGACTGCCGCCGGAATTTTGGAACATTTGGGGGAAACTATTTACAAAATTCACCCGGCATTGCCTTGGTATTTGCGACAACAGTTAGACAAAATGGGTTCGCAGGAGGTAATCAGTAACCTAGAAAAAAAGTTGCTGGTTTTCTACGCAATGTTGGCTGATAACTCCCATGAAGATCTCGTCGGCAATGCGAAACAGGCAACCTTTGCGCTACAAGTGGAAGAACCGAATCTATTGCAACATTTACGACTGGCAGAACAGCAGGAAGAATGGGCTTATGCTCTACCAATTTTGGTAGCTTTGGGACAAGTATATCAGCGCTGGGGACGCAAACCGGAATTTAAGTCCCTGCGAGAACGGGCGCTAAAGCAAATTGGCATCCACTGGGTACAAACAAAGGCAAAGGGGCAAGATGCCTTTAATTTCTGGATGTATCTGCGGGGAATAGATGCCAATGAAGCAATTCAAAGTGCTGACTTGGAAACAGCAAGAGTAATTTATCAAGAAATTCTGGATGAACTTACAGCTTTAAATGACCCCTCCGTTAATAATAAGATTGCTGTTGTCTATCAACATCTAGGAATCTTAGCCAAAGAGCAACGGCGGTTTGACGATGCGATCACTTTTTACCATAAAGCTATCCAAGTTTTTGAATATTTGAGGGATGTTTACAGTTCTGCTGGCGTCTATCACAATCTAGGAGTGTTAGCCCAAGAGCACGGCGTTGACGATCGCGATCGCTTTTTACCACAAAGCTCTCCAAAATAAAAAAAGATGGCCGGGGACTTCTACAATGCTGCTAGCGACTATCACAATCTAGGAGTAGTAGCTCAAGAGCGACGGCAGTTTGATAAGGCGATCGATTTTTACCACAAAGCTCTCCAAATTTATGAAGATGCGGGGGATTTATACAGCGCTGCTAGGGAATATCACCAACTAGGAAGGGTAGCCGAAGAGCACGGGCAGTTTAACAAGGCGATCGCTTTTTACCACACAACTCTCCAAATTTATGAAGATGCGGAGGATTTCTACAGTTCTGCTGGAGTCTATCACGATCTAGGACTCTTAGCTCAAAAGCAAGGGCAGTTTGACGAGGCGATTGCTTTTTACCACAAAGCTCTCCAACTTGTTGAAGCTGTGGGGGATGCTTACAAAGCTGCATACGAGTATCAACAACTAGGAGAAATTGCCAAAGAGCAAGGAGATTTTGAGACTGCTGTTACCTATTTCCAAAAAGCATTTGAAGCCTTCAGTGTAGCAAAGGATTGGCGTAAAGCTTCCTCAACCCTAACTGCATGGGGCAAAAACTTAGAAGCCGAATCGAATTGGACTGAAGGCACGAAAATTTACCTTCGCGCTTTAGCCATTAACATCGAGCATAATAAAGAGTGGATAGAGTGGGATATCGCAAATTTAGGGCGAACGCTCAAACATTTAGGAGACAATCAGTTTAAGATAATTTGGCGAGAATTTACAGGTAATGATTGTCCCGAACATTGGTTTTCAGATATTCAGAAAGCAAGTTCGATCGAGCCTAGTTAAATACACATAATTCCTGTAGGGGCGGGTTCACCAACAATATTAGCCTAAGATCGATGGTCTCATAAACCCGCCCCCACCCAACGATAAACCACCATCTACCTCTTTCAAAATACAAGGTGCGAGGATAGCTCTCGAGCGCACAAATTTGAGATTTATTAAATTGCGTTCGATCGAGCGATCGGGTACATTAAAATTGAAGATGGGGTGGGGGCGAGTTTTTGAGATTGTTGATTATTGCCGGATATTGTTGGTGAACCCGCCCCTACAAAAATCGCGTTCGATCGACTATTACTGGTATAATCATTACAATTCAAAATTGTTTAACTAACTTACCCGCAATTAACAATATGGAACCAATACTAACTCCCGCCGAAATGAATGAAAAGCGACAAATGTTGCAAGATTATGCTCCCGCCCAAGCAGCTTTGGCGATGCTGGAAAAACACAACGGCAGATTTGACGATAGTTTTGATGAATTGTGGGGTGAAAACAACAACCTTGAATCCTTTGCACAGCCAAAAAGCGGCAAATCCCTATGGCAAGTGACGCTGAAAACTCTCCGCGCCGAACTCTGCGGCAATGATGGTTTGCGCGCTCAATTTAAAGATTACACGAAAAATCCTGGAAGTGCGCCTTTGCTGACGGGATTAATTGTTGCTATTGTCAGTTTGGGCGCTTCTTCGGGAATTCCGATCGATCCTAGTATTGCTACTATTATTGTTCTGTATTTGCTGAAAATTGGTCTGAATATTTTTTGCGAATATACTGAAGCTAGCGATTCAACAGTTGACCGTTGACAGCAGTGTTTAGTTCTTCATTTACAGATTGAACGAAATGTCGAGCGCCCCGATTATGAGAAAATTATTTTGTTCGAGGATGCGATCGATATTGTCATAGAAGATTGAGTCACAATCAAATGAGCGATCGACACGATCTAAAAGTTTTTGTTGGCATTTACAATCTAACTGGCAATTTTTTGAGCAGTTCATTAACAATAATTTGAGCGATCGAACTGCTTTGAGAAAGAACTTGCAAGCGTTTTAAAACATCAGGATTCAGGTATAAATTTTGTTTCGCTGCCTCGATCGACCTTAAAGAATCCGCTGCTGTGAGGGTAAGCTCATCATCCGGCGTCTCAAGCATTTCCAGCAACAACGGAATTGCTTGTTGGGAGTCACCATCGGAAATAATTTCGGCGCACCGATACTGCCATTCTTGGGGACGTTCTCGCCAACAAGATTTGAGTTCATCCCAATCAGCAGGTGTCAGTTTTTGCACCAATTCAAGAGCATATATAACTGCACTATCTGACCAATTATCCGGCGAAAATTCTTTGTTTAAATATTCATCTAAATGTAGAAAACTCATCTCAGTAACTCCTTGTCAAAAATTAGTTGTTGGTATGCCACCAGTAGGTACATATAATACCAAATCCTGTATGATTCTTAGTCGGCGTAGGCCGACTTTGTTCGTGTAGTAGCGGTTCTGACGGGGTGACAACCCCGTCACAACCCCGATCGAATCAAAGACATAGCCCTCAAACCCCTCTGAAAAAATGGCAGTTTATTAGGTCTAGCTCTCATTAATTCAGCAACAATTTCTTGACAAAACT